>NZ_JAAHHC010000007.1:0-530203 GCF_010672265.1 Moorena sp. SIO3A2
TCTTGACCTTGGCGAATTAAATTCGCCAAGGTCAAGCGCACCTCTTAATCACTTCCTATTCAGGGAAATTGTGACTTGTTACTTATTACTCGTTACTTGTTACTTGTTACTTATTACTCGTTACTTGTTACTTGTTATTGTGTAGTGCAAGCATCTTGTTAGCTGACTATAGGCTAGTCAGCGAGACGCTCACACTCCAGTTACACATTTCGGATGTTCCGAGATCAGTGTTCCACCGGAAATGATCTGACTTGGCTTAATAATCTCTTGAAGCTGATCCTCGAAGACAGGGAATAGGATTTTCCGTTGACGGCTGAGTGTATTCAGTCAACCGTTAACAGTTAACCGTCAACACTACCGATTGCTGATTAGCTCGCCGAAAGTCGAGATCAACTAGTGTATTGATTCAGTCATGGGATAAGCTGAAATCATCCCCCCTTTGTCTAGGCTTTTGTCTAGACTTTTCTCTACGCTTATGGTTACCTCCTCTTGGTCGTCAATTCTCTATATGTATACTTCCCCTTCTGTAACTCATAAGTAACACCACAAAATTGAACTGAAGCAATTTTCGGCTCTTGAGTTATGCCAAATGGTTTGAATCCTGAAAACAGCTCTAGCAACACCATGCAAGATATCAAATCTATTTCCCTAGCAATTTTACTATTGGCTTCCGTTGTATATCTGCCAAGCTGCAACCTTACTGGGGCTAAGAACAACTCCAACTCAACTAGTAGCTCTCCTACTAAAGTTTTAGATCAAACCCCTGATGCTCGTCTGGTGGAGGAATTGACAACTAGCTATCTCAACAAAACCCCAGCTAGGGGAGTTGCGACTCAGCTAACCGTTGAACAAGCCCAGGCTTTGCAAGACCAATTTGTACAACAGTTGAGCTCTAGTTTAGGAAACGTTGTAGGTTACAAAGCTGGACTGACTAATCCTGCTGCTCAAGAGCGCTTCAAAGTCTCTGAACCCATACGAGGTGTACTTCTCGAAAAGATGTTGCTCAACAGTGGAGCGGTTGTCTCTGCCAACTTCGGTGCTCGACCTGTATATGAAGGAGACTTAATCGTTAGAGTTGGTAGCGAAGAGATTAATAGTGCTACTACCCCTAGGGAAGCTTTAGCTGCTCTTGA
This sequence comes from Moorena sp. SIO3A2, assembly GCF_010672265.1. NCBI lineage: Bacteria > Bacillati > Cyanobacteriota > Cyanophyceae > Coleofasciculales > Coleofasciculaceae > Moorena > Moorena sp. SIO3A2. The sequence goes on from NZ_JAAHHC010000007.1 coordinate 1,134, forward strand.
TGCCGTCATTCCCTTCATGGAACTACCAGATTTAGTTTATGACCCAAAAGTGAATCTTGATGGGCCTGCTTTGGTAGCCATTAATGTCGGTGCTCGCTTGGGAGTTTTAGGAACACCGATTCCTTTATCTGCTACCCCTGATTGGGAAGAACGATTAAAAAATATAAAGATTGTAATTGTAGATAAGGCTGGCAATGAGTTAGCTGTTGGTAAAAGTAGTGCTTTATTAGGAAATCCGTTACAGGTAGTACTTTGGTTAAAAGATTCTTTGAAGGCATCAGGTAAAGTTTTGAAGAAAGGCGATTTACTGTCTTTAGGCTCCATGACTCCCCTAGTTCCTGTTAAATCTGGTACTACTATTCGTGCTCAATATATTGGATTATATCCCAAAGAAAAGGTAGAAATATCCGTTAGTTTTGAGTAATATCATGTCGGGTATAATAAAGGGAATAGGGAGTCGGGAGTCGGGAGTCGGGAGTTGGGAGGTAAGCATTCAGCTATCAGCATTAAGCTATCAGTTAATGCGCTACGCCCACGCTGCGCGAACAGCTTTTGACTAAAACAGGTAAGTATTAGTTTAATCTATTTTATGTCAGCTGTTCCCATAGCGAAGGAGGTTTATTTTAAGCTGACGGCTGACAGCTGACGGCTGAATGCTTACTGATTAATTAAGCGGATTTACTATTATCTGATCAGTTTCCGAAACTGGGAGATTTGCCGTAACCATAGCCAACCTAAGACGCTGCCAATGGCATAATAGAGGAAATCCCACCATACAAAGGTAGTTCCTAAGATGAATTTACCGATTAAGGAAGCACGAATCGGGGCTAAGAGAGGGGTTTGCCAAAGTTGTAATAATTCTAGGGCACAGGTAATGCTAAAAACTACTAAGGTAATTCTGGTTATTGCTTGGCGATTGGGGATAATAAAAAATATCAATAAACACCAAAAAATCTCATATAAAATAGCACCAGAGTAGTCATGAACCCATTTTTCTCCAAGACCAGAGTAATACTTGGAAAGAATCCCTAATGGTGTGATAATCAATAGGGATAGGATAATGAGCCAGCGTTGATGAGTAATTTTTAATAGTTTAGTCATTAACGGATTAGACAAATGAATTGAGTGCTGAGGGCGTCAGTAGGTCAGTTGTGAGTTGCGGCAGGAAACGGGCAAGATGCCCATTCCACGCCTGATGCCCGTTCCACGCCTGATGCCTGTACCTCAGTTATGAGTTGTGAGTTATGAGTTGTGAGTTATGAGTTGTGAGTTATGCCAAATCCCTTACATCGATGGGGAAAACCAATAACTTTGCTGCTGTTGTGGTTAGCTGTACAGTTAGTCATCAAGCAAGGGGTGATGGCGACACCGGCAGCAGTTGAAGTAGTTGAGGAACCGAAATCCTTTGGAGACAAGATTTGTCCTGCTGACTTAACTACAGCCATTGATGCCATAATCAGTCGTCCCGAATTTATGCGATCGCGTTGGGGTATTTTGATTCAACCCTTAGCCGACTCAGCTCCCCTCTACAGTCTTGAATCAGAACGTTTCTTTATTCCAGCATCCAATATCAAACTCATTACCACAGCAGCAGCGTTACGTCAACTAGGTCAGCAATACCGGATTCGCACACCGGTTTATGGTACTGGCACTAGCCCCTATTTGACTTCCTTACGGATTGTGGGACAAGCAGACCCAAGCTTAACCAATACCCAGTTAACAGATGTGGCACAACAACTAAAGGGTCAAGGGGTGACGTGGGTGCAACAGTTAATTGTAGAAGATGGCTATACTCCCTATGGTATTATCAATCCAACCTGGGAGTGGAGCGATAGTTATCTATACTATGGCGCTTCAGTTAATCGACTTATTCTCAATCAAAATACTGTTGGACTAACCCTATTTCCCCAACAGCCTGGTAAACCATTGCGCGTTAGTTGGAGTGATTCCATAGCGGCTAGACAGTGGCGTGTGGATAATCGTGCTGTTACCGGTAAGGCCGGAATACCATACTCAGTAGAAATAATGGGAGTTTTAGGTGAGCCGGTGTTAGTGATTAACGGTCAACTGGCGGCAGATGCTGCACCAGACTTCTGGGGGTTAGCAGTTCGCGACCCAGCCCATTATTTCCTAGAGTCCTTCCGCCGTATCCTGGAAGCTGAGGGAATTGGTGTGATTAAGGCATTGGTAAAAGACAGTTCAGCTGAGATGGTCAGATCATCAGATCAGGGGATGGGAAGAGAGGTTAATAATAGATTTCGTTCTAATGTTAATAATACAGAAATAACCAATACACAAACAACCAGAGAGTTAGCAGCAGTAGAATCTCTTCCGTTAGCGCTATTGTTAAAGGAAATCAATCAGCACAGTAATAATTTGTATGCTGAGGCATTATTGCACCAACTGGAAACAGAGGTAGGGAGTGAGTCTAGCCCTAAGTTGGGTCTGGTCGCGGTTCAACAGAGCTTAACGGAGTTAGGGGTTGACCCAAAAAGCTATAGCCTGGCTGATGGGTCTGGGCTATCTCGCCATAATTTAGCTAGTCCGTTTGCGATCGCACAAACTCTGAGACTGATGGCACAAACCCCATTAGCTCAGGTTTATCGAGAATCCTTGGCTACGGCTGAGGTTAGTGGAACTTTACGCGATCGCTTTCGTGATACCGCAGCTCTTGGTAAGCTCCAGGCCAAGACTGGTACATTAAGTGGTGTCTCAGCCTTATCCGGCTATCTTGATATTCCTGACTATAAAACTTTGGTATTTAGTATTCTGGTAAATCAATCTGACCAATCTGCTGCTACACTCCTTCGTGCTATTGATGAAATTGTTCTATTATTGACTCGCCTGGGTTATTGCTGAGTGTTGAGTAACGAAACTACCTCACCCAATTGAGAAATATTATAATTATGAAACCCCTGGAAATTCCCCCAGACCTTAGACCCGAGACCCTAAATCAGGGTTCAACCAAGTCTCCAATTCAAATCTGTATCACATTAGGGACTCGTCCGGAGGCAATTAAGTTAGCTCCAGTGATTCTTGAGTTCCAAGGCTCTGGGAAATTTAAGACTCAGGTGGTGTTAACGGGTCAGCATCGGGAAATGGTAGACCAGGTAATGCAGATGTTTGAGCTGAGGGCGGATCGGGATTTAGAAATTATGCAGCCCAAGCAAACTCTGACCGATATTACTTGTTTGAGTTTACGGGGGTTAGAGGAGTTATTTCAGGAATTGCAGCCCCAGTTGGTAGTTGTGCAGGGGGATACAACTACGGCCTTTGCTGCGGCCTTGGCAGCGTTTTACCAACGTATCCCGGTGGGTCATGTGGAGGCAGGATTGCGCACCAATGATTTGTTTAATCCCTATCCAGAGGAAGCGAATCGACGGCTGATTTCTCAGATTACTCAATTACATTTTGCCCCCACTCCCCTAGCAGTAGAGCATTTGCAGGGGTCTGGGGTGACTGGCGCAATTCATAAAACTGGGAATACAGTGATTGATGCCCTGTTGATGGTGGCTGAACGGGAACCAGTGTGTGAGGTTCCGGGTTTAGATTGGGAAGGATACCGGACGATTTTGGCAACGGTACACCGTCGGGAAAACTGGGGGAAACCACTGGAAGATATAGCCCAGGGGTTCCTCCAGATTTTAGATAAGTTCCCAGATACAGCATTATTGTTACCTCTCCATCGTAATCCTACGGTCAGGGAACCCCTAAGGGCAATGTTAGGTGACCATGAGCGGGTATTTTTAACAGAACCGCTGGATTATGTGGAATTGGTAGCAGCGATGCAACGGTGTTATTTAGTGATGACTGATTCTGGCGGATTGCAGGAGGAAGCACCGAGTTTGGGTAAGCCAGTGCTGGTGTTGCGTAAGACCACGGAACGACCGGAAGCGATCGCAGCTGGGACTGGGAAGTTGGTAGGGACTAACCCAGAGCAGATGGTGGGGGCGGCAAGTTTGTTGTTGAGTGATTCAGTAGCTTATCAGGGGATGGCAAATGCCATTAATCCCTTTGGGGATGGTCGTGCGGCGGAGCGTATAGTAAAGATTGTGGAGGATTATTTTGGGTAAGCATTCAGCTATCAGATATCAGCTATCAGCCAAAGGCCAAGGTCTATGGCCACACGAAGCGAATGGGCACACTCATTGAGGTACTTATGCGCTATGGGCACGCTACTGTTGGCGCAGCGTGCGCGTAGCGCAATCGGTGGTTTTGAATAAAATAAGCTGAGTGCTGAGTGCTGTTCGCGCAGCGTGCGCGTAGCGCATATGCTTACTAATTTGGTTGTAATCCCCGTTATTGGGCAATAACCGGTTTGTCTGCATATTAGCTTCCCGGTTAGCCGAATTTTAGATAGCTTTGCCCTGTCAGGATGACAACCCAAGTGAGTCTATTCAAGTGAGTCTATTAAGGAGAGCGGAACATCAGAATTTTTTTTGCCCCCTAGGGCAAAGTAATAGAGCTTTTCACCTTCGAGGGAGAACCGATGCCGATACCTTTTCAGATGATAAAGATCCAAAAATTCCGAGAAGATCAGTTTCCGAATCAGCTGTGAAAATCCAGAATCATCACTTGAATCAAGGAAGGTTTCTTTGATATTAAAGGCAACCCAGGCATTTTCGCTAATTACATTGAAGGCTTCCAAGAAAGCCTTTGCTGGTATGTCACCGAACCCAAGTGCTGCTACTGAAACCAGGCAGTTAGGTGACCAAGAATTGAGTTCATCACGATCTTTATCACTGAGATTGCAGAAATCCATCACATAGAATTCATCGTAGATTCCAGGCCGATCTCGCTCAGTAGCAGCCTGGGCTTCGGGAATAATATCAACTCCGATCAGCCGTGATACTCCGTGTTGTTTCAGCTTTTCACCAACTATCCCGTTTCCTGCCCCAAGATCAATTACCCGAAGCTCGTTGAGGCTCTGGTCCCCTTGAGAGACGGCAGACTGCAGGATATCCACTACAATTGATGGAGACTGGCACTTCAGACGCTCATATACAACCTGCTCGTATAATTCAGGAACTTCGAATATCCGCTCATAGTCATGTAGACGGATTTTCTCCCTGGATTCTCCATTAACAAGGTAAAAATAGACCTCATCTTGGCCAAGCTCTCGAACATTTGTAGGTGGAAATTGGATTTTATGCTTCTTCATAACTTTCATGATTCCTTTCAGTTTGAACCCAGATAAAAACGAATTGTGAAGGGTGGAGGATTCTAATAGCCAACGTCAGCAGCGCAAGACCAACTCAGGGCTTACCCAAAGACTCTAGATATAGAGTTTAGTTAACTTGCTTGTGCAACATTTAACCTGTCTAAACCTGCTCATCAGCAGGAATGACCTGTATAGCACCAGGTGAAAACCTGATGGTTGTTGCCGACAAAGCGCGGATCATTATGTTCCGCGCGCCATTCCAATCCCGTGGTAAAAAGAAACCACATTCTGGGCATTGAAATTTTTTGTTACCGCCTAATTTATCGTGAATGTGCCCACATTTTGGGCAGGTTTTACTCGTGTAAGATTCATTAACTAAGACCACCTTCACACCATGGCGATCAGCCATTTGAATCAAATGCTGACGAAACTTATAGTGGCTCCAATTGAGCAGATTACGAGCTGTCTTCTTATTTAACTTTCTGGCTGATTTTACTACCATCTCAGAGGTCTCAAATGTGGGGATAAAAATCAGCTTGTAGTTCTTGACAAGAAAAGAAGCTGATTTATTGTGGCAGTCTTTAATTAAATCTTGGATTTTTTGACGCAATCGATGGGCAGCTTTCCTCATTGCTCGTCTCTGACGCTTTGCAGAGCTTAAGTCAATACGACTCATCAACCGATCTAGTTGCTGACAAAGTCTTTGAATCCTGCCAATATCCCCAGACCCGATCTCGATATAGTTTTTGCCATCAAAACCAGTAAGAAATGTCCTAATGCCCGGATCCAAGGCTATTACTTGATCCTTATTAGTAGGAGTAGGTTCAATATATTCAGGAAAAATACCGTACCACTTACCTTTGATCCAAACTAACTGAGTACCATAAATGCACTGATCAGGCCAACCTTGAGGGCAACGTAAGGATAAGCCTTTTACCTTGGTGGGATACCAGGAACCTTTTTTGAAATCTCCAACTTTGAATTTGATCACTTGACTTGTTTGCCGACAGGATTTGAACTTGGCAAAACCGCCATTGGCCAAGGCTTGTTTGACAGCATCGATCCCATCAGCAACAGCTTCTTGTAATTGATGTCCTGGTAAGGTTTTCACCCATTCTGGCCTATCAAAATTTCTGGCCAGTTTCTGTAAATCGTAAGCACTGCCTTTATAGCCATTTTTGATAGCATCTATTGACCAGTTGTAGATCCACCTGTATGCGTTAAGCCAAGTTTTCCAGACCCTGTGAAGCTCTTTAGATGGAAACACCCTGATCTTCAATACACTGTTTGGTGTCAACTTCACTGTCTGGTTCCGAGGTTTTCTCTTGTACCGCTTGCGTGACTTGCTTTTGATATTTTCGGAGTCCGTAAAGCCTAGCAGAGAAACAGTGGAGGATGGACAGGATATCTTCGACGAGCTCTTGTTCTGGGGAGAGTTTGCGTTCATTGAGAACCACGAGCTTGACTCCACTTTTTTGGCATAACCACTCAAGTAATGGAAATCCAAATCGGACTGCTCTATCTGGGTATGCGACCACAAATGCCGAGATATCACAGCTGTATATTCGTTCCAATATTTTGAGGAACTTTCGCCGTTTAAAATTGAGTCCCGATCCAACTTCTGAAACAACTTCAGCATTTGGGTATTTTGACCGTAAAAATTCAGCTTGTCGATCAAGGTCATCTCGTTGGGAGTGTGTAGAGACTCTTGCATAACCGACAATGGGCTTACTCTGCGGATCTTCCCCTTCAATACAGAACCTTCTTTGATTGCCCTGAGTTCTGATGCTGTCAAGTTTTCCGTATTTGTCCCATCTTCTGAGGGTTGTAATGGAGACACCGTAATATTCGGCTGCCTCTTTTGGGGTGACATATTTTTTCATAACGGCTTAACCTCTACAAATCTATACTAAGAGATTTGTAGATTTATGACAAGGTTTGGAAAGATTATAGGCTAATAGCTACACCTCCGGACTTACTATGCCAAAATGCTACTTAAAACAACTGCCAAGATAGTTATACCTAGATTTTAAACTTCCCCATGGTAAATAAAAGGTTAATAGGGTGAGACCCCGCATTTTCCAAAGGAGCGCTAGGGAGCGCACACAAAAATACTGTCCAAAATTTCCTAACAATAGTTTTGGACATCCTAGGAAGGAATTTAACCTATTTAACCTATATTTAACCTATATTTAACCTAATAGGTGGTAAGCAAGAGCCCCTATTATTAATTACCTCAATTCATCCCTTCCAACAAAGTTTGTACTTTACCATCCGGGTGTAGCAGCACCCGAATTTTTGGTATACCTTCCCCTTCTAAAGGGGAAACAAAGGATTCACCGATCAGAGGTATGGGGGCGTTATCTATATAGGTTTTGGCTGCTTGCCCAAGGGGAATTATACGTCGGATTGTACCATTATTATTTAACCACAAACTATAGTTCAAGGTTTTCTGTAGCCCTTCGGGAGGTTGCCAGCGCTCCTGGAAATATCGTCTAGCTTCTGCTACCTGAGAAATCTTATCCAACAGGGTATTTTGAGATATCTGATTCGCAACGGTAGGCTCGGATGGTTTTAAGGAATCAGAAACAGGGCTACTCGGGAGATTCAGTCCAGGCACAGCTTGATCGATAACAGGGCTACTCCCGACATTTAGTCCAGGCACAGCTTGATCGATAACAGGGCTACTCCCGACATTTAGTCCAGGCACAGCTTGATCGATAATTCTAGAGGTAGAAGAACCTCTCTGGAGACTGGACACATTCTGTTGAGGAGCAGGGATGGCTTGAACCGCCACATTAGTAGTATAAGACCTAGAAGAAGTAGAAGTAGAAGTAATAGAAGTAGAAGAAATAGAAGACTCGGCCTCAGGGATTACCACTGTTTCTGTGGGGATCGATAGACTTTCTCTAGAGGAATCCTGAGTTGCCACGTCAGTAGGAGAGGGCGCTGGTTTAATCACTGGCAATTCTGACACAGTTTGTACTACAGCGATGGGACTGGGTGGAGTTGGTTTGGGTTGGGTATTTGCATCAGCAGTAGGTACATTGGTTTTACTAGCCTCAGAAACAGGTGCATCACCGTTACTAGCCCCAGGAGCAGCAGCAGGACTAACAGCAGAACTAGCTACAGGACTAGTAACAGAACTAGCTACAGGACTAACACCAGAACTAGTAGCACTCAGTTTAGGAGAGTCTGGTGTCCTAGCTGGAGCAGGAACAATCTTGAGCATCGGACGTGAATTCGGGCGTGAGGCTATTGCTGGCGCAGTGCGTACTGGTGCTGGAGAGGGTGGCTTAACGGGAGGCGGTGGTGGAGTGCGTACTGGTAGAGAGGGTGGCTTAACGGGAGGCGGTGGCGGTAACTTGGTTCCTGGGGATAAACGGGGTGGTACCGATGGAGTTGGGATGGGAGTGCTCGGTGCTGGGGGAACCTTGGAGATGGCTCGCTTTTTCCCAATTTTGCTGGAGTCTAATGCTTTTGTTTGTGATTGTGCTGTTGTTAGTGTTTTCGCTTGCTCAACAGGCTGAGGTTTATCAAGCAACTTAATCACTGCCGCTGTTACACCCACTGCCAAAAGCATTGATGCTGCTGTACGCATCCAAGCCGATGATTCTGGTTTCCAACTGGGCTGATTGAGTTTTGGTAGGGATACTACTTCAGCCGCATATTCATCCAAAGCGCTAGCTAAATCAAACAGCTGTGTAGCACTTAAATCAAGTACTGACCCAGATTCTTCATTAGCCAGCTTACCGAGAAACAGGCTATGGCTCAGTAACCCTTTCGATTGCAGATGGATTTGCTGAGTTGGAACTGCTGTGGCATTTTCTTCCTGAGGGGTTGGAAGAGTTAACAGATTTAAGGGAGTAACCTCAGCCGATCGCGTAGCGTGGCCTACGGCCTTAGAGTTTCCAGAGGCAACCAGTTGCTTTGGGGACGGCTCAAGGAAGTGCTGAACATAGCCATCTACCGCTTCATACAACACATCTAAATCTTCTGCGTTGCCTCGTAAGGTTACCTGTTGTTCTTCTGGCTTGCGGGGGTCATCAAAACGCAACTCAAACCGCAACTTCTTCACCACAGATTCTCCCACCCAGCGGGATAAGGGTGAGCGGTTTGCCCAAATTGATAGGGTACAGGTAGGAGGAGTGTAACGTCGCAGGACTATGTTGGTCATTGGTGATTATGTATTAGTCATTTGTTAATTGTTAATTGTTAATTGTTAATCGTTAATTGTTGATTTTTATAGCATTTACAAATAGATCATAAAACCAAATGCTGATTTATCATAACACCAAAAAATCAAAGGCCTTAGGCCACGCTACGCGATCGGATAGTCTTAATTCAATAGCCAGTGGACGAAACCGTCTGAGGTTGGCGCTGTATGGATATTTTATACTGTTCCCTGTTCCGAATTTCCCATCAATCCTAGTTTTACATCTCAAATAAAAATGCTATATTTTACTGCATACAATTATTAAGATACTTTACCTAATAAGGCTAACCATAAACGCTGATGACCTTTGGCTCCACTATAGAAGAGTAAATTGATTAATAGTTTAAGAGCCAGTTGCTTTAGACTATCAGTTGATACCTTTTCTTCTTGGGTCATCCGTTCTCGGTAAGTGTTGTTAAAGTTATCTAAATAATCTCCCAATAAAGCAGCACGATGAGGTTCACTGTTTTGTTGTGTCATTTGTTCGAGTAAAGCCACCGCACGACGGATCAATTCTTGATGGTTTTTAGCCAAGTGACAGATGATTAAAACTAGCGATCGCGCTTCCTCCACATCCAGCTTTTTCCGACCTCCTGAACTTTTGCGCAGGGGATTGGACTGACGCAGACGCCACAATGCTACTCGGTCTGTGATCATTGAGTCTAAATTTAATTCAGCAGCAGCTTGCAGCATCTCCTCTGAACCAATACCTGCTAGAGCTTCTAGACTAAGCAAGACTAAATCTAGCTGGGTTTTGATATTATCGAGATCGATTGAGTCTGCGGCTTGACTCAGAGGCAAATCCTCCCAAGCAGGAGGTGATTTTGGCGTCTTGACAGTGGAAACCATAATTTTATTTTAATAAAGCAAATCCGGTTTACCCGTCGCTGTTACAGGTTTGGAAACAGGACTACCAAAGATTAAGGTATGTTTCCTGCTGGTAAAGCTTTGGTTTAAAATTAGAAGATTGAAGGTTAGAAGATTGAAGGTTAGAAGGTTGAATGTTCACGCATTGCATTCTAACTCGCTAACCTGTTAACCGGCTAACCTGTTAACCGGCTAACCTGTTAACCCGCTAACCGGCTAACCTGTTAACTTATTTAAGGTAAGCAACGGTAACACCAGTCCCACCATCAGATTGTTCGGCTAGCTTAAAACGCTCCACTAGAGGGTGCTGTTCCAAGAAAGCGTGGACACCTTGTCTTAATCGACCAGTTCCTTTGCCATGAATAATCCAGAGTACTCCAAAGTCTATCGCCTTAGATATTGCTTGGTCGATGTCAATCTCTGCATTAGCTACCCGACTTCCTCGAATATCAATGGTATTTTTTGAGGTGCGCACAGCCGTAGCTGGCGGCGAGACTAGAGTTGGGGCAGGATCTGGTTTTGATGTAGTTTTTACCACATTTTCGGGTTTTTGTCCATCCAAAGATTCCACATCTGCTAGGGCAACGGTCATTTTCATTAAGCCAAAGCGTACCGTTAGCTCCCCATTATCTGCGGCACTGAGGATCTCAGCTGTCTGATTCAATCGGGGAATGCGAATGCGATCGCCTACTTTGGGACGGAATCCTGGTTTTGGTTTAGGAGGCGGTGCGGCTGGGATTTGACGCTGGGCAATCTCCTTAAGAGCGTTTGTGGCTTTTTGGGCATTTTGAGCAGTTTGGGAGCCTTGCTGCAACTGGCGAATCACTTGGGCAATTTCTTTCTTAGCTTCTGCGATCGCATCTTGCACAGACCGTTCCTGGGAAAGCTTCAATTCCCGTTCCCGCTCCTGCAAAAGTTTTGCCCGTTCAGAGAGTTTCTGATGGAGAGATTCAGCTTGTTGCAGTAACTGATTGGCCTCTTGGGCTTTAGTTTCCTGAGTGCGCCGTTGAGCTTCTAAACCCGCAATTACCTGATTCACATCTTCCGAAGCTCCCCCCAAAAGGGTTTGAGCCTGATCCACCACCGATGGGTTTAACCCTAAGCGTCTAGCAATGCTCAAGGCATTGGAGCGACCGGGAATACCCCACAATAAACGGTAAGTTGGTGACAGGGTTTGATCATCAAACTCCACCGAGGCATTCTCAAACCGCTCGTCTTGATATTTTAGTGCTTTGAGTTCCCCATAATGGGTAGTCGCAATGGTTAATTGTGTTGTGTTTGCCAGGTATTTCAGTAATGCGATCGCTAATGCACTACCTTCTGCCGGGTCAGTCCCTGCTCCTACTTCATCTAATAGTACGAGTGACGCACGAGGAGTTGAAGGTTGTTTAAGGTTGGCCGGTTGAATGTTGGCCGGTTGAATGTTGGCCGATTGTTCGCGTAGCGTGGCCTTTTGGCCAAGGTTATCTGGTTCAAGGTTAGCCGGTTGAATGTTGTCTGGAAAACCTTGGCCTTGTGGCCACGCTTCGCGAACAACCTTCAACCTGCCAACTTGCAACTCCCTGCCAACTTGCAACTCTTCTTTTGGGGTAGTTATCGCCTCAATAATCCGACTAATCCGACGAATGTGACCCGAGAAAGTGGATAAACTCTGTTCTATAGACTGCTCATCCCCAATATCTGCCAGAATTTGCTCAAACCAAGGCAGTTCTACTGGTTCCCTTGCTGGCACAAATAAACCAGCTTTTGCCATCAGTGCCGCTAAACCAAAGGTTTTCAAGGTAACGGTTTTACCGCCAGTATTGGGACCGGTAATAGCAACTACCCGAATGTAGGACTGAATCTGGACATCAATCGGAACAACTGATGTGCCTTGTTCATGTTTTTGCTGCCACACCAGTAGAGGATGGCGCAGTTGCCGCAGAGTAATGCTTTCATTCTGATTGCGGTCAATGAATCTAGGGGGATTTGCTTCTAACCACAGACTATACCTTGCCTTAGCGGTAGCTAAATCTAGGGTAGTTGCTACAACCAGCAACCGTTCCAAGTCTGCCTTAACTGCTGCTACTTGTTCACTCAAGGCACGACGTACTGCTTCCGCTTCCACTTGTTCTTGCCGCCGCTGGGTCCGAAGTTGATTGCCTAACCCAACAATGGCCTTCGGTTCTACGTATAGGGTGGCACCGGTACTAGAGGTATCGTGAACAATACCAGGAATAGCATCTTTCTGGGGAGCTTTAACCGGGAGTACAAACCGATCACCCCGTTGAGTAATTAACTGTTGCTGTAATGCGCCCCCTTTACGCTGGACAATCCCCTGGAGGATTTCATAAATTCGGTCTCGTAATGATTTCATCTGAGTCCGAATCCCTGCCAGCTTCGGGGTTGCCCGGTCAGCTACATCGCCTCGGTCATCGATACAACGGTGAATTTCTTGTTCAAGTTCTGGGTAGGTGCGGCTGTCAGCCACCAGTTCCTTCAGAATTTCTACATCCTCTTGGTCTTCAATAAACCGCCGTAGACGCCTCACACCAGCTAAGGTTGTTGCGATCGCTAATAGTTCCTCACCAGACAAAATGCCTTGGAGCTCTGCCCGATCCAGAGATTCACCAATATCTTGGATGCCGTCAAAAGTTAGTCCTGTGTCTAAACTCGTTTCCAGTTGATAGGCTTCTTTGGTTTGGGCTAGCAGGTCTAGGCTTTCCCGTTGAGTTGCTGGGGGGTGGAGATAACGAGCCGCAAAGGCTCCCAGCTTAGTAGCCGCAAAGGTAGCCAGGTGTTGGCACAGGCGGGACCATTCCAGTAGTTCTAAGGTTTCAGATTGAATCAAGGCTCAGAGACAAACGCATACCTCAATTGTATTATCCTATAATTCGGTTAGGACTGGGAAAGTTAAGATTGATCAAATTACCAATTACGTAAGTATTCAGAAGTCAGCGGTCAGCCGTCAGCTTATTTTATTCAAAAGTCTCGTTCCCTTAGCCTGGCCTACGGCTAATGGGAATAGCTGATTGCTGAACGCGCACGCGTGCGCGTAGCGCATATGCTGATGGCTGATGGCTGATGGCTGATGGCTGATTGCTCCTAGCTGATTGCTGATAAATGATATATCATAGCTTACCTAATTACTAATTGCCATCTGAAAAAGACAAAAAAAAACCAAATTGGGATATGCTGGGATAAGTTGATGTATGCCCTGCCAGATTTATCCTAAATTCTCCTTCTTCAGATGGTTTAATCGTATGGTAGGGCTTCCCTAAGGTTTTTAGCCCCAGTACGAGTAATGATTACTGAGTCCTGAGTCCTGAGTGGAGCAATTGAGTTTATCCACCTCACCCGATTATCTCATCATTCCACCATTATCAAAAATTTCTACTACTTGTCCGATAACGGTCTGCTGGTGGTATCCGGTAACGTAGGAGTAGGTTTATAGGGCAGAGGAATATACTGTACCGATGGACGTCCACCTTGAGGTTGGGGGTACAAATCCATTAGTTTATAGATAGCTTTAGGTAGACCAACCGTGACAGGTAGACCTAGTTCAGAGGCTTCCTCGACAGTAATCGGACAGTCATGGGTGATTTGACCAGTAGTAAGAAAGTCAATAATTCTATCGATGTGTTCTGGGTCAATCTTCTGCTTAGGGATATCGTCTAGCAGCAACGTTCGCACGAAACGTTGCACCTGCTTAATGGCTTTACTTGCCAAATCAGCCATCATCAAGGTTTGGTCATCAATAGCCTCAAGGGGCTTTTGCTCCACAACTCTTAGAATGCTAGCAGCAGCAGTATTCCCTAGTTGAGGGTCAACTGGTCCAAGGACAGCATTGGCATCCATCACAATTTCATCAGAGGCTAGGGCTAACATAGTACCACCACTCATGGCATAGTGGGGTACAAAGACAGTAACTTTAGAAGGATGACGAATTAAAGCTCTAGCAATTTGTTCTGTAGCCAGCACCAATCCCCCAGGAGTATGTAAAATAAGATCAATAGGAACATCTGGTGGAGTTAGACGGATTGCCCTGAGCACTTGTTCAGAATCTTCAATAGATATGTAGCGGGACACAGGGATGCCAAACAAGCTAATAGACTCTTGTCGGTGAATCAGTAAAATTAACCGACTTTTGCGGTTCTCCTCGAATTCTTGCAAAGCTCGAAAACGTCTATATTGCATCTGGCGACGTTGCCACAAGGGCTGCAACGACGAGATGATTAGAAAAATCCAGAACAGATCAAAAAAGTTAAAGCTAAAGTTCATCGCTTACTTACAGGTATCTAGTAGTTTTACCCTTTAGTTTTCCCGTGCTTAGGATGCTTTATTGCTAATTTTTAGTTTTTTTGGCTTAGTGTTGTGGGCTGATGCCTTGCTAGAGAAACCCAGACTGTTTTTAAGTCTTCAGCAAGTCCTGATAATAGTGTGTCCTATCACCTGTAGTTTAAGCAACGCCAAAACTCCTGTACATTAAATTAAGTTAAGTTTTGTTACAAAAAGCCAACTTCAGTCATAAAAGTTAAGGGTTAACCCTGATAAGTATTTAGTGACTCAACCCTTGAGTATATGCCCTTACTAATCAGTTTGGTGATTGCCGCAGTAGCTACTTACCTTTCTCTGAACACTACAGAAGAAATCTTGAAAGTGGCATCATTATTAATAGTGATAATTTGCCTGTTGCTAAGCTTTGTTTTTGCTCCACTACTAATTAAAGTGTTGATTGTCGGAATTTTCCTAGTAATTCCGACAATCCCCAAGAAATCTTAAGTCTTGTGGCTGAATGCTTAAACCCACATTCTGCAGGTTGGAGAGGAGATTAGAAAAACCCCTACAATAACTCGTAGAGGTTTGTGAATGATTTCGATTGATTTATTGGTTGTTACTAGATTGCTGAATTAGGCCATCTAAAATAGTTCCGATTGGCTCATTAGCAGCACTAGTAGTACCTTGATACTCAGTTATTTGTGATTTGGTCTGTACTTGTCTAGATCCCAAAAAATCTCAGTTACCCACTAATAGTCAAAATTTTCACCAGGCAAAGCAGGAGTGGTTGTTGGAGGTCGCCGAAACTGGGTTGCCTGTTCATAAGCATAAGCGAATCCCAGTAAGGTAGGCTCACTGTAAGGCTTACCAAAGAAAGTCAGTCCTAGGGGTAATCCCTGCTCAGTAAAGCCCATTGCCACGGAAATGCCGGGAAAACCAGAAACATTGGCTAAGTACCCTGGTATGTAGGGGTCATTTGAGGCACATTGATAGGTTGGATCCTCGACATTATAGAGCGGACCGGCAGGACAAGTCATGGTGGGCCAAATAATCGCGTCGAGATTTTGGGCATTCATAATCGATAAAATCTCCTGGCGAACCCTGGGAAACTCGAAATGGAGAATATAAAGATATTCGGTATCAGCCAGTTCTGGATGCTTTAAAGACTCTCCAAACCCTCCGACGCGACCGGGATTGAGAGCCTGTTCTGAATTGACTAATGGGTTAGATAAGCTCATCGAATACATTTCCCTCAGGGTGTCAGGGAATGGAAGCTGGAGGTTTTTGAGGTAACTATCGATCTGGGGTTCAAACTCAGCCTCTGTTACCTCTTCCATGAAAGGCCAGAGGTTTTCCAATTTGGGAGAGAAATCCACCGACTCAACTGTTGCACCTAATTCCCTCAGCTTAGCAACTGCTGCATCAGTTGCAGCATCTACCTCAGGGTTCCCACCCCGAAAATCAATCGCCACCCCAATTCTTGCCCCTTTTAGGGCTTTTTTATTGAGAAACTGGGTGTAGTCCTTATATGTTTTCCCAACACTTTCCAGGGTACGGTAATCATTGGGATCAACCCCTGCCATTACACCCAAAGCGATCGCTGCATCTGTCACGGTTCGAGCCATAGGGCCTGCACTATCAAAGGAGAGGGTTAGGGGGATAATACCATCTCGACTAACCAGTCCCTGAGTGGGTTTGATACCGACAAGACCTGCTACTGCTGCAGGGCCACGAATTGAGCCTGAAGTATCGCTTCCGGTGGCTAAAACAGCAAAATTTGCCGCAATTACAGCCCCACTGCCTCCACTCGAACCCGAAGGATCACGAGTTAATTTGTAGGGATTGCGTGTCAGTCCCCCAAGGGAACTGTAACCTAGCCTACCATAGGATTCAGCAAATTCACTCATGTTTGCTTTACCAAGAATAATGGCTCCTGCCTCTCGCAACTTCTTAACAGTAAAAGCATCATCGGGGGGTAAGGAACCTTCCAGCAGCACCGATCCTCCTGTTGTGGGTAAATCGGTAGTGTCATAGTTATCTTTCAGAATGATGGGGATGCCATGTAAAGGACTTCGCGGTCCTTTCTGCTGGCGTTCTTGGTCTAACTCCCTTGCTTCTTTAAGGGCATTGTTATTGATAGAAATTAGCCCATTAATTTTCGGTCCCTGATCGTCATAGGCTTCAATACGATTGAGATAAAGTTGCACTAATTGTTCGGAAGTGAGTGCATTCTTCTCAAAAGCTTGGTTAATCTCTGCGATTGTTGCTTCCCTGAGACGAAAGGTCTCAGCGACTGCCTCTGAGGGAAAAGTACTCAGACCTAACATGAAAAGATAAGTCAGCCCTTGTTTAGCTATTTGCCACCAGGTCAGTTTTTGTTTCATATATAAATTGAAATTGCCGCATCAAGAATATTACTGATTGAACTAAGAGGATGTTTCACAAGTGATCAGAGGTCAAATTTTAGGCCAAGCGGCGATCCATGATCCGTATCATAGCCAGATAAATCAATGTCTCTGATGTTTGAGCCAATAACTCATAAGTCTCTGACCATATCGACAGCATCCCATCAGCCAACCAAAAGTGCGCTCCACTACCCAACGCTTTTTAAGCAGTACGAAGCTTTTGGTCTGTTGGGGTCGGAGTAAGAATTGTACCATCCAACCGCACAAATCCATGACCCACATGATCAAAGGCTCACAACTATTGCCTCCATCAACCCAAATCAGATACAACCGCGAGACCGCCTTGCCCATCTGTTTGACTTTGTCGAGCACTCGTTTACCGATACTTTTTAGCTACCAAAATCTACCAAAGTACATCTTAGCCCGCCAATGCAAGCTGATTTCTCAGCCAGGGGGTATCTCCCAAAGCGCGAAGAAAAATTCCTCGCGCGCCATTGATGTCCCGTTCGCGAAGCGTGACCAAAGGTCAATCCATTACCTGACCATCAATTCTTGACTTAATAGTCTTGTTACCGCCAATGTTTACTAATTCGCCAGTCCAACTAACAGTTTTACTGGTATAAGCTTCACAGACGTCAACTACAAACTTCCCTGTCTCTTGAGCCTTATGCTTGAGAAACTCTTTGAAACGATAGTGAGCAAATGATAGTAAGTTGCGAACCGTTTTAGATCTGATTTTTCTGTTTCCTTTTTTGGACATTTCAGAAGTTTCAAAAGTAGGAAGCAGTATCACATCAAAGTTATCTACTAGGAATCGGGCAGCTTTGTGATGTAATTCGTTGATCAGATTTTTGATCTTGATGACTATCCGTCTGGCCGCTTTTCTCATCCGATATTTCTGCTTGCCTTTTGCTTTACTTATTTTTGACAAAAGGCAATCGAGATGGGAACAAAGTCGCTGAACCCGAGAAAAGTCACCATTCCCAATCTTACCAACAGAAGTCTCACTAAAAAAGGTCAAAAATGTCCTAACACCGGGGTCTAAAGCCACTACTATACCTTGGTTTTCGGTCTTAATTTGAGTTGTCTTGTGGGGAACTGTTAAGTAGTAGTTCCCATTGGTGCTAGTTAATCGACAGTCCCCAATCTGATCGGGGACTGTCTCAGCAAAGGTCAATCTACCTAGTTTTGTGTGATAAACACCTTTGTCTGAGACAGCTGACTTCGGGATATAACAAGACTGAACTGGATTCTTACGAGACCTAAATCGAACTCGGTTAATTTGCCCAGTCTTCTTAGATTTTTTCTTCGCCTCCCTAACAGCAGTGCAAGCATCCTTAATCGCTATGGATTTAATCTGATAAGGCACTGTCCCGCACCATTCAGGAAGACCATGCAATATTCCGGTTTTAAGGGCTTTCCAGTTAGCTTTTATTTCGCCATTTTGCAGTATTTTGACGGTTTTATTAAAAACATACCGGGACACTCCGAACCACTTACGGACAGTCGCCCTCTGCTGTGCATCCAGGAATATCCGGATCTTTTTTGATTTTTGACCCGTACTTCCTGAGTCCGTGGACAAGGCAACAGAAGACGTGAATGATTCAGAGAAGATCTGCGGTAAGCTCGGATTCTGGACAACTTTCAGGTTGGTCGAGAACCAAGATTTTTCCACCGTTGAGACTGACCGGAGATGAAACCTTAGAGTAGTGCAGCCTTACTACAAAACCTTTACCCTATGCTGCATAATTTACCAACTATAAAGGCTGCACTACTCTTACGGTAACTTCTAACCAAGTACTCAATGAGTTCAAACCCAAATCGGGTAAGTCTGTCTCTACAGGCAACAACAATCGTGAGCTGATCACAGCGCATAAGTCGCTCCAGTATGGTTCTAAGACCAAAGCGTTTGTAGTTAAGTCCTGAACCGATGTCCTGGATGATTTCTGCTTGCGGGAAGAGGGAGTGCATGTAGGCAACTTGTCTGGCAAGGTCGTCAAATTGTTTGCTACTACTGACTCGGCAGTAACAGATTGTAGCCCGTTGAATTCCTTGGCTTTTCCCAAGGCGTTGGAGACTACCTGTGTCAAAGAGCCTGTATCCGCTTGGGGTTCTTTCAGATTTGATCGTGCCATTGTCTGCGTACTTCCTTAAGGTGTTCCTGGAGAGTCCCGTAAGTTCGACCGCCTTACGGATTGGTACTAATGCCATTATTTAAGTCTAACAAATAATTCTAGAGATTGTTAGACTTTGTTAAACTTTTTACTACTGTTTACCAACCCTCAAATTGTTCCGTCCTATAGCAGTCGAAGCAAATAATAGGACATACTAGTCATCAAGTCAATGGTTATTAATTAATTAATAAAAGCCTAGTTTCTGACAGTTACGATTTAAGAACAAAAGTCATGAGTGCTATTGACGATGCCATGGGAAAAACTCAAGCTAGTCATATCTTGGAAATTAGCCGAAATACAATTATCTGCTTAAAAAAGAGAAAGTCAACAGAAAATTATAGGTAAAAAGAGGGTTATAAAAATAGATAAACTCCGAAAATCAGGGATTTTTATTAATTTATTGATATTAAAAAAATCAGTTAATTTAATAACGAAATAGCAAAGTTGTGAAAAAAAAATTATTTATATCACTATAAAGCAAGCCTTAAAAATTATTTTTATCCGAAAAAATAAACTTACGGCTATGGAGAAAATAATGAATAAAAAAGGCAAGATTTTCTAGATAAAATTTCTAAAGCGATGCAGAGGTGCGACCCGTGGCGAATTTAATTACGGGTCAAGCGCACCTAAGCGGTCTTGGGGTTTTCCGCCATGAGCGACTGCCGTGGGCTTGAACGTGATAGGTGATGTCGTTCGGTTGGGTTCGAGCTTTGGGCTTGCCCCGTTTCTGATAGTGGGGTTTCGACACCACAGTGCGGGTCTCCAGTCGATGCCAGGGTAAGCGCTGTTCAAATTGATCGAGACCAGCCCATGCATCTGGCTCACAGGCCAACTCTTGCACGCTCAATTTCTGTAGTTTGGTTTGCCAGTGGGGTGTTGCAATGGCTAAGTTTCTTCTGCAGTTGCTTTAGGTCAGACTCCTTGGGCTTCTGACTTTCTACCACAAACCAGTGTTGTTGCACTCCTGGGTATTTGCTATACATTCTCGGATCAGCGATAGCCTTCTATTCCTTTCTCAGTTAATTGTGATTGTGAGACTTTAAAGTCCGGAATATCGGCTAATGGTTAATCTTTCAAGAACATTAAAAATACTATACATTTTCCCGATTTCCAAGAAAGCAGTCGTTAGGCTGAATATATAGAGCAACAATTCATTCAAAAAACGCGATCGCATACACCCATGCTATTTAACCTAGCCAACCTCCCCTACTGGATCTTTTTGGGTATGGGAGTTCTACTGTTTCTGTTAGTCATTGTTTCTGGTGGCGGAGACGATGACATTGATATAGATGCAGATCTAGATCTAGATGTGGATCTCAATGTAGATGTGGATGTCGGTACTGATACAGATACTGATGCCGATGATGATTTAGGTGGTATTGAAATTCTAGGATGGGTAGGTATCGGCAAAGCCCCCCTAATTTTACTCTTGGCAACAGACTGTAGTCTTTTGGGACTTTTCGGCTGGATGTTCAATGTCATGATTGGTGGTGTTACTGGCAGTATTCCCACTGGGTTTTTGGCAGGGGTGGTATCAGTAATGTCATTGTTCCTGACCCTAGTTACCGGAGGATTCATCTCTCGACCGATAGGAAAAATTTTCGCCTCCTTTGGAGAAGATACCAGTAGCGATCGCTTAATTGGCTGTCAAGGTACAGTTTCATCTGCCACCCTTCCCAAGGAAAACCAAGGCAAAATCGGTCAAGTCGATGTCCTAGATCCAGCTCGTAATTTAGTTACAGTCAATGCCACCTTACCAAATTGGGCAACAGTTACTCCTAAACGGGGGAACAAAGTGTTAGTGATTGACCGACACCATCATAACTATCTCGTAGTGCTTAAAGATAGTGCTGATCAGCAAGCCTGGTTTGACAATGCTTATTAGTCAGCAAAGGCCCACAACCTGCTGTGATGTATATCAGTTCGTCAAGATTATCATAAATTTTCTGATTTTCCCTGATTAGTATATAGAGCTCCATTTATCAGCAAATCGATTTAGCCATGTCAAACTCATCGATGAATACAACAACAGTGCAAACTGTTCCGGTACAGTCATCTATAGCCCAGCTTCCTCCTGGAATTCTATTTTTCCCCGGTGTAATTGGAGGTCTGATTGTATTATTGCTATTAAGCATCTGGGCTTACACCAGAGTTTATGTCATCACCCCCAACAACGAAGCATTTTTGCGGACAGGTGGTGTCTTTGTCAAAAAGAAAACGGTTATTCTCAGTGGCGGGTGTGTGGTTTTGCCAGGATTTCATGAACTTACCCGTATCCCACTCAGAGAAATTTCTATTGATGTTGAGCGAACCGGTAACCTAGCAGTTCGGACCCAAGATTACCTGCGGGCTAATATGCGGGTAACCTTTTATGTCTGTATCAATGCCAATGAAGACGATGTGATTACCGCTGCCCAACGACTATCTCGTGAAGGTAAAATTTCCCCCGAAGATATTAAAGAAGCTATCGAAAAACGGGCGGATGATGCTATTAGAGCAGCAGCCAAGAAAAAGAATTTGGCAGAAATTGATTCCGATAAATTAGGATTTGCTGATGAAGTGTTGAATTTAATTCAGCAAGACTTAAGAAAAGTCGGATTAACCCTCAATAATATCGCGATTTCTGAGATAGAAGAAAGTGATACCTACGATACGAATAACTTCTTTGATGCCCAAGGAGTACGTCTGCGCACGGAAACTATTCAAAAATCAATTCAGCAAAAAACTGAAGTTGAGCTAAATACCAAAGTTGCCATTGAAGAGAAAGAACTCAACGCTGAAAAGCAATCCCTACGCATTGCCCAAGAACAAGAAGAAGCGAAACTGGGTCAAAAGCTTGAGGTTGAAGCCCTAAAAGCCCAGCGTGAGCGGGAAATCGAAGAAGCTAAAGCCACAGAAGCAGCCACAATTCAGCGGACTAAAATTTTACAGAATAAGTCTGTAGAAGAGGAAGAAATTCGGAAACTACTGGCCTTGCAGCAAAGCCAAATTGAAGCCGATATCACCCTAGAGGAAAGGAATAAAGCCCTTAAGGTAGCACAAACCCTGCAAAAACAAGAAGCTGAATTGGCAGAAATTAATCGTCAGAAAACCTTAGAAGAGGAAAAGATTCAACAACAGCTGGGAGTCCAAGCTAAGAAAATTCAGGCAGATATTGAATTAGAAGAACGGAATAAAGCCCTCAAGGTGGCACAAATCCTGCAAAAACAGGAAGCAGAAGTAGCTGAAGTTACTCGTCAGAAAACCGTCGATGCTGCGTTGCTTAATTCTCAGGTAGAATTGGCAGAAGCAGAACGAGAGTCAAAAATTGCTCAACAAGACGCTGCGATCGCAATTTCTGAAAAAGAACGCGATCGCTTCAATTCCGAAGCCGAACGAGCTCAAGCTGAAGCCGCTGTAGCCACGGCTAAGGAAGTAGAAGAGGCCGAACGGCAACAACGCCTTTCTATGATTGCTGCTGAACAAGAAGCCGAACAACGGCGGATTGGTGAGCAAAACGTGGTGGAAATCGATGTATTCCGCCGGTCTCGTCAAGCTGAAGCAGCCAGACAAGCAGCAGAACTAGAAGCTGAGTCGATCCGCACCCTAGCAGACGCAAATCGGGATAAAGCCTTGGCAGAGGCAGAAGGTAAACGATCCCTGATCGAAGCCGAAAATTCCATCAGCGATGCTCAGCTAACTGCTAAAATCATCACTACCATATGGCCAGAGTTGGCAAATCAACTACCAGAAATTGCCAAAGCCTTGGCTCCCCAGCCAGGAATTTTGGGAGATACTCGGATTTACTCCTTCCCCGGTGTCAATGGCAATAATGGTAACGGAGCTAGCAGTGTAGGTGACATCAACAAACTACTACTGTCTACCAGTGGCTTATCAATGATTAATGGTTTGTTAGAGGAAGGCAAGCTAGGGGAGTTGATTAGTCAAATCCGCCAGATGATGACTCACAACAGTAGCACAATCACCAGTAACACAATCACACCAAAGGAGAAGAAAACCCCGACCACGGATATCATCCCATCACGGCCACCAGCAACCTCAAACCTTACCGAAAAAAACCACCTTACCCAGCCAAGCATCAAGAAACCGAAATCAGGGAAAGGCTAAGGTGCGCTTGACCTTGGCGAATTAAATTCGCTATAGGTGGGCTTTCCAATGGGCGAGTAAATCGCCCTTGGATCCCACCTCAAGGTGCGCGAACGGGCGCGCACCTGAAGTATTAAGAATTCATAATTGATACTTCATGCTTCACAATTCATAGTTTCTTTGTATAGTTCGAGCAATCTTCGCTCCAATTTGATAACCTAGCTAAAATAATCTCGGAAGAAAAACAGCGTGGATATTCAAATTGGGCGAGGTAAGATAGCTCGCAGAGCCTACGGCATCGATGAAATTGCACTTGTTCCCGGACAGCGGACACTCGACCCCAGTTTGGCTGATACTCGCTGGCGTATTGGCGGTATTGAACGAGAAATTCCTATTATCGCCAGCGCTATGGATGGGGTGATTGATGTGTCCATGGCAGTCAAGTTGTCCCAAATTGGGGCAATGGGGGTTCTCAACTTAGAAGGGATTCAAACCCGTTATTCTGACCCATCACCCATTCTAGACCGCATTGCCTCGGTGGGAAATTCTGAGTTTGTTCCCCTGATGCAGGAACTTTATAGTTCACCGATTAAGCCAGAATTGATTACCCAGCGAATTCGGGAAATCAAAGACCAAGGTGCTATTGCAGCTGTGAGTCTGACCCCTGCTGGAGCCAGTAAATATAGTCAGGTAGTGGCAGAGGCTGGTGCTGATTTAATGTTTGTTCAAGCAACAGTCGTTTCTACAGCTCACCTGTCACCAGAGTCCATCAATCCCCTGGATTTGGCACAGTTTTGTCAGGATATGCCCATGCCAGTAATTTTGGGGAATTGCGTGACCTACGACGTTGCCCTCAATTTGATGAAAGTTGGGGCAACTGCTGTCTTGGTGGGTATTGGTCCTGGTGCTGCTTGTACCTCTCGGGGTGTCTTGGGTGTCGGTGTACCTCAGGCAACAGCAGTTGCAGATTGCGCTGCTGCCCGTGACGACTACTATCTCGAAACCGGTAACTATGTGCAAGTGATTGCTGATGGCGGTTTAATTACAGGAGGTGACATCTGTAAGTGTATTGCTTGTGGTGCTGATGGGGTGATGATTGGTTCTCCTTTCGCCCGTGCCAAAGAAGCTCCCGGACAAGGATTTCATTGGGGGATGGCAACCCCTTCCAGCGTGCTACCCCGTGGGACACGAATTAAAGTGGGCAGCACTGGCACACTTGAGCAAATTCTGACTGGACCAGCCCAAATGGATGATGGCACCCACAACCTTTTGGGAGCATTGAAAACCAGTATGGGAACCCTCGGAGCAAAAAACCTCAAGGAAATGCAACAAGTGGAAGTAGTGATTGCTCCCTCTCTGCTAACAGAAGGAAAAGTATACCAGAAAGCTCAGCAGTTGGGTATGGGTAAATAATATAGTGTCTAGTTGAATACTTATCATTCTTGGTTGTTCATCAATTTAAAATTGAAACTTGACCATTGACAATTACCAAATATTATGGTATTAGATATATCAGCTTTTCTACAGCTTTCTAAAGTTCACTAACAACTGTTGTCAATAGTTCAAGCACAATAGTTCAAGCACAATAGTTCAAGCACAATAGTTCAAGCACAATAGTTCAAGCACAATAGTTCAAGCAATGAGTAGATATACTTATCACGCTCACCGCCTATCGTCAAAATTTTTCGACTGGTAGGATTTTTTCAGAAAGTGCCGGAAAACCTGGTATCATTAAATAAATCTATGACATTGAAGCATCAGACAGCTAATCAAATCTGTTTTGTAGTAAATGTCAAATATGCCCAGATTCTGGGCAAGCGCTTTTGGGAAAATCCCAAAAGCTTTGAGAGATACCTCCCCATCAGTTAATGATGTGCTATACAAGGCTTCTGCAGATGCGGCGGAAATGCTGGGTTAAATGTATCTGGCTTGGAAATTGCTGAAAAAAAATCAACGGTGACATACAATGGAAAAAGCGGAGACAAATGTTTCCGTTCACTCCTCACACCACACTCCGCCCGGACCTAGTTCGGGCGGTTCCTTATTTGGCTCATTTTGAAGGTTGTTCGCCTTTGGCGTCCCTTGTAGGGTAGGTTGTTCGCGTAGCGTGGCCAATAGGCCAAGGTTAGCTGGTTGAAGGTTGTTCGCGTAGCGTGGCCAATAGCCCAAGGTTAGCTGGTTGAAGGTTGTTCGCGTAGCGTGGCCAATAGCCCAAGGTTAGCTGGTTGAAGGTTGAAAGTTGAGAAGATAACCTGTAACCTTCAAACTGCCACCTGTAACCTGTAACCTAATAACCTGTAACCTAATAACCTGTAACCTAATAACCTGTAACCTAATAACCTGTAACCTAATAACCTGTAACCTAATAACCTGTAACCTGTAACCTGTAACCTGTAACCTTCAACCTGTAACCTTCAACCTGTAACCTTCAACCTGTAACCTTCAACCTGTAACCTTCAACCTGTAACTTCTAACCGCGTCACCTGCTGTTCCCGCCCCATGGGAGTGTCAACTTTTGCCCAAGATATTTAATCGGTGTTGTGACTATGGTAGAATTTCGTAGGTACGTAGCAAAAGTATTCGCAAGGATTTCCAGGCATGTCAAAAGCCGCCCCAGTTACAGACTCCAGCTTTCAGAAAGAGGTACTTGAGAGCGACATCCCAGTATTGGTAGATTTTTGGGCACCTTGGTGCGGTCCCTGTCGGATGGTGTCTCCGGTTGTAGATGAGATAGCAGACCAGTACGAGGGTCAGGTGAAAGTCGTTAAGCTGAACACCGACGAAAATCCTAAGGTGGCAGGTGATTATGGTATCCGCAGCATACCAACGTTGATGATTTTCAAGGGAGGTCAACGAGTAGATATGGTGGTGGGTGCAGTCCCCAAAACTACCTTGGGGAATACTCTCGAAAAGCACCTCTAATGGCAAAAGGCTTGTAGGCAAAAGGGGAAATGTAAAAGATTGCTTCCCACCTCCTCAGCTCCTCAGCTATTCGTCACCAATCTTAAATTGACCAACGGACATCTGCAACTTCTGGGCAACCTCTACAGTTGTTCGTAGGGATTGAGAGACTTCCCCAGAAGAATGAGAGGTTTGTCGGGAGGTGGCAGCAATTTCCTGTATTAAGTCAGTAACGTCCCGAGATGTTTTGGCTTGGGAAACTGTGGCGTTAGAAATAGATTGGACTAACTGGTCAATCTCATGGGAGACGGCAACAATTTCTTCTAGGCTCTGTTTAGCCTTGAAAACCATTTGGGTTCCATCAACCACTTGTTTTTTTCCGTCTTCCATGGCTTTGACCACCTCTTGGGTTTCCTGCTGAATGGTGTCAATCACCTGTTCAATGTCTTTGATGGCATTGGCTGACTGGGTTGCTAGTCTACCCACTTGTTCCGCAATCACTCGAAACCCTTCTCCCTCTTCTCCCGCACGGCTCGCTTCAATCCCAGCATTGACTGACAGTAAATTAGTCTGTACGGCTATTTCCTGTACCAACCCCACTACTTTAGCAATCTCCTGAGAAGATTCCCCTAGCAGCTTTACTTTTTTTGCTGTGTTGACTACAGTCTCTCGCAAATTTACAATAGTCTTAACTGTGCTATCCATGGCTTGCCCACTAGTAAGGGCAGCGTTTGAGGCGATGTGAGAAACGTCTGCTGCTTGGCGGGCATTTTTTGAGACGGCTTCAATCGAGTACATCATCTGCTCAATAGAGCTTAGAGTGTTGGTAACCTTATCTGACTGCTCGATGGCTTGCTGGGCTAATTCACCCACTGCCTGTTCATCAGCAGCAACAGCAGTATTAACTTGGGTCGAGGCAAGTTTGACCTGGATCACAATTTGCCGCAAACTTTCAATCAGGGCATTGAAGAAGTCCGCCACTGTACCAATTTCCCCCTCACCCACTTCCGCCCGGACTGTGAGGTCTCCCTTGGCAGCATTTTCCACATTATACAAAAGTTCCAGTACTTGGTGCTGGAGTGCTTCTTTTTGCTGACGTTGTTCAATAGCATTTAACTCCGCCGCCCGGCGTGCTTGTTCGATTTGGTCAGAGGTTGATGCTGCTTTCTTTAGCGCTAAGTCCGCGTCTACTCGTGCTTGTTGTAACTGTTCAAACAGATCAGCTTGGTTGAGGGCAAAGCCAATCTGAATCGCCAATTGCTTTAATAAATCCGCCTCTTCTGGCTGCCAGTCCCGTGGCTCAGAACACTGGTGAGCACATAATAAACCTACCAGTTCCTCCTCATGCAAAATGGGCGCAACTATGTTGGCTTTGACCTGTAGCCGTTCGAGAATCTCACAGTGGCAGCCCGTTAAGCTAGCTTCATAAACGTTATGGCAAACCCAAACTCGCCCGCTTCTGAACCGATCCACAGACCCTGGCCGCAATGGGTCATTGATAAATTTCCCCATGGCTTGAATCCAACCAGGTGCTACGGATTCCGCCATGATTGTTCCACTATCCCACCCTTCATTGAATCTATAGATCACCACCCGGTCGGTTTGCAAGATGCTGCGAACTCCATCTACTGAGGTACTGAGGATATTTTCTGATGTCACAGATTTATAAATAAGGCTGGTAAACTCAGCCAATAACTGGGAGCGCTCCGCTATGGCTTGCTGCAGAAAAGCCTGTTGAGCGAGAGCTTCTTCCTTAGATACGATGTTGTCAGCAAGTTTATTGAAGGTATCTGCCAGTTGACCAAGTTCATCAGTAGCTATTACCTCAGCACGGGTTTGGCGATCGCCTGCTGCAAATTTATGGGTAGTCTGGTGTAGCCTTTTAATCGGTTCAGCAATAGACCGCCCCAGCAGAATTGCCAAAAATACATCTATTGCTAATGCCAAGAACCCAATCGACCCTTGTACCAGTAGGCTACCTGTAAGAAAATCATTCAGGTCAGATTCGCTAGTCCCCCGGACTAATACTGCCACCGGTTCTCCCTGAGAATCCATTAGAGCTTTTGCTGCCATGGTGTAGGTTTGCTCTCCTACCTTCTGACGGTCGGTAACTAACTCGCCCACTTTACCAACATTAACAGCTTTCTCAAGTAGGGATTGGTTAGGTAAGGGAAGATCAGATTGGGCTTGCTCCAAATTGGCAGCTTTACCTTGGTCTAAGGCTGTTACTAAAGCAAATTCTCCCGAAGGCTGACGCAAATAAACAGCACTGTAGCCTCCGTTAAAGGTTTTCAGGGTTTCCTTGACAATCGGTTCCTTGCCATTAACAATATCCCCAGAAACCAAAGCACCAATCACCTCGTCAGTTTTTCGGTCTTTTACTGGTGTGACCGTGTAACGAATTAGGGCACCTTGCTTTAGGGCATCTTGCTTGATCAACCCCTCAGGCAAAGGGGGTGATTCTTTTTTTAATTCTTCCCAGCTTACAATTTGATTGGCTGTAATTTGCTGAGACTGCTTGAGGACTTGACTAACCAGGTTATTGGGATCAAACCTTTCTTCTTTCCGGTCAGCATTAGCATTAACAATAATTCGTAAATCTTTGTCCACCAGAGTGGCATATTCAATCTGGCGAGCCTTAACTTCATTCTGGAGAATCTGCTTAACTTGTCCCTTTAATGACTTGGACAATAACTGATTTCTACTATGGGCAAGAGCAGCTTCAATAATAGCAGTATTTTCCGATTGACCACGGAAACCAAACCCCATTTGGTTGATTTTAATGTTGTAGTTGATTTCTGTGACAGCCAATTCTGACTGAGCTTGTCCACGTAATTGTGCTCTTCCTCCGAATATAATTAATATTGCTCCTACACCCATTAGTGCAGCCACAGAGATTACTTCGGAGGAAAACAAACTAACAATTTGCTTACTCCTAACTGGTAAGTTATAAAACCATTGTAGGCGTGATTTTTTGCTTTGTTGAGAATAAGAAATTCTGAGGGTAGTCGTTGGCTTGATTACGGGGCGCAATTGTCTACCTGTCATTATTAAGTAACTATCCAACTAGTTTAATTAAAAAAAAATAAAAAAAATTATAAGTATCTTATTATTTTTTTTATTTGAATTTTTTGTGATTTCAATAAAATAGAATAAATTTTATTTTTTTTATAGCGGAGCTCATATTAATGAGGTACAGACACCTATTTTTACCCTGTGCCCTGATCCGAAGTTCCCTGTTCCCTAAAATCCAAAACTTGTGGACTTCACCTATTTGATGATAAATGCTATAATTTTTATGACAGTACTGTGTTGCCTGTAATATCGCTAGCCACAAAAAAAAAATAATCGCAATAATAATAACAGAAATAAATTAATTTAAATTAAATCGATTTTTATCTATTACTTTTATCTCTTTTAAGAGATAAATTATTAGGGGCTAATTAGTGTTATGACTCCTATGAATCAAATGATGTGAATCAACTGATGACTCAAACCACAGCCAACTTAACAATGTCCACTAGCTGCTGTTTAGAAAAAGGTTTGGTGAGATAGGCATCAGCCCCTTGTTTCATACCCCATAGACGGTCGATGTCCTGATTTTTAGAAGAACAAATAACAATGGGAATGCTAGTGGTATCCCGATGGTTCTTCAGGCTGCGGCACAACTCAAAGCCACTCATTCCTGGCATAACTATATCTAGAACTATAACATCAGGTTTTTCCGTTACTGCCTTATCCAAAGCATCTTTAGCATCGGCAATACAAATAACTGTGTTACCACTTTCCCGTAGGTATCTAGCCATTAACTCTAACTGAGCCAGGTTATCTTCAACAATCAAAACTTTACTCATAGTTCAATTAATTGGTGTTTAACACTATAATCTAATCATGAACTTGTTGACTGTTGACTATTGGTTTACTATTGACTGTTGACTGTCCAATAGGGTCAACTCAACAAAAAACGTTCAATTCAATAAACTTTTCAAGTTTAGTCAAGTTTGATTTTCATTGACCTAGTAAAAAATAAAAGTTTTATAAAAGTTTTATAAAACTTTTATAAAACTTTTATAATTAATACGGCTAATTAGACCGGTTCTAGCTTACTGCTATGGACTTAATCCAAAGACAGTAGTAGAGTCAGTTGACTGGAGCATACATAATAAAATAACCCCAAGACCAACGGATTAGTGTTAGCTACCGTCAACTGAGGAATTGCTTAAATTTTATACATATGCACTTGACAAGCTCAAGCAGAGCTGTAGAAATGCACTAAATTTGCGCTGTTTAAATTAAGACATATGTCTTAGTTCAATATATCCAAAAAATTTTAGCTTGTCCACGGGGCTAATAAGATAAAATACCACGGGAATGACTAAAATGCTCATGACTGGTATATCTCCTACAGCAACTCCACGGGAAATCCACCGACAGCAATTTCCGGCATTAGCCCACAAAGCCTATTTCAATTTTGGGGGCCAAGGGACTCTGCCTCTGGCATCTCTAAATGCTATCCAACAAGCCTATGAGTATCTGCAGCGCTATGGCCCATTCTCTGGTAAAGTCAATGACTGGGTTACCGAGGAATCCCACAAAACTAGAAGTGCGATCGCATCAGAGTTGGGGACATCAGCAGACACCATCACCCTAACCGAAAATGTTACCGTTGGCTGCAATATTGCGATGTGGGGGATTGATTGGCAACCGGGTGATCACATCCTGATGAGTGATTGTGAACACCAAAGCATTATCGCTACTGCCCAGGAAATTTCCCGTCGGTATCAGGTAGAGGTATCTACTTGTCCAATTATGGCAACTCTAAATCAGGGAGACCCCACTAAAACTATTGAGCAATACTTACGACCTCAGACCCGATTGGTGGTATTGAGTGATCTACTTTGGAATACCGGTCAAGTATTGCCAGTCAAGGATATTACTCATGTGTGTCACAACTACGATCAGAGTAGCCAATTGGTGAGGGTTCTAGTGGATGCAGCTCAGTCAGTAGGTTCTTTGCCGTTAAACTTAACCGAACTGGGGGCAGATTTCTATGCCTTTACCGGTCACAAGTGGTGGTGTGGCCCAGCAGGAGTGGGAGGTCTCTATGTGAGTCCAGATGCCTTGGGCAGCCTCAATCCTACATTTATTGGTTGGCGGGGGATTATTCTGGATAAAGCTGGGAAACCTGTGGATTGGCAACCAGATGGACAGAGATTTGAAGTGGCTACCTCGGCTTATCCCCTGTATGGAGGATTACGTAGTGCGATCGCAATTCATCAGCAATGGGGAACTGCTGAGGAACGTTATCACCAAATTTGTCAATTGAGTGAATACCTATGGCAAGGCTTATCGAAATTAGAAGCAGTCAGCTGTTTGGCTACTTTACCTCCCAAAGCTGGTCTGGTGTCCTTTGTGTTGACTAATGGCAAGCGCCATAACACCTTAGTAGAGTTTCTGGAGCAGCAAGGCTTTTTGCTACGAACTCTCCGAGACCCAGACTGTGTCCGTGCCTGTGTTCACTACTTCACCCAGCCGGATGAAATTGATAGGTTGATTGAGGCCATTGATGGGTTTAGTTCTGATAATTAATCAGAAAAGCTTAAGTCAAAGCTTAAGTCAAAGTTTAAGGAAAGATGCACCCCATTAGATAGTCATGGCCTACGATTCACACACATTTCATACTTTCAATAATGAGGGGTTAGTGTTTGCGATCGCATTTGCAGTTAGGTTTGTTTTGTATTAGTTGATGTCTTTTTTCGTTGACGATTGACCGATTGACCCTTAACGGTTGATAGTTCACTGTCTTGATGCAATAGCGAGTGGGGGAAACCACGGCAATAGCGAGTGGGGGAGACCACGGCAATAGCGAGTGGGGGGAACCCCCTTTGGCGGCGCTGCCTCCCCAAGACCGCGCTGCCTCCCCAAGACCGCGCTGCATCGCTGTCAACCGTTAATATCATGTCAGGATAATTAGCCTCTTCTACATCATGGGTAATCATTAATATAGTGCAACCCGTTCGCTGCCAAATCTGGAGTAGAAACTGTTGCATGGTTTCCTTAGTTTCTACATCCAGTGCGCCAAAGGGTTCATCCATCAGCAGGATTTTAGGATGACAGGCTAGCGCTCTTGCGATCGCAACCCGTTGTTTCATGCCCCCAGATAATTCTTTTGGATAGGACTTAGCAAACCCAGACAGCCCTACCACATCTAAATAATAAGCAGCCTGTTCGAGGCGAAAATGCAATCAGCCAGGTCTAACTAAAGGGAATCACTATGCTAGAGTATCACCCACTACAATACCTTTATATTTGCCTTTCTACACTAAACTACTCAATACTAAGTACTAAACTACTCAGCACTGACCCACCCCATGTCTCAACCCAAAGTCTTCATAACTCGCCGCCTTCCTGATACCAGACTCGAACAACTCCACCAAATCGCCAATGTGGAAATCTGGCCAGAGCGTCAACCGCCTCCCTACGACGTATTGCTCAACAAAGTTAAAGAAATCGATGGCTTACTGTGCCTACTGACAGATTCCATTGACAAGCAAATCCTGGAAGCTGCACCATCCCTCAAGGTAATCAGCCAATTAGCAGTAGGTTACGACAACATTGATATCTCTGCTGCCACCATCCGGGGTATCCCCATTGGTCATACTCCTGGTGTGCTGACTGAGGCTACAGCTGACTTAGCCTGGATGTTACTAATGGCAACAGCACGGCGAGTGATTGAAGCAGATAAATTTGTACGTGCTGGTGATTGGCAGACTTGGGAACCTACTTTATTGTTAGGACCAAACATCAGCGGTGCTACTTTAGGAATTGTTGGCTTTGGACGCATTGGTCAAGCTGTTGCTCGTCGTGGGCGAGGGTTTGATATGGAAATTCTTTATTACAGTCGGCATCGACGGGACTCAGAATTAGAACAATCCCTTGGTGTAAAGTATGCTGAATTCGACGTGTTGCTAAGGCAATCAGACTTTATTACCATTCACACTGCTCTGTCTGAAGAAACCTACCATCTATTTAGTACTCCCCAGTTTGAGCTGATGAAATCCTCAGCGATCGTGATCAACACCGCACGAGGAGCAATCGTAGATCCAGAAGCATTGTACCAAGCTCTAAGCAATGGTCAAATCGCTGGGGCTGCTCTGGACGTAACTAAACCAGAGCCCATTCCCATGGATAGTCCTTTGTTGAGCTTGGATAATCTGATCATTACTCCTCACATTGGCAGTGCAACGTACCAAACGCGATCGCAAATGGCTACGATGGCCGTGAATAATCTTATTGCTGGACTTTTGGGTAAGCGATTACCCCATTGTGTGAATCCACAAGTGTATTAAAATGAAGTTTTAAAATAAATCGGTTTAGTTGAGTTCTAGACTTAATATGAACCCTAAAAAACCGATCCAATCAGCTATTTCAGATATCCAACCAAAACCCTCTAGTCGCCCTAGTCTGCGAGAGAGGTTCTTCGATACCCTCAAGACTAAATACCCTAACATCCAAGCTCTATATGTAACAATTTGTATCATAGCCATCTGGAGTGGTGTTGTCCTGATCTCGGATTCATGGGCACAAGGAACCAATTTGCTTGAGGAGCCTGCCCCTGATTTTGCCCTAAAAGTGGTTATGCGTCACTTTGCTTTGTTAATGCTTGGTCTGCTCATGATATGGATAGATGACCTATCATTGCAAGAGCTGGTAGTTATGAAAAAAACTCTTATAGAAAAAGATTTCGAGGAAATGAATTCGAGGGAAAAGCTCTTCTACCACTTCAAAACCAAATATCCCAACTTATCAACTATGTATACTCTGATCGCAATCATAATTTCCTGGTGTGGGATATGGGGGTTGTTTTGGGACATACCTATTCAACCTTTTTGGCGATCACTAATGACAATCTTTATAGGCTTCTTCCTGCTGTATATTGATGATTTGAAATTGGACGAACTAAACTAGACTAACTAAGTAGTAGGACACAATTAAAAATGCTATAGCGACAATTATTTATCTGGACTCAGCACTCAGGTTGAGCTAAGTAAACCTTGGTACGATATGTCAAGTAAACTAAACCTTTGTGATCACACCAGCTGTTGTACAATTCCTGCAAATCAGAGATAAGTTTCTGGTGCGCTAATCCTTCTCGTGGGATATAGGAGACGCTCATAGCACGACCAATCAGACCATCTTTGTCTAGCGCTTGCTGATAAGAAAAAGTGTAGGAATAGACATGAGGAAACAATCGACTAGCGAGCAAGGGGTCTACCGAACACATGCGGGACTCGGCGGGATGATGATTGGAGGCGATTTGCACTAGATGACTATAGCCTTGGTTGACACTCCCCGCCCTGGAAGGACGGGGATTCTTGCTTGGCCTATGGCCACGCTGCGCGAACAACGGGGTGACTTGTTTAACCAAGCCGGAGCCAGGAAAAATAGAGGTCGCCTCGACCCAAGCGTATTTAGTCTATGACCTAGGTTTCGGTGTGCCCCACCGTACCTAAATTATTTAATAAATTTAGACAAACAATGTTTTTTAATCTTAATTTTCATAGACGTCCAAATCCCTAGATTTGATTATGCAACATGATTATCTCAAAACAGGTTTTTTACATTGTCTACTTATTTTAAGATTATGTTTATCTAAAGTACCAAGTTATTTTTTAATTATGTGTCTAATCATCCTAACATGCTAGATGAAAACTGTCAAGGCAGATCTAAAAAAAGCCGTCCGTTGAAGTTACCGTAAGATAGTGGAGCCTTTATAGTCGGCAGGTTATGCGTAAAAGGTAACGGTCTTTTGTAATAAGGCTCCACTATCTAAGGTTTCGTCTCCTATAAGGACGGGGCTTTAAACCCAATTTTTTTGGTAAAATCATCTTGGCGGTTGCGGTCATTCCAGACCACAGCTAATTTTCCAGTAGGGTTTAGGATACGGCGGAACTCTAGCAAACTTGGCTCTGGGTCAAACCAATGGAAGGATTGAAAGCAAGCCACTAAGTCAATGGATGCATCAGGTAAGTTGGTCTGTTGAGCAGTTCCATCCCGGAATTCAACCAATGGATGGGTCGTAGCAGCTTGTCTCATCTGAGTATTGGGTTCGATGGCAATAACTCGCACTCCCCGTTGAGCTAGTAGCCGAGAGGAAATTCCTGTTCCTGCACCAATATCCGCAGCTACCAGTTGCCCTCTGTTCTCAAGTCCTTCCAGAATCTTGTCGATAGCTGCAGCTGGGTAACTGGGTCGGTATTTGGCATAATCTGCCACCAGCTCAGAAAATCGACTCTCTGGGTTCATCTGGTGTAATGGTGTTGTCTCAAGGTTCGTTTCGCCCATGATTTATACCAATCAGGATTTAGGCAATCACTCTACTTGTAGGGTAGGGTTAGTGGACAGTACTAGTTGTGTTGCCAGATTAGCAATTTTGACAAAGATTTATATAACCCGTGAATTGAGATGATTTTAGGCTTCGATCCAGGACGAGATAAATGTGGTGTAGCAGTGATGGAAAAAGAGGGTCAGCTGCTAACCCATGAGGTAGTCGCTTCAGGAAATGCGATCGCAAAACTCCAGCAACTGTGTCAACAATTCCCCATTGAAACCATTGTGATGGGAGACCAAACTACTGCCAAGAGATGGAAACAGAAAATCCAGGAGGAATTACCAGCATCAGTACCTATTGTCCTGGTAGATGAGCGCTACAGTAGTTTAGAAGCTCGCCCACGCTACTGGCAAATGTATCCTCCCAGAGGGTTCCAACGGCTCATTCCCCAAGGAATGCGCCAACCTCCTCGACCTATTGATGATATTGTGGCAATTTTGTTAATCGAGCGCTACTTAATCAAAGGCAAAAGCTAGAAGGGATATCGTCGTCTTCCCTTGGGCATTACCTATTGACAGGATGCTCAAGCCTGTTCTAACTTTCCCCTCTTATCCCTTGTGATCATATATTATATCATGTTTGTGAGGTACATTTTTTTATGGTTAATACTACATACTTGCTAAAACCCAGAACAAAAGTACCTCACCGAATTGATAACTGCTATAGTTCAGCTCGAATGGTAAAAGCATAGTTTCCTCCTGCTTCGAGCTGGTAATCCCACTGTTCTAAAAATCTGCCAAGGGGTTCCTGAATCAAGGCACGGCCCAAAGAGGGGGTGACTAACAGCTGACTTATCCGAAAATGCCATTGAAACTCCCATTCATAGTCTGCAGCTTGTACTTCCCCTTCAATCTTGCCCTGTTGCCAGCAGTGCCGCGTAATTCTGACGTAGGCAGTGGTTTCAGGCAAACCCTTTGCACTCACAATGGTAAAAAATCCTAATCTGCTTTAAAGACATAGGTTAGCAGACCTGTTGGGAGAGAAGTCAATAGGGATCAACCCGAATGTGGTATCAGTCTGGGTGGTTGATACCCAAGGCAACCAGATACTGATGGATGCTTTTTACCAAAAGATTTGGGTTTAAAGCCCCGTCCTTCGTTGGCCTTTGGCCACGCTACGCGAACGACGGCTTTTCCTTTTGTGTGCTATTATAATATTATAAGTAATAAACTAATATTTAGATAGG
Source organism: Moorena sp. SIO3A2 (assembly GCF_010672265.1). NCBI lineage: Bacteria > Bacillati > Cyanobacteriota > Cyanophyceae > Coleofasciculales > Coleofasciculaceae > Moorena > Moorena sp. SIO3A2. The sequence continues at coordinate 37,778 of NZ_JAAHHC010000007.1, forward strand.
TATTATCTAATCATAAGTAGACAACGTAAAAAATATGTATTAGATACGTATTGCGTAATTTGGTAAGCACGACTATAACGTCTATGAAAAATTTAGATATAAAAAAGTATCTATCTCTAAAAAAAAAGTAAAGGTACGGTGGGGTTAGAAGTTACCGTAAGAAGAGTGGAGCCTTTAAGGTTAGTCGGCTATGCATAAAAGGGTTAAAACTTTATGATTAAGGCTCCACTCTTCTAAGGTTTCGTCTCCGGCACACCGAAACCTAGGTTAGAGACCAAATACGCTTGTGGAGAGGGGATCCCTATTTTTCCTGGCTCCGGCCTGGTTAAACAAGTCCCCTCAGTGAAGCAAGAATCCCCGTCCTTCCAGGGCGGGGAGTGTCAAAAAACCCTTCCACGCATAAAAAATCAATAATACTCAATCCCTACAGCAAGCATAACTCTCGTGGCTCTTGACTCCTGAATACAGTCACCCTTAGTACTGGTCAGCATTTATTCTTATAGGTAATGCTTTTAGGTAATAGTTAGAATAGATACTGGTTGATATTAAATCCCTGCGATATGCACCACCAACTCCCGGTAGTGAGCCTGTCGCCGATGCTCCCAAATATAAATTCCTTGCCAGGTTCCTAGGAGCAATCTCCCTTGAGCAATAGGAATCTGTTCCGATGTTTTAGTCAGTGCAGTGCGGATATGAGCAGGCATATCATCGGGACCTTCGGCACTATGGCTATAGCTTTTGCCATCTTCTGGTACTAATTTAGCAAAAAAGTTCGATAAATCCGTGAGGACATCAGGATCAGCATTTTCCTGAATTACCAAACTTGCCGAGGTATGACGCAGGAAAATGGTACACAGTCCAGTCTCCAGTCCTGATGTAGCAACCACGGATTGAACATTCCCGGTAATGTTAGAGAAGGATTTACCGGTAGTCTTAATTTTGAGTCGTTGTTGATAATGAGTCATAGAAGGGTTGGTTAATCGAGCCGCTGCTACCCGAGCTGTTTCAGTTCCTCCGATGGTGTTTCGGAGGTTTCTGTGGCTACACCTGTTGGTGGATTTTCAGCAGACTTATCCACCACAGGTGTTTCGGAGGTTTCTGTGGCTACACCTGTTGGTAGATTTTCAGCAGACTTATCCACCACAGCAGCAGTTTCTGATGACTCTATAGTATCTTCTGATAACGACTCAGGGACAGTTGCCAATTCTGCAGCAGTTTCTGATGACTCTATAGTATCTTCTGATAACGAAGTATCTTCTGATAACGACTCAGGGACAGTTGCCAATTCTTCTGTATACAGCTTATCCAGTTGAGCAGCAGTTTCTGATAACTCCGGCTTTTCTGCTGATTCTGGCTCAGTTACAGATTGATTGTCACAGGACTGATCGGCCTGCTCGGAATTTTCCGATGCCTCTGGATTCTCTGGATCCCCGTCACGCCAAGGGGAATCATAGTGATTCCAAGGCAGAATAGGCTCGTTGGGCAGGTTACGGGTCAAGACAGTGATGTTCTCTGGGTCTGGTTCCGGTAAACTCAAGGGTTCTCCAGAGGGTTTGTTATTAACCTGTTTAGAATTCATAGTCTCAGCGAAAGCCAACAATACATCACATCAGTTTAAGCGCAGGAATGCAAAACTCTGCTATGACATTCAACGTAATAATCAAGGCAACCCCCCAAGTTACATAAGCAGAATACTTCAACGATAGAGAAAAATCTTCTAATCGCTGTCTGTTTGCATTATAAGTCTCTACCAGGTTAACCAGCATCTGTAGCTGGTATTGTTCTGGTGAGAGTACCAGGTAACGTTCTAGGAATTTTTTATCTCCCAAGTTGGGACTGACTGCGATCTGACGCGGGAGAAAAGCACGGATTAGTAGGGTAAAATTAAGCATAAATCCCAGTATCTCAGCAATACCAAAGGGGCTGCGAAAAAATACTAGTCCAGAGATGGTTAAACTCGTTAACAAGGCTCCGTTAGTGACAAACAAGATATTGAGCTTTGTGGTCAAGGTTTGACTGCGCTCCCTTTGTTGATCAAGTACCATACGAACGTCTCGTGCTGCCAACTCTAGGCTGGGGAAAGAGGTCTGCTCTTTAGAGGTTTGCTCTTCAATAGTAGAGGTTTCTGGTGTGTCGATGGACTTTGGGATAGAATTATGGCTATTCTGGATCTGTTCTATAAGCGAATCTACGGTAGATATCATGGCAGGGGCTATTTAGGCTATTTAGTGTAAGTCTGGAGGTAGTTAACAATATCTTTAGCAATCTTGTCTGTTCCATCCTTTACCAAGCTTTGAGATTTTCTGGGTGGCTTGGGAGTATGATGGAGGAATTCCCACTTGCCGTGGAAAAATTCTGTCGGTGTTAAAATCTGGTGGTGACCGTAGTCTTGCACCCCTTCTATTAGGATAGCGGCTTCAGCAAATCCCGAGCGGGTAACTGAAGAAATAGGTATATCCAGGCGTAAGGCTTCAGCAAAAGTACTGTAGCCCGGTTTGGAAATCACTCGCGAGCACAAGGGCATGAAATCCACTGGTCGATAGTCGTGACCCTTGATTTTAAGTAAATTGGGTAAATCTGGCGCTTGAGAGTCAAATGTGATAAACTGCCAGTTAGGGAATCTAGATAGATTATGGTAAGGAATTTGTTCTAACCCTAATCCCCCAAAGGTGAGTAAAGCAGTTTTAAACTCTGGAGACTTCAGATCAAAATGCTTCCTTAATTGATCTGTACTGTACCCTGGTGACCCCCCTGTCAACCCCACATCGGTGATATGGGTGAAGGCGCTCATGGGTTCATGTAAAGGAAGGCGAAATAAGCGATCGCATTTTCCATAATACTCACTAATCCAATCGGCAATCTCAGCAAACTCTCCTCCCCAGTCTCGATAGATGAAGTCCCAGCCAAAGTTACTCATCATCCAACAGGGAATGTCAGCCGCTTGAGCAATACCTACAGCTAAGGGGGGAATATCGGCTAATATCAGCCCTACTCGATTGTTACGAATAAAGTCAACCTCACTAGCAATAATTGATCTAGCATTGGAACGAATTTGCTGTAGTTTGCTTAAGGTTACCTCTTTATCCATTGTTAAGCTGTCGGTTTGAATAACACCAACATCAAAAGCCCGTGGGCGATGAATAAAATCCCCCGGAATGTAGGATTCTAATAACCAGCGTGGTATTGTTGTTACTAGAATCAGTAAGATATCCGGACACAGTCGTTGAATAGCCGCAGCTACGGAGGCAGTACGTACAGCATGACCAAAACCGTGGCTAGTGATAGCGATGTATAAAACTGGTCTAGACATTCTAGGAGCTCAGGTATTGAGTTAATTGAAGGCTTTCATGCAGGCTAACAAAAATAAACCACAAGTGGCTAACTTTGGCAGTTACTACCTTGATTATAATTTCCACACTTTAAAATCAAATTCAGAAAAAAATTTAAAGTTTATTGTTTAAGGAGTTGAAAACGTGCTGGAATATATCACTTTACCGAACAACGTTTTGCCACCTGTAGCTCCTTATTCCCACGCTGTTCGGGCAGGAGATTTTCTATTTGTGACGGGACAGCTAGCTGAAGACCCTGTCACTGGAAAAGTAATAATTGGGTCAATTGAGGAGGTGCGACCCCGTAATTTAATTCGCCATAGGAAAGCGCACCTTAAAGACTAAACAGGTAATGGAAAACTTGAAGCTGGTTTTAGACCATGCTGGCACTAGCTTCGATCAGGTAGTTATGGCTCGCATTTTTGTGACTGATTTTAGATACTACCAGACAGTGAATGATTTATATGCTTCTTATTTTAACAAAAATCGGCTCCCTTGTCGAACAACGGTTGGAGTCATAGGTCTGGCTGGTAATGGTGATGTAGAAATTGATTTGATTATTTATTGTGGTGATTAATAATAATTTTCAATTAGCAATTAGCTTGCCCGTTTCGCCCATGGTAATATAGGCATTTAAATTTATAACTGTTAATAGTTTTGCCTTTTTTATTGGATAGTTCAGTTCACTTTTTCTCGAACAAACCGAATTCCCTCCCAAGCTGGCATTCGACCAGTTCGTCGCTCATCCATTAATAAAAATAATGTGTAAATTGGAGCAATTTTATCCCTATTACTGGCATACTTACGGCTTAAGTCTTGACAATTTTTAACCGTCAAATGAACAGGTTTCAGGATTTCAGGATTGGTAGCAGCTTTTTGATAAATATCAGCTCGCACACTCCAGGCAATAAATACTAACAGCACATAGAAGCGAAGTAATTTAAGATCTGGGTTTTCGTATCGGTCAAGGTCGAGGTTGAGGTAGGGATTGAGGTTGATATATTTACCTAGCTTGAGGTCTTTGTATAGGTCTTGGTATGGCTCAAGGTTCTGGTAAAGGTATCGATCGAGGTCGAGGTTTTGTTCAAGCTCTTGGTAAAGGTTTCGGTATTGGTAGAGGTTAAGCTCTAAATACCGGTAGAGTTGGATATCTAGGTATCGGAACAGTTCTAGTTCCCCCTCCAAGTTTAGGTTTAAATCTAGAGCTATATCTAGTTGAACAACATTAGCTAATTGTTTTTGCCAATTTTTCCACTTAGCTGCTTTTATCCCCACAATCACGTTGTGTTCTTTTTCCTGGCACCAGCAACCTACTGGCTGTTCAATGGCTTGGTACTCCTGTGCTTCATCGGAAGTGGGCAATCTGTACCTGAATCCTGGTGTTGAGTAGTTTTGAGTCAACCATTTACAAAATGCTTTTGCATCACGAGCTCCAATTCCAGTAATTGGCTGATTTCCCTCTAACGCTATAAAGCGTTTGCTTTCCCAATGATCTGGCTGATGAGACTGACCTGCTGCTAGGCTTTGATCCAAAAATAATTGATACTCAGCACAGGTAATATAACTCAAGCCAATTTCGATTCTGTCATCAATTCGGAATAGTTGATTCAACCGCCTAGATAACTTAACCTCTGCAGCTAACTGAGCAATTTCTTGATTAGGGGATGCTAAATCGGCTGCTAGGACTTGTTCAAGTTGTTGCTCTAGCTTAGGCTTAACGGTCAAGCCTTGCGCTAGGCAATTATAGGCAAAAGCTAAAGACTCTTCTGTAGCCTTTTCCAAGGCCGCACGAATCAAGTTAGTGCCATCAGCATCCGACGCCCAGAAGCGGATAGTTTCAGTCCACCAGGGATTATCCACATTTTTAGTCAAGATCTGCTCTTGGTTCAGTTCCTTTACCTGAGCAGCGGCTAAATAGTCCTGAAAACTCTGGTGAGCAAACTCGTAAATACCTAGCCTCCTTTCCACTAGTAACCCAGTAGCTGTCTCTATATGCTTAAGAAATTCCTTTGGTTTTAGTGGACTCCCTGCCACTGATGCTAGGTGCTCTTGACTATCAGATGGGGTGAATTCACAAGTTTCCTGTTCCATCAACCCTAGTGCTAGTCTTTGTAAGACTGATTGTTTTTGGACAGTTGTTAGGGGTCTAGGGATGTTCTGAGCTGATGACACCTCTAGCAATACATGGCAAATTTTGCTGTAAAGTTCTCCCCGACGCTCTGGTAACATGCTACCGCAAGCGTGAAGGGTAGCTATCATAGTTAGCAGCAGTGGGTTGCTTGCCATTGAAGCTATCGAGGGATTATTTCTAATCCGCTCTACTAAATCCTCAACTTGCTTCTGAGCTGATAATTGTTTACTGGGACTAATAATCTTAGCTTGTCGATACCAGCCCTGAAGAAATTGCTGAATTTGGTTGAAATTGAATGGTTGTACTTCTAAAACTGTTTCGATCTGCGACCCCAGTATACTACGATAGCCCTGGTGACGATATGTCAGGATAAAAGCAGTTTGGGGATAGGTTTGCATCTGCTGGTTAACCCATTGACTCACCTGCTGACTCTGATCCGGATCAGCTATTTCATCCAACCCATCCAACATCACTAAGCATTTGCCATTTTCTAACTGATCCCGAAACCAATTAGCAGGAGGTTTCTCCAAGCCTGCGGATTGACCCAATCCTGGTAATGACCCTTCCTCAACTTGTTTCGTAACTAGCTGTGCCAATAATGGTGTTTGCTCACTAGTAATGCGATCGCAACTATTCCGCAAATCTACCAGTATAGGAATTAGTTTTGGCGCTTTATACTGGCGGTGAGCATTGTTGGCATAGGTCAGGGTCAAATGCTGCAACGTAGTGGTTTTTCCTGACCCTGGGGGGGCAATGATTGCCAAATGTCGATAGGCTGGTCTTTTAGGTATTTTGGCGATAAAATCCCAAATTTCCGGACTGATCTGAGATTGATGGGAGTTTGTCTTAGGTAATGGTCTATTACCTGGAATTTTTGTAGCGAATCTTAGGGGGACAAATACCTGCTCGAAATCCAACCTTGATAGCCTTGTGTTCAACACTACTGTCTTCAAGTCACGAAAACCGTAGACTAAGCTTTGGTAATACTTGTCTTGAAACTGTGAGGTTGATTTTCCGTCGTTAAACTGTGAGGTGAATTTTCCCCACAACCCCATGACCAAGTTTTCTTCCGGTTCCAAAGCTTTTGACTTGTTTTGGAACGATGGCTTGTCCGACATGTTTTCTGGCATAGTGATGCTACTGCTACAAAGCCCCTTGCTTTCGAGTGTAAGCGAGTCTAATACTAAGTTGCCGCTTAAAGATGTAATTTACTGGTAAGACTATCCTTGAATTTGACTGTTAACCGTCAACGGTAAACGCTCAATCCTCTTGGGCAAAAAACTGTTGCAATAGTGACCTCGTCATAACCCAATTTGCTGTAAACAGGCTGACTCGATCACAGTCGAGGAACACTTATAAATTTTACTAAAAAATGCTATACTTCAGATATATATTTACAACTATTAGTAATCTAATTGAGTCTTTAGCATTTTATCACTGTCATTCTTTGTCTGTCATTTGTGATATCTTCGTTCGTGTCGTATTACTTTGTAAAAATGGTAGAATAGATAGTCAATGAATGTAGCGATTAAGCGAGTCCTATCACCCCTAAAACCTTACCTACGCTGGGTAATCTTAGGTGGGACATTATTCTTTTTAGCAAAAGCCTTGAAAGACAACTGGCAAGAAGTGCTAGCGATTCGGATCAGCACTTCTGGATGGACTTGTTTAGCGATCGCTGTTGGCGTGACATTACTAGCCCACACCTGGACTGGCTGGGTTTGGCATTGGATGCTGCGGGAATTCGACCAAGAACCAGGGGTTGGGTGGTGTATCCGGATCTATCTCAAAGTTAACATTGCCAAATACTTACCAGGTAACGTTTGGCACTTCTATGGTCGGATCTGGGCAGCGAAAACAGCAGGAGTTCCATTGGGAGTAGCTACTCTGAGCGTGTTAATGGAACCTCCCATGATGGCAGTAGGTGCTTTATTGCTGGCTTTGATCAGCTCTCCTTTGGCCAGCCGGATCATTCAACTCCCAATTCTGTTTGCTGTACTGATACTGATTCATCCTTGGTGTTTAAACCCATGCCTACAGTATTTAGCTAAATTAACAGGTAAGAAGAAAAGCATTGAATCGGGTGTTGATCAGATTATCCGGGTCAAGCGCTACCCAATCCTACCATTGTTGGGGGAATTGGGCTTTTTGGGATTGCGAGGTTCAGGCTTTTTGCTTACCCTGTTAGCCTTAAGTCCAATCAGCCCCAGCCAACTCCCCCTGTTGCTTAGTGGGTTTAGTGTAGCTTGGCTGTTGGGCTTAATTGTCCCAGGGGCACCAGGGGGAGTTGGGGTATTTGAAGCCACTGCAGTGGGTTTACTAGAGCATGACTTTGCTCCGGCAGTGGTGCTGAGTTCGGTTGCCTTGTATCGTTTGATCAGTATTCTATCAGAAGTTGGCGGTGCGGCACTGGCATGGTTAAATGAACCTCCAAGCGATCGCTCTTCTAATCAAGATGAAGAATGAAGTCTTGATACTTCATACTTGATACTTCATAATATTTCATACTTCATATTTCATGCTTCATCGTGATAGGTAGAAGCTACGTACAACTCCTTTAACTGTTTATCATCCACACCACCTGGAGCATCGGTTAGCAAAGAACGTGCTTGTTGGGTTTTCGGGAAAGCAATCACATCCCGAATCGATTCTTCCCCAGCCAATAGCATCACTAGCCGATCCAAACCATAAGCAATCCCACCGTGAGGAGGGGCACCATAGTCAAAGGCTTCCAGCAGAAACCCAAACTTACTGTGAGCTTCTTCTTCAGACAAGCCAATAGCTTCAAAAACCTGTTGCTGAATCTCTGGCTGGTATATCCGGAGACTACCACCACCGATTTCTACCCCGTTCCATACTAAGTCATAGGCTTGAGCTCGAGCCGTTTTCAGATCATCTAAGTCATCAGGATGGGGAGCTGTAAATGGGTGGTGCAGTGCTTCTAAACGCTTTTCATCGGCATTCCACTCAAACATGGGGAAGTCTGTTACCCAGAGTAAGTTAATCTTTGTTGAATCAATTAATCCTAACTCTTGACCAATCACAAGTCGTAAGCGGTCGAGGGTTTTATTGACGATGTCAGCTGAACCAGCACCAAAAAGCAGCAAATGACCAGCAGTAGCACCAGTTGCCTCTAATAACTGCTGTTTTTGGCTATGACTTAGGTTATCCTTAATCGCCCCGATGGTATCAATTTCACCTCCTTCCCTCACCCGGATGTAAGCTATCCCCTTAGCACCAGCTTCGCTTGCTTCTTTGAATAAGTCACCCCCTGGTTTAATCCGGACATTCGATATAGCTTCATTACCACCAGGAATAGGTAGAACTTTGACTACACCCCCAGTCTTTACTGCACCGGAAAAGACTTTGAAGCCAGAATCTTTCATCAAATCAGAGACATTGACTAGTTCTAAGCCAAAGCGAGTATCGGGTTTATCACTTCCGTAGCGTTCCATGGCTTCAGCGTAAGTGAGGCGGGGGAATGGTCTGGGGATATCAATACCTTTGACTGTCTTAAAAATGTGACATACTAATGTCTCATTAAGCTGGAGAATTTCCTCTTGGGACATAAACGACATTTCCATGTCCAACTGGGTAAACTCCGGCTGTCGGTCAGCTCTGAGGTCTTCATCTCGGAAACACCGGGCAATCTGGTAGTATCGATCCATACCCGATACCATCAACAGCTGCTTAAACAATTGGGGGGATTGGGGCAGAGCGTACCACTGACCCGGATTCACACGGGAGGGGACAAGATAGTCTCTAGCACCTTCGGGAGTGGAACGAGTTAGCACTGGGGTTTCCACTTCGATGAAGCCTTGTTCATCTTCCAGGTAACGGCGAATTCCTCTAATCACTTGATGGCGCAGTTGCACGTTTTTGCTCATGCGATCGCGTCTTAAGTCCAAATAGCGATACTTCAGCCGTAAGTCTTCTCGCACTGACTCAGTATCAGCACTGGACACCTGAAATGGCAACTGCTTACGCACTTTATTGAGCAGTTCAATGTAAAGAGCGTAAATTTCTACCTCGCCAGTAGGCAATTTGGGATTAAGGGACTCGTCAGGACGCTTAGTAACTCGTCCGGTAACCTTTACTACATATTCATTGCGCAGGTGATCGGCATCTTTATAGGAATCAGGGGTACGCTCAGGGTCACTAACAATTTGGACAATACCACTAATATCCCGTAGGTCCAAGAAGATCACACCTCCATGGTCGCGACGTTTCGAGACCCAGCCGCACAGGGTAACAGTTTCACCAATGTGCTGGCTTCGGAGTTCACCACAATAATGAGTTCGCATAGTCTTTGTCTATAATACTGGTTCAATTAACTTACTTATCAGGCTAAACCCTGGCGCGTTATAGTCTTAGATTCTCAGCCTCACGGATGATATGTGCTGTTTTACCAGCACTTGACTAGGATTAAAATCCCCCGCCAATAAGCCGACCCAGGCAATTTCAGGCACCACAAAGTCTGAATTATAGCTCATTTGACCCGAGTCTAGGCCATAGTCTGACACTAGGGTGTGTTTTCAAAGTTTTCCGCAAGATATTAGATCCCCCCCAGCCCCCCTTATTAAGGGGGGAGCCATACTCAAAGTCCCCCTTTTTTAAGGGAAACGGGGGTACTCGGAGTTTGAAGACACGCCCTAGGCTTCCTGATCTGGGGGAAAAGGTTTCATAGGTCTTATTTACCTTCGGGCTATAGTTCCTGATCTGCTAAACCAAGCCACATCTCCGACGATTTTACGGCAACCACCGAGTATGGCAACTAGACCTTAATAATTGGCTAGACTTTCCCTATCACTCTATTTTCGACAAACTCGATTGAGCAGTAACGTTTTGATGAGGAATGGATAACCATGACCATTAATACCGCCAAGCTGGAGACCATTATCCAAAATTTTGTCACCAGCACCAGTGAGGTTCAAGGAGCTGCTTTAGTTTCTCCTGATGGGCTGCCTATAGCATCCAGTTTACCGAGCGAGATGGATGAAGAACGAGTATCAGCCATGTCAGCTGCTATGTTATCCCTAGGTGAACGGATTGGCTCGGAATTGTCCAGAGGCATTCTAGACCGCATTTTCGTAGAAGGTAATAAAGGTTATGGCATACTAACCAACTGTGGCGAGTATGCGGTTCTATTAGTCTTAGCCACCAAGGCAGCTAAACAGGGGGTGCTGATGCTGGAAATCAAGCGGGTGATTCCAGATTTGAAGGCTGCCTTAGAGCCTCACCAGAGCATACCAGGAATTTATGAAACAAAACTCTAGCTAAAGTGCCACAGCAACGATCTGAAAGGTTGCCACTGCTTAGATTAGGGTGGGTTAATTTTATCTTGACCAATAATTGAATATAATATATAATAATGATTTTGGTAAAAATGGTAGCTGTTATTTGAATAATTTAAGAAATCCTTTTGATTTTAGGTAACTCAATATACCTATCGTATTAACTGGAAGTGGCTATAGTGGGAAAACTATCTAAGCGCCAGGTTTGAGTTAAGCCTATTGCCAATGTCAGATTGCCAATGTCAGAAACCCTGCTGAACCTCTCCTCTCGAAGGCTTATATCTTCATTTTACGCATCAGTCATAAGATAGAAATTTTTGACTTTACACTTAGGGAATTACTAACCCAATGGTTAGAATTGTATTGTAAAATAATTAAAATTTAATAACTTTAATATAAAATCCGAAAAAATCGATCAAAAAAAATAGATTATTCATTATGTCTTGTGACTATCAATAAACTTAAGCCTAGTAATAGGTGACTTTCTTTATTATTGGCAAGTAATGGCTATCACGAGTTCTTTAGCGGAATTTTCCCTCCCAGAATTGTTTCAGTTCCTCGATCAAGGAAACAAAACTGGATTACTAACCCTCCGATTCAAGCTAAGTAGGCATAGTCAGGAAATAAAAGCTCGACATATTCTACTGCGCCAAGGTCGGATCTTGGCAGTTAGCTATCGTCTGGATCACCAATGCCTGCTGAAAATGATGTGTCAGCGGGGTTGGCTGAGCCCTGAGGTAATTAATGAACAGGTAAATCGATGTCCGGCGAATAAACCGATTGGTCTGTACTTGAAGACTAAGGGATTTCTGCATCCAGAGCAGTTGAGACTACTATTTCATGCCCAGGTTATACGCTCAGTTTGTGGCTTATTCCGGCTCAAAGATGCTAAATTTAGGTTTGACTCTAAGGCAACCTTGCCCACGATAGAAATGACGGGTTTAAGCATCTCAGCTACCAAAGCAACTCTAATTGGTCTGCGAGCTCTACCAGATTGGACTGGATTAGCAGACAAGCTACCTGAGACAACCTCAGCACTATCTAGGGCGATGGTTGGTCATCGCCAGTTAGGGCTAGACCCTATGGAAGCTGCAGTTTGGAAATTAGCCAATGGGTCGATTCCCCTCACTGATATTGCTACTCGGTTGGGGAAGTCTCTGGAAACGGTTCAACAGATATCCTTCCGGCTGATTAGCGTGGGTTTAGTCGCAGAAGTGCCTATGCTTACTTCATATCAACAGAACTATTGGCAATCACAGGGATTAGAGCCAGTCGCCGTTGGGGCAAATCGAACTGAGGAGGACAATCCTCAAGAGCTGAGCAATCGCTTTGTGCAACACTTACTTGGTTTCTTAAGGAGGTAATAACGATTAATAACAGCTAGGTACTTTTTGGAGTTAATGGTAGTTTTTCTGCAATCAGAGTATGGTAATCCTAATCCTGTGGTTGACAATAATGTTGTCGTGTTTCCGATTCTGCTTCAGAACGGCTAACAGCAAATAAGCGTGGAAATTATGCGTCTAGTTGTAACCGGTGCCGTGGGTGCTGGAAAATCCTCTTTCATTCGCTCGGTTAGCGAAATTGATGTAGTGGATACAGATTGCCTAGCAACGGACGTGACAACTAAAATTAAGCAAAAAACTACAGTAGCGATGGACTTTGGGCGTTTGCAATTTGCTCAAGATATGGCGCTACATTTATATGGTACTCCAGGACAGTCTCGCTTTGATTTCATGTGGGATATCCTGATTCGGAAAGCGCATGCTTACATACTCCTTGTTGATGCCCATCGTCCCAGTCAGTTTAGCTCTTCCCGTCGCCTGCTCAGTTTTATGGGACAGCGTGTGAAAATTCCCCTAGTGATTGGTCTAACCCATGTTGATTGTGAAGGAGCTTGGTCAGAAGAGGATGTAGCGATCGCGTTGGGCTTTGTGGATGAAAGCAATCGACCCCCGATGGTCAGCCTCAATGCCAATCAACGAGATTCTGTGATTCAAGCATTAATAGTGCTAGTACAATATTTCATTAAATGTGACATATCCCACACTCACCCTAATGACTAAAGTGTGGGTCTATCGCCGGAAAATCTCAAACTAAGGCTACAAGGGGACAACGAAGACAAGACAGACAAGGCAGGGTTTATTGAGAACTATCCCCAGTTTATTGACAAGATACGTTTGCCCTGGCTAGTTATACCCATAAATGGTAGCTCTTAATACCAATAATCTATATAATTAAGGATCTATCGATACTAAGTTTTGGTGTCTTGAAGCCATTTTGAGGTGTTTTTTGATAACTAGCAACTTAGGTTAGTAGTAGGGTGGATAATGCCCACCCTAGCAGAACTTACGCAGCAATTCTATCTGTAGCTTCCGTTAATAATGCCCCCTACTACTTATAGAGTGTGTTGCGCAGTATTGAGTAACTCCTGCCTAGTGGTACTTAAACAGATATCAAGCCCAAATAAAGCCCAAAGCAGCTTTGTAAGCGAAGAATAGGTTGCGATTTTGAGTCAGCCACTCCACAAAACGGAAAGACATCGCTGCTCCGTTACGCCTCTAATGACTCAGGAAAGGTTTTTAAAGGTTTGTTAGCCCAACGTCTTCTTAACCCTCCAGTTAAGGTGTGCCATAAAATAAATGTATAGGCACAAAACACAAGAATGAAATGTCTCAGCAAGCTGCGAGCATCTCTGACTTGATATTCTTTAAGCCCTAACCATCCTTTGGCTTCTCGATCGAAAACTTCCACCCAATTCCTTTGAGCATAGCTAGTTACTATCCACTCGGCTGTGGCTTTTGTTGAGTCAACATTGGTAATCAAATAGTCAATCTCACGCTTCTTGGTCGAAGGTCGAGGCCTGATTGACGATAGCAATTGTTCTCGTTCCTTCGAGCTGTGATAGTTCAACTTCAACAGTGGCCACCCAAACTGTTTTCGATTGATTTAGATTGAGGTTAACCGGGATAAAAGCTGAGCCAGGCAAGACTGATGCTAATTTATCTAAGGGAATTTCCTCTCTGTTATTTGCCGATGTTTGACTTATAACTTGGCGGTTTTTGGCTAATCCCCCTAAATACTTTAGTTTCCTTTTTTCCAGCTTATGCAGAAATGTTGTGTTATTTCCATAGCCAGCATCAATTACCACGTACCCCGGTCGGTATCCTCTCAGCAAGCTGCGGTCAATTAACCCTAAAGCTAGCTCCGGCTTTTTCTTGAATTCAGGGTCTTTGTTTCCCTGAGGTAAAGAACTGGCGTGTTGATATAACTCTAAATCTAATGGTAGGCTTTTTTGGCCATCATATAGATCAGTTGTTACCACTACTACCCCATTATCGATTTTACCGATTTCGACCATGTACTGCCGTCCCACTCCGGCTGTGAAATTGCCGCTTTTTCGCGAGTCCTGAGTCATCAACAATTAACGTGAATCCTCTACTGATCCGGGTTTGGCTACACTGATTCATCACGATCAGGCGGCGTTCAACCGGTTCGGCTGACCAGGGCGCTTCCGTCAAAAAGCGATGCAGTCGGCCAAAGGGGGTTTCCCCCACTCGCTATTGCATCAAGACAATGATGTAATCGGTGGTAAGTCACTCCCACAGGGTTATAAGCCATTTGAGACAGGTTTTTTCGTTCACTTTCCCCTAATAATCCACCTATATAGTTCCTAAACTCCCGTTTTTGGGCTTTATGGGTCCAGACATCATCAAAGGGTTTACACCATCGTTCGAAGCAAGGGGGCAAGGGGTGCGGGAGTTGTCTCTTTCATTCCTCAAGTCTTAACGTGAAATGTCGGCCATAACTGTATTATACCTTTATTGATTCTCGATTTTAGTTTAAGTACCAATAGAATGATTTTTTATAAATAACCCGTCCCATCCGACCTATTCGGCCATAAGCGCGGTTTTATACACACTATGTTCGGTAGAGCCCAATAACTTTAATACTGGTCTTAGTATTGCTTTTTGCTGATCACAATTACTGGCACCTCTTTTGTTGAGGAAGCGATGCAGCTTCGGAACAGGGGAGGCAGCGCCGCCAAAGGGGGTTCCCCCCACTCGCGCTTTGCCGTGGTTTCCCCCGGAGACGAAACCTTAGACAGGGGAGCCTTTATGGTTGGTAGGCTATGCAGATGCATGGTTAAAACTTATTGATTAAGAATTCGCGCAAAAATAACTTTCCCTATTTAGACGTTGATTGAGGCAGGATAGCATAGTTCCATTCTCCATGAAAAAATTCTCGCACAATCTGCACCTCATTAAAGTCTTTTTCCCTAACTTTTATGCCAGTTTTATAGTCATTTTTGTCCAATTCAGCTTGGATATTAAGTCCGGTATTAGTCGTAGTATGACTAATTAAATTTACGACAACTTCTTGACTTGTTAAAGGTCTACCTCTCCAGTTTTTTGTTATGTGACAAAACCTTCGATGTTCAATTTTATTCCATTTGCTTGTCCCGGGAGGCAAATGGGATACTTTGATGGTCAATCCGATTTCCGTCGCTAATTTTTGTAACTCACTTTTCCCTAATCTAATTCGATAGCCATTACTGCCACCAGAGTCAGCTGTTATCAGTATTTCTTTAGCTGCTGGATAAACTTTTTTTCCCATATTTTTCCACCATTGACGAATGGAAGCTACGGCTCTCTCAGCTGTATCATGACTTATTCCTACGTTGACCCATCCCGAGTTATCAGTTACATCATAAACGACCTCAGGAATTACTTTTCCTTGTTCTGGATCAGGAAAATCATGAATTTTAACTTGAAGTGGCTCTTTTTTTCGATGCCACTCTTGTCCTACGTTGCGATAATTTCCAATCAATTCTTTTTTTTTTGTATCTACTGAAATTACTGGCTGATTACGCTCTTGAAAATCTTTGACTTTCTCATTAATGTATTGAAATTGAGCATCTCTATCTTGATCAGATGAACCTTTCTCCTTCGGAGACGCTGCGCGAACCGAAGTTTTTCTATTACTCTGTAAACTATACCCTAATTGCTTCAACAATTTTGCCACCGTTCTTGGACTAATTTGATGTCCCATTTCTTTTAGAGCTTTGGCTAATTTTGCTGTACTTTTCGATGTCCAGAGTAACGGGGAACATGGATCGGGAGCATGTCACTTATGCAGAACATTTGTACGCTTATCTGGGTAATGGGTAATAGGTAATGGGTAATAGGTAATGGGTAATAGGTAATAGGGGGAGCATGTCAGAAATGCCGAATATTTTTACCATTACTATAGCCCCCGGGTTTAAGCTTGCTCTAATGGTACATAGTTGATCTGTTCTGCAACTAAGACCGGCTCAATAACAGAATTTTTGGTGTTTTGTCAAGTAGTTCATTTGTTCGGCAAATTTGACCTGCTCCCACATGGATCTCCACGAGTCGCTGGTGCAATTAATTTTTCTAAATCTTGAATTAATGTGTGGTCATTTTGCGATAGACTTTTGCGTCCACCTCCAGGTTTTCTCACTTTTCTGTGGATCTTAGTTGAGCTGATTATTTGATTTTGATTATCATCTTGAACAATTGGAACTTGTAGTTCTTGAATTCCCCTTTTAATGGTTTTACTTGATAATCCAGTCGCAAAAGCCACTGTTTTTATTCCTTCTTTCCCTAAAGATACTGCTTCAACTCCTGACCACAATCGTCTGAGTTTTTCATCCATGTATGGCATTAAAGCCTCAAATTTGGTTCTAATATCCTCAATTATTGACATTTTTCCCAGAAACAATCACTTCGATTCTATTGTCTCATTTTTAGACCCTTATCATAAACTTATTTCTGCGCAACTCCTAAGGCGAGCCTGTCTTACGGTAACTTGGCCGTAGGCCACGCTTGGCCGTAGGCCACGCCAAAGGCGAACGCGAACAAACCACTCGCTATTGCATCAAGACAATGCCAGTAAATTGGGAGTGCCCGTTTTCCAAGAATTACCCCCACCATAAACAAGTTTTTATAGCAGAAGTCAGAAGTCAGAAGTCAGAAGTCAGAAGTTAAACTCAAGCCAAACTGTAGTTTGAGACTTTTGTCATGTCCTAATTACCCTGGCGACTGCTATATCTTGCCATTGAGTTCTATCCAACACTAGATATAACCTCTATTTTTTGGGAGATTTATTAGAAATTATTGTTTGAATAATTGGTAACAAAATCAGAGCTCCTGAGTTCGACTGTAACTTGAAAAACCTTTGAAGATGACGACGGCGAATTTCGGACTTAATTGGTAAAGTAAAATGAGCGGCTAACCTTTCAATCTTAATCTGTTTATGGATTTGCAGTAGCAACAATAAAATTTATAAAGTGATTAATTGAGCCTCACTGAAGTATTGTGATAGGTGAGTAAGATATAGTTCAGGTAATATCATTTTTTGATCGGTCTGGCTCACAAGTTCAAGACCGATCTTTTTCTACCATCAATTCCTTAAAATCTCAATCTGGTTGGGTTTTCACGGGGTTGTCACCCCGTGAGGCTTTGATGGCTATAAATCCCGATCGAGCGTGAATTTATCCAGTTCTATTACTCGATTATTGGTTATCGAGTGGTGACAAAGGACTAATAACAACTGAAAGCGGTGGTATCCTGCGCTTTTTCAAAGCGCTAGGGAAGGCCCACCAAGAGAATGACTTACGAATTTGAGTCCAACTTGGTATTATTACTGGACTAGTGTTCTCGAATAACAGAGGCTTCATCGCTACCCTTTCGTTAAAGGAGTGGTAACGCCGCTCATCCGCGCGTTGCGATCAAAGATGCGGTGCGACCCCGCGCTTTTTCAAAGCTAAGGGTGAATGGGCACCAAGAGAGCGCTAGGAAACGCCCACCAAGAGAGGGAAGGCTCACTTCTCAAGTTGACACAATCTTTACACACTCTTTACAGAATTTTGAGATGATCCAGTGCAACTAGCCGTTACTAATGGTAAAACCCAAATAGTGGTGAACACATATCAAGAAATTACATATAGCATCTGTCAAAAGGTAAGCATTCAGCTATCAGCCATCAGCCTTTGGCCTTTGGCTACGCTACTTAAGGTGCTTATGGGCGATGGCCACCCTTGGCATTGGCCAAAGGCCACACTAAGGGAATGGCCACGCTAATTGAGGTGCGAACAGCTTTTGAATAAAAGAGGTAAGCATTTGGGCGTTGCGTCAGTCTTTGAATGAATAAGAGTAGAGTGGGCATCCTGCCCGCCCGGAAATGAAACGGGCAAGATCCCCGTTCCACGGCCAGATCCCCGTTCCACGGCCAGATCCCCGTTCCACGGCCAGATCCCCGTTCCACGGCCAGATCCCCGTTCCACGGCCAGATCCCCGTTCCACGGCCAGATCCCCATTCCACGGCCAGATGCCCATTCCACAGGTGCGCTTGACCTTGGCGAATTTAATTCTTAATGGGTCAAGGGCACCTTTAAATTCTCCCAAATCAGGTTTATTTTAAGCTGACAGCTGACAGCTGACGCCTGAATGCTTAGGTCAAAAGAGGTATATTTTTTAGTGTTCTGTGTTTATCCAAAATTTGTAAAGGACTAGGCTTACAGCAGGATTGTTCATGAGACTTTTGCTGGTAGAGGATGACAATGCTCTAGCTCTAACCTTGAGTAAAGTGTTGAGAGAGCAGAATTATATTGTAAATATTGCTGGAGATGGGGAAGAAGGTTGCGAGTATGCTCAAGCCTTTACCTATGACCTGATTGTGCTGGAAGTGGATTTACCCAAGCTCGATGGTATCAGCTTGTGTAAGCGACTACGGCAGGCAAGCTATGATAGAGGGATTTTGCTGTTGCTTTCTCAAGCAGCTACTGCTGAGCAAGTCAAGCTTAATGCTGAAGCTGATGATTATATTGTTAAACCCTTTACAGCCAAGAATCTGTTGACTCGAATTAGGACATTACTGCGTCACCACAGTGTTTCTGGATTAAGGCTACTGGAATGGGGTGATGTCTGCCTAGACCCGAGTACCTGTGAAGTAACTTATAAAGGTCAACTGCTCCATCTCTCACCAAAGGAATACGGTCTTCTAGAACTATTCTTGAGCCATCCGCGCCGAGTATTTAGTCAGAGTTTCATTCTCGGACATCTGTGGTCATTTGAAGACCCTCCTTCACCAGAAACAGTTAGGGCACATGTTAAGGGGTTAAGGCGCAAGCTCAAGAGTGTTGAAGCTGATGATATGATTGAAACTGTCTATGGTATGGGCTATCGCCTCAAGAGCTTACCGAGGAGCAAGAGAAAGAAACTCAAACCAACCCCAACCAGGTTCAATCAGCCTTGGGAGCGTTCTAAAGGAACCATGTGGCGTCAGTTTGCCACTTTAGAACAGGCAGTTAATGCTCTCGAAGCCGGACATCTTACTGAGGATCTGCGAAAACAAGCCCAGCAGCAAGTCCACAAGCTCG
Organism: Moorena sp. SIO3A2; assembly: GCF_010672265.1. Lineage (NCBI taxonomy): Bacteria > Bacillati > Cyanobacteriota > Cyanophyceae > Coleofasciculales > Coleofasciculaceae > Moorena > Moorena sp. SIO3A2. Next base: position 56,933 of record NZ_JAAHHC010000007.1, read on the forward strand.
TTAGAGCTTTAGATAAGTTTGGCTTAGTGGAAGGATCACGGCTAGCCCAAACTATTGAGTACTGGCTACAGGAAGTCAGTATAACCAAGACAAGGAACTCCGGTAAAGGTAGATATCTGTCAAGACGCAGGAACTATGACAACCAAATAGAATTGCCTAGTCCTCAATTACAGCAGCTAACCTCCCCAACTAATATTCAAAATCTGGCATCTTTGGTAGCACTTCTGTCTGAAGAACTCCAGCAACCTCCATCACCATTCTCTGGTGATGTCAGTAGTGAGTTGGAAGATAATCCTAGCATTACTGTATTAAAAGACTCTGAACTAACCGAGGATGATAGATCAGAACCCCTGGCACCCGACCAATTCCCAAAAAAGCTTCCCTTGATTTTAGTTATCGATGGAGACGTGCAACTGACACAACAGTTGGAAAGAGAAGCAGTCAATTGGGATATGCAAGTAAAAGTTGTCCTAGATCCCAGGGAAGCCAGAGTTGTCATGGATCAAGAAATACCTGATGTTGTGCTACTGGACTTGATGTTTCCCAATTATCCAGAGGTCGGAATCGCACTCCTAAAATATTTCCAGAACCAATACCCTCAAATCCCAGTAATCGTTTCTACACAGCAAAATCGGTTTAGCGATCGCGTTGAGGTTGCTCGTCAGGGAGGAAGGGCGTTTTTATCCAAACCCGTTACCCCAATACAGTTACTAGAAACCGTTGAAGATGTCTTAAATCAAGACAGACCTTCCACCGCCAAAGTCCTGGCAGTAGACGATGATCCCCTAGTGCTCGAAAGTATACGACACTTCCTACAACCTTTAGGAGTGCAGATTATTACCTTAGAAGAACCCGATCAATTTTGGGAACAGCTCGAAGCGACAGGACCTGATCTACTGATTTTGGATTTAGACATGCCCCAATTCAATGGGATTGAACTGTGCCAAGTTGTGCGCAATGATCGCATCTGGCATGGATTACCTATCCTATTGCTTTGTGAACACCTAGACTCTGAAACAATTCACCGCATTTATCAAGCTGGAGCTGATGACTATATCTTTAAACCGATAACGAAATCCGAGTTAGTCACCCGTGTTTTCCATCGTCTAGAGCGTACCAAACTGCTCCGTAGTTTAGGAGAAACTGACCAATTAACTGGTGTGGCTAATCGTCGTCAATCTACCATAGAATTTAACCGATTACTGCGCTTATCCCAACGGTACCATCAACCTCTTTGCTATGCCTTATTGGATTTAAACAACTTAAAGCAGGTGAATGAGCAATTTGGTCATGTGATGGGAGATAGAATGCTTAGGCGGTTGGGACAAATCTTGCGGCAAAAGTTTCGCAGCGAGGATATAGTTGCCCGCTGGGGAGGTAAGGAGTTCTTCATCGGGATGTATGGTCTCAATCGACAGGCTGGGGTCAGAAGGCTCCAAGAAATTTTGGAGACTGTTAGTGAAGAATTTGATGACTGTGATCTAGTGCAGGTAACATTTAGTGCTGGGGTGGCAGAGTACCCTGAGGATGGCACAGACATCGAAAGCCTCTATCGAGCCGCTGATGAGGCTATTGAGCGAGCCAAAGCCACTGGTCAAGATTGTGTATTCCCAGCTCAATCCCTAGCTGGAAAGATCAGTCAGTAGTAATTTTTCAGTAGTAATTTTTCAGTAGGTGAGCAAAGCTTTCTGAGCCTTACACCAAGCTGATTTTGATCCATTAAACCCAATTGCTACTAGGTAGGACGTGAAAAATGGAACCGATACATTCACATTTTATTTACAACTTACTCGACTATTTCACAATTGGCTCTAATATAAAGATACTTTAAAGATTATCGGTTCAAAGATATTGATCTTTGATTTGGAGTTAGGCTCAAAAGTATAAAGCTTGAGAGTAGCCATCAAGCATAGGTCATTTTTATGACCTCATTAGGGTGTAAAGCTTATTTAGTCGAATCCGACAATAGTTCAGCAAGAGCGAAAGTGCAGACTTTCCGTCGGAATCGACGTTCATTGATCCAAGTCGCAAACCTTCGTTGCTTTGTTTCTAATCCGAATATTGGGTGGGAAGTCAGGCAATAGTAGTTTGGCGGTTTGATCCCGCGATTTTTCAAACCGTGGAACCCCACGCTTTTTTAAAGCGTTAGGGAATGCGCACCAAGAGATTGATTTTTGTGGGCTTTCATCTGAAGGGGGAATCTAATCTCAAAAAAATAGGTTGCAGCCCATAGAGTTTGTAGGGCTTACCCTGAATGGATTCTCGTACAGATATGATGCCCTTATGGGAAGCCGCTTTCGCGCCCATAGGCGTTGTTGTTCTTCTTTGAGGTGGCTTTTGGCTAGAGTAGCCCTTGCCATTAAGTATAGCCATTCAATGAAGGGTAACGTAGGTTGTGGATGCACAGCCTATTGGCGAACGCGTCAGTTGAAAGATTTTGATCCAACCCTAGTAAGCAATTACTGATCAGAGTCTAACTAAAAAATCAAGCCTTACCAATAGGGTATAGAACAGGGTATACAACCGTTTATAGCCTATGAATGTGCTTTTCCCCTCGCGTGTTAAATATAAAATTTGTTGGAAAATTTATCTGCCCATAGCAATAATTTTGGTATTCCAGATCTTAAGGTAGAAGCGTTTTAGGAAAACTTTTTACCAATCTTAACATCGCTACCACCTAATCAATTGAGGGGTCTGACCTTTCGGAAACTGTTACCAATTATTGTTTCTCTCAAGAGGATTAATAAATTGATATGGGATTTAATTTCAAATTAACAAGCCACTCAGGTCATAAAACGTTGACTTTGACTTTTAAAAATGATTTCCAGGTGTTTTTTTAACAAATCTTAATATATTATAAATTAGTAATTTCCGCTAACCCTTTAGTATGAAGCCAATTAACAATTATGTCTGTTACAGGCCATTTAACCGATATTTCCCTACCAGAAGTGTTTCAGTTTATCGCCCAGGGACAAAAAACTGGTTTGCTAAGGTTGCTTCCCTTGCCAATAAACCAAGCAACCCCTAGGAGGATTCATTATATTTGGGTATATCAGGGTCACCTGGTGGCAGCTGCAGATCGGTTAGACAATCAAGGTTTGGTATCGCTGATTGTTGAACACTGCGGGGTTAGCGAACGGGTAATTGCTAAGTTAGCTCAGCTGTGTGCCATAGATAAACCTCTGGGTTTATGCCTCAGAACTCAGGGTGCTTTACAAGGTGAACAATTAAAACAGCTATTTCGAATGCAAATTCTACAGCATGTGTGTGCTTTGTTTCAGCTCAGAGATGGTCAGTTTAACTTTGAACAGAATGTACCCATACCAACACGAGAAATGACGGGTTTGAGTATACCAACAAAAATAGCTATGTTGAAAGGATTGCGATCGCTCCGCAACTGGCAAGCTCTGGCAGATAAATTACCTGACCCCAATGGCGGTTTGGTCAGTATCAACGGTGGTCAACCTAAATACAGTTTGGATTCTATAGAGTGGCAAGTTTGGGAGTACACAAATGGCAATGTTTCTCTCAAGAGAATTGCAAGGCAACTGAGATTACCAGTAGAAAAAGTGCAACAAGTTGCTTTTAGACTAATCACAACAGGTTTAGTAGAAGAAGTTCCCTTATTGGTTAGCAACTTATGTGACCTATCTACATTGACCTGACGGTCAAGTGTGGTTTTTTGAGCCCTTTTTAAACGGGATAAAAACTTCCTTAAAGTACTACTTAAAGGTAATATTAATTGTGGAGGTAAGCACAACTGTATTCCCTCAGAGCGCTTTTTAGAGTTGGAAACATATCCAGAATTGCTAGCGCTTTGGTTGATTGCTCAGTTGATATCACCGTTAATCCAAAGCTGGAAATCGTAATCAAACTAGTCTTGAATACTACAATCATTTCTTTGGCACTCATCTCGATAAGAAAAGAGTTGAGACTTAGAGGCAGGGTTTTACTCAAACACTACGTATCCAGCTTCTTCAGCTACGTTTCCAACTATTGAAAAGAACTTTCACCCATCAGCATCAAGGGACGATGTTATTTAATTCCAACTTAGCACTTTGTGGTTCTGGTCAACGGCATAGCATTATAGCACAACATCTTTGCTCCGATCAAAAAAACCAAACCTCTGTCTGGGATTGATGAGGGGCTGAGTGCTCAAAGGTTGCGTCCGCACCTTGAAAGCCCGGTCCGCTGGCTAACCTACTCCTTCTGCTTGTCCTAAGGACTCTCGGCTTTAGTAAACAGAAGGCAACTCCCAGGGTGACACGTGGGGCTGATCGCGGTTCAGCTAAAACTTGGATTGTGCCGCACAAACCATCTAACACTATATAATTTATTGTCACTCATAGTTGACACTCTCAAGGTGCTCTCTTGGTTTTAATTACCCGACATGTCCCTTAATGGTTACCTAAGCGACTTATACTTGCCAGAACTTTTTCAGTTTCTAGAGAAAGGAAAGAAAACTGGTTGGCTCAGAATTACTGCCTTACCCAGAGTTTCTGGATACCGGCGACCAGTTCATCACTTTTGGGTTTACCAGGGTCGGATTGTGGCAGCAGCTAATCGATTGGACCATCAGGGTTTAATTGTCCTGATTGCTCAACATCAGTGGGTTAAACACAGTATAGTCACTACACTAGCTCAGTCATGTACTCCCAATCAGCCACTTGGTTTATATCTCCAAAGTCAAGGTATTGTACAAACTGCACAACTAAAATGGTTGTTTCAGATTCAAATACAACGGCAAGTGTGTCCTTTGTTTGAACTGAAAGATGGTCGATTTAAATTCGAGCAGAACGTGCCGATCCCAATCCTGGAAATGACCGGTTTAAGTATACCGGCAACAGAAGCGACATTGATCGGGTTAAGGGAACTGCACCACTGGGAGGCTTTGGCTGAGCAATTGCCTGACCCTGATTGGGGTTTAGTCAGTACCATCTGCGATCCACCCCAATCCCATTATCGACTCAACGTTTTAGAATGCAAAGTGTGGAATTATACAACAGGCAAAGTTTCTCTGAAAGCGATCGCAAAGCAGCTGAAACTACCAGTAGCACAAGTAAGGCAGATTGCGTTTAGGTTAATCACAGTGGGTCTTGCACAAGCAAGACCTTTGTTGAAGGATACTTCTCATCAAAACTTAGACAAATCTAGACAAAAGCAAATTGCTCTCGACAAACAAAAATATCCATTCGTTAGCTTCCGCCGCAATTCATCCCAGGTCCGAAAGCAGTAGCGTCGGCGTCGGATGAGCGGACAGGGCTGCGGCTATCGCATCTTATTTTTGTACATGCTGGCGAGGTGAGGATTTCAGCAATCGAGTCCGGTTTTTAATCAATTGATGAAATCCTTACTGGATAAGGGTTTTGGAATTTAGATGGGGTTTGCCTCTGAAAGCGTCATAAACTGACGTTTTGTGTAAGTTTGATCGAACAGTTCAAAGATAAATATCTTCTCCTTGCTCTGTGAAGCGAACATCTTTAATATTCAACTGAGAGTTAGCAGTAAGAGTTTTACGCAAACTACCGAAAAGGGCAAATTGCTCACAAGTGGAGAGGGAGACAAACTGCCGCTGGGAATCTGGTGATAGGCGCAAATCGACGGTAGCCACACCAGTATTGGCATTGACCTTCACGCGGTATCCCGATACATTAAAGTCACTGGAGTTACCAGTCTCTAAAACTTTTCCTATAACTGTATTTACTGGATTTCCTACTGGTACAGCTACCTGTTCAGATACCAGAGACTGACACTGACTGTCAGCCCGATAGACATTAAGAATTACTCCGTTAGCTCGATTGCTATTATTATTACCTTGGCTGACTGTAGCCTTAAGCGCGACCTTACCAACCTTGGTTCCTGGTTGAGTTTCTTCCGTAGGTACAGTAATCTTAGGTAGAGTAGTATTAGAGGGTGCTACACCAGTGGTAGAGCTAGCCTCGGTGGCTGGTTCAGCAGATAGATTCGCTACAGGAGTTTTCTGGGAACCAGGATTGTTATCACTCACCAAACCATAGCTACTGAAACCAACGACAATTGCTCCAATCGCAACAGGAGCTAGATAGTGTTGAAAACTTTTCATTTGGCTTCGCTCAAAACAATGCTTCTAGCTGTTGTCTAAAGCAACAGTTACATCAATCAATATTCAAGGTAGAGCGTGGTTGATCAGGATAAAACAGTTAAAAAATAGAAACTAGAAAATAAAAATTGAAATCATTTTCACGCTTATATCCCAATTCTGGGGCATTAGGGCTATACATCAATTTAATCTGGCCATCTCCCGACACTGCCAACACTCTCGACACTCGTGACACTCCCGAGCTCCCCATCTGTATCTATAGTCCTACTTTGAAGAATTGGTATTAACTATGGGGGAGGTTAGTAAACAGCTAGAGAAAATGTCGCAGAGTCTACCAAAAACTCTGATTATTTGTTAAACTTAAATTACGGTAACACCGACAGGGATTATTATGTAACTTAAATTAAAGCCGAAAACCAAGGGTTTAGTAGTTGCGCTCTCTATCCCGGTGTTAGACTTTTTTGACATTTTTATGGCGCTCGCGGGATATTCCGTCAGAGAAGCGCGGAGATACCCCCTGGATGCTATTGCATCTGGCATTGGCGAGCCATAATTTGCCTTTGGTAGGTTTTGGTAGCTAAAAAGTATCGGTTAAACCCAGCTATCCTGTTGTAATAGCCTTGCTATCGTGACATACTCCTACACTGAGTCTTAGAGTTCAGTGTAGGCTTCTTGCCAACTCCACCCAACGGTTAGGATACAAGGCCGTAGGCCACGCGGGGCGCGTTCGGCAAGCTTTATTAACGACACGGGATGCCCCGACCCACCGGAACAATACAACTCGTTCTATTTTTTAGGCACGCAGGTGGCGGTTAGCTCTTAATTTGTTTTCCCTGCTATCTTCATTATAGATGAAAATAAAAAAACAAAGTTCCGCCTCCGCCATTCATCCCACGCCCACCTTTGGTACGGATATGGGGCATAAGCGCGGATCAAGCTAAAAGAAGTTCCCCTAATAGGACATCCCCGATTCAATCAACCATGACTAAACAACCAGCCCGAATCTGCATTCTCGGTGGAGGCTTTGGGGGTCTCTATACAGCCCTACGCTTAAGCCAGCTGCCTTGGGAAAAGCCCCAACAACCAGAAATTGTCTTGGTTGATCAAAATGATCGGTTCTTATTCTCACCGCTGTTGTATGAACTGATCACCAGCGAACTACAAACCTGGGAAATTGCTCCACCCTATGAAGAACTGTTAGCAAACACAGGTGTACGGTTTACTCAGGCAGCGGTAGCAGGCATTGATGTAGAACAGCAGCAGGTACAGTTAGAGACTGGATCGGAATTTCAGTATGATCGCCTGGTGTTAGCCCTAGGTGGAGAAACCCCTCTAGAGCAGTTGCCTGGGGTGGCTGAGTATGCTATCCCGTTCCGAACTATTACTGATGCCTATCACCTGGAAGAACGCTTACGGATTTTGGAAGAATCCGATACAGATAAAATCCGGATCGCTATAGTTGGTGCAGGTTACTCTGGTGTGGAACTAGCTTGCCATCTAGCCGAACGGTTGGGAGAGCGCGGAAGGTTGCGGTTGATTGAACTCGGTGATGTGATTTTAAGAACATCAACGGACTTTAACCGAGAAGCAGCACGCAAAGCTTTGAATGAACAGAAAGTCTGGATTGATTTGGAAACCAGTGTTGAGTCCATTGGACCTGACACCATTTCTCTGTTGTATAAAGGACAGGTGGATACTATTCCCGTAGATTTGGTGCTGTGGACAGTAGGAACAAGAGTGACACCAGTTGTGCGATCGCTTCCGCTCAAACAAAACCACCGTGGTCAGCTGACTACCACCCACAGGTTACAAGCGGTTGACCATCCCGAAATTTTTGCCCTAGGTGATCTAGCCGATTGCCGAGATGCTGATAATCAACCAGTTCCCAATACAGCTCAATCCGCTTTTCAGCAAGCCGATTATGTGGGTTGGAATGTCTGGGCTTCTTTAACTGGGCGTCCCCTGCTGCCCTTCCGTTACCAGCAGTTGGGAGAGATGATGACTTTGGGGAAAGACAATGCAACTCTGAGTGGTTTAGGTCTGAAGCTGGATGGTCCTTTAGCCCACATAGTACGCCGACTTGCCTATCTTTATCGGATGCCAACTATAGAGCACCAACTGAAAGTGGGCATGAACTGGATTACTCGACCATTAACTGATATTCTGTCTGGAACATAAAGGCATATAGCAGTCCTAAATGATTCGTGAAATATATTGGCCAAAGCAATTGCTATAACCCTTTACCAGCAACGATTCCAGATTTTTATCATTTTACAAATGATTTAGGATTGCTATAGATACAGGAAAATGGAAAATTGAAATTAAATGAACAATTAACCATTAACAATTAACCATTAACCATGGAAAAACCGCGAGTAATTTTTCTAGATGCTGTCGGTACCCTATTTGGTGTTCAAGGGAGTGTAGGGGAAGTTTATAGTGCGATCGCTAATCAATTTGGGGTTACAGTACCTGCTTCAGCTTTGGACAAAGCCTTTGTCAAAGCCTTCGCCTCAGCAGAACCAGCGGTTTTTCCAGAAACAGATCCTGAAGAAATTCCCCAGCGAGAATTTGAATGGTGGTGGGTGATTGCCTCCCGCACCTTTGAACAAGTTGGTGTACTTGACCAGTTCACCGATTTCATTGATTTTTTTGACGAACTGTATGGCCACTTTGCCACTGCTCAACCTTGGTTCATTTATCCCGATGTTATCCCAGCGCTGAAAGCATGGCAGCATATTGGTATTGAGTTGGGTGTCGTCTCAAATTTTGATTCCCGTCTCCATCTTGTCTTAAAAGCCCTAAAATTAGAAGAATTTTTCTCCTCCATCACAATTTCTACCCAAACTGGCTTTGCCAAGCCTGATCCACAGATTTTTGCTGCTGCTTTACAAAAACATCACTGTACTGCTCAGGAGGCTTTTCATATTGGTGATAGTTTTCAAGAAGACTATCAGGGCGCTCAGGCAGCTCGGTTGAGAGCATTTTTGATCAAGCGCAAACCAATCACTTAACCATTACGCGATGCTCCTAGGTCGCCGCTACGCGAACGCATCTATTGGTTGCCACACCAGTGTCTGCTTGATAGCCGCTGCTCTGGTATAATTTGACTATTTCTTTGAGGAGACTGGCTGCTAACTGTGAATTCTTGGTTCTGGGTAAAGGCTAACCAGCAACTCACTTTCTTTAACTGCTAACTCATCCAACCGCTGATCTACTAGTACTCGCTCAAAATAGGTATCAGCCAGTACCCAGTAAACACCATAGTGACGAGCCTCAGATGCCATCAAGCTATGATAAAATTTTGCTAAAGATGGATCACAACAGTGAGTTGCTAGTAATCCCAAACGTTCGTGAGAACGAGCCTCGATCAGTCCAGCAACTAGTAAAGAATCCAACAACCGTTCTGGTTCGTTTCGGCGAATCTGAGCTTTCAATCCAGCTCCATAGGGTGGTGAAGAAAGGGGACCTAAGGGAATGCTACGTCTTTCTAGCCACTGGTTAACTTGCTCGAAGTGTTCTAGTTCCTCACGGGCAATGACCGTCAGTTGACGCACCAGTTTACTGTAGGATGGGTAGCGAAACATTAAATTCAGTGCTACTCCAGCCGCTTTACGTTCACAATGGGAATGGTCGAGTAAAATAACATCAAGGTTTGCAAGGGCTTGCTCGATCCAAGCCTGGCTAGTAGGGTGTTTCAGGGTATTAATCAAAGGCAGAGCAGAAGAAGACACGGTTTTTGTTCAAATCAAACAAATCAAAGTAGTTGGCTTGTTCATTGCAAACAGGCTTTGGGATCGGTAGGCGATGCTATTAATTTTAACTGAATCGTGTCAATCCTCGTCTTGTTAAGGCGCAGGTGTAATCCCGTCAAAAACTGGGTTCAATACCCGCTTTTGTAGCAACAAGTTGGGTCGTAAACCCCGACTTAACCGTAGCAAATCCGGGTAGTTCATGATAAATTTACATAGACACTACACATAAATACTTATAAGACAAGTTAAACTAGCTACTTGAGCCTATTCCTCAAAACTATTACACTTAACGACTCTATTCAGGAATAGGAAATATCTTAAAAGGAAGACCACTCTCACAGAATCGGTGCATATATCTACAAATAGGTATGAGGCTAATGGTATTAGGTATTAGCTACAACAAAAGCAGTTGATAGCCTCTGTGCTTGAGGAGGGCTGCTTCATACGCTGGTCAGAACCCGCTTAGCCATTTAACCTAGAAATCTGATGCCTAAAGCCATTAACCTTAAATTTTATATGAAGGGATCTACCTGATATTTAACGAAATTAGATTTGGATAAGTAAAGTAATGACCCACCGTCGTATTGTTATCGGTGACGTTCATGGTCACTATAATCCTCTTATGACCTTATTGGATGCGATCGCACCCACTAGTGACGACACCGTTTATTTTCTCGGAGACTTGATTGATCGAGGACCGATGAGTGCTCAGGTTGTGGAATTTGTCAAGCAAAATGCTCACCCCTGTTTATTAGGTAATCATGAGCTGATGTTACTAGAAATTATCGGTAACAATTCAGTACCTAACTCAACACGACAAGCCTGGCTCTATAGTGGTGGTGAAACTACTATCAACAGCTATGGTGGAAAAGTCTGCCAAGATCACCTAGATTGGATCAAAACACTGCCAACCTACATTGATTTAGGAGATACCTGGCTAGTTCATGCCGGGGTTAATCCTCGCATGACCATTGAGGAGCAAACCGTTGAGCAATTTTGTTGGATTCGGGATGAATTTCACAGTATGCGTGAACCTTACTTTCTCGACAAGCTGATCATCACCGGTCACACCATGACTTTCACCTTACCAGGAGTGGCTCCCGGTACAATAGCCCAAGGTTGTGGTTGGCTAGATATAGACACTGGTGCTTATCATCCCAAAAGTGGTTGGATGACAGGTCTAGACATTACCAATAATCTTGTTTATCAAGTTAACGTCTTTCGGGGTTATGTTCGCCAATTCCCCTTGGAAGAAGCCGTGACCAAGATAGAACCTAGTAAAATATGCCGACGTCAAGTGTTGATTACCTCCTGACGGTTCTAGAGGTTAACAAAAAAACTATTGGGCAAGCTTGCGGCTCTTGAGCTAGCTGTGCTGATCTGAGCACTCGCCCTCTACGACCTGTTGTCCTTTTGAGGGCAGCTTTTTTCTGGTTGCGGACTGCACGAGTTTTGTTTTTGTAAGCCCGATTGTTTAATCCATCACCAACATAGGCACGATTTGAATCGATAGACTGCTCCAAGGAATCAATTCGGTCTGCTGTTGACGGATGAGTACTCAAAAACCCTGGAATAAAGCCTCTTTGCTTGAGTAGTTTTTTCATAAAGTCTACTGATCCTATCGGAGCATAGCCTGCTTGTTTTAAGTTCTTGATACCTAGTTCATCCGCTTGAAATTCATGCTGACGACTGTTGGGACGACGTAGTGCTAATTCCACGCCCAGATTAACCATCGTGTTGCTATCAACTCCAGCCGCTTCTGCTAAACCTCTAGCGATCGCGGCTTGCTTAATTTGCTGGATACTATGACGACCTACGATATGACCAATCTCATGAGCCATTACACTTGCCAGTTGAGCTTCATTGTCTGCTGCTGCGATTAAACCCGTGTTAATATAAACAAATCCTCCCATGGTAGCGAAGGCATTAATATTACCATCATCGACCACCTGGAATGTATAGTTAATGTTTGGACGTTCGCTCCTTTTAGCTAGTCGCTGACCAATTTGATCAACATAGCGATTAATTTCCCGATTGCGATAGAGCTTAAATTGCTTTCCAACAAGTTGCTGATTAATTTGCTGACCAATTTGGACTTCCTGTTGATCAGACATATTAGATAACTGGATAATCTGAATACCACGCAATAGCAGCTCTAACCAAGGAACCCCTTGGGCGATCTGGGCTGTTCCCACCACCAGACTCAGGGATAGAAGCATGCTGATTAACGGATATAACAAATGACGTCGATAACGGGAGTAAATCGATAATATATTGCTGAACATAGCAAAATTATGAATTATTAAATCGAAAAGAGATTATTTTAGCTATTATCCCTTTTTCCACTGGAAAAAGGGTTTGCAGCCATGGCTTGCTGTAGAGGAGCCTTGTCTTTAACATCATAAGTCAACTCTCTACTAGGAGTTGTCTGCCATAATTACTGACCAGTAGCATTCCTCGTTATGGTTGAACCCCAAATAGGGTAATATGTTCCACAGACGAACCTGGTGTTTGTTATTCTCACTCACCAGTTATGGATAACTCTAATTATAGGTATTAGGTAGATCAAAAGCAGTTAACAGCCGATATCCTTTAATAGGAGCCCTTCATAACTAGGTTATAAACCCCTTAGCCATTCAACCTAGAGCCAGGGAACCTTAAGGAGTTATCTTTACACTATACAATTTTCACAAAAACAGAGAAGATAATAAACGAGAGTTAGCCACCTAATTTATTGGGTGGCCAGCGAACGCGCCCCGCGTGGCCAAAGGCCAGCGCCCCGGGATTTATCCCGGCTACCGTGTTAGAATAGAAGGACGAGTAAGAACAAGGTTGGTTACGTTGATTTTTTGCGCTTTTCGGTGAGATTCCGACCAGTAAGAGACGGGGTTAATCCTACTCCTCAAGGAACAGGTAAGTAACGCAGCAAAAAGTAGTGACTTATTGCCCTAATTTGTTTGGTACAACCACTCCGAAAGTTTTTTTAAATCAAAAGTAAATCCACAGGTTAACTTTTTTGTTAATCCGTTCGCGTAGCGTGGCCTACGGCCAGGGAGGTAGGGCATCTTTGAGTGTGCCGCAACGATACAGGTAGGTTCTCCTAGTCGGTATCGTAAGCGTCGTGGAGAGGCGCGACCCAAGGCGAATCAGATTCGCCATTGGAAAGCGCGCCAAGCGCGGTTTTAATCCGCGTAACGACATCAACTTAGAATCCCCGTCTTTTCAAAGCGGGGAGAACTCAAACCTAAGCAAGTTTATGGCTATTGTAGATTCTAAAGGACGTTTGTTTGGCAAGGTGAGCATTATCGACTTCGGTGCTGCCTTGGTGATTTTGTTGGTAGTTGTAGGAATCTTCTTCTTTCCTGGTGAGTCTGGTTCCGTTGCCCAACTCAATAGCACCAAACCAGTAGAAGTAGATGTTATTGTCCGGGGGTTAAGCTTGCTTGAACCAGATGTGTTGGTCAATCAGTTGGAGGAGACCAAGAAGACTAATATTGTGATTCGTAAGCAACCCTATGGTCAGGTTGACGTCAAATCCGTCAAAATTCTGCGTAGAAGTGTCCTGGTGCCACAACCAGATGGCTCTATCAAAGAACTACCAGATCCCAGACCTAGCTTTTATGGAATTAATATGTTACTCACCTTAGGTGGTAAAGCAACAATCACCAAAGATGGAGTAGTCCTAGGCAATAGCAAGATTAAAATTGGTACCCCAGTAGAGTTAGAAGGTAGAGATTATAACTTCAACGCCAGTGTTATTAATGTCAGAGTAAATTGACACTCCTCTGCCTAAAGGCGAGAGGATTCTTGCTTCAATGGGATTCCAACGAATTTACCCTCAGCAAGCATCTTCACCGTATGCCCTACGGCTGTTAATCCTCTAATTGCCACTACCTGAGCTGCTGCTATATCTCTATTCGTTGTATAGCCACAGGCAGAGCAAATGTGAGTACGTTGTGAAAGCTCTTTCTTTCCCGTTTCTGTCAAACAATTAGGACAAATCTGGCTGGTTTTACGTGCATCTACTTTCTGGAAATACACCCCACGCTTAAAACAAGTTTGTGCCAATATCTTGAAAAATTGGCCAAACCCAGCATCTAAGCAGTGTTTCCCTAATATTCCACGGGATAGCCCCACCAGATTCAAATCTTCTACAAATATCATCCCTGCATGATCGCACAGATGATGGCAAAGCTTCCTGTGCCAATCTTTACGGCAATTGGCTACATACTCGTGTAGTTTTGCTACCTTTTTTTGTGCGCGCCTCCAATTCTTCGAGCCTATAGGTTTCCTGGAAACACGCTTTTGCAGCAATTTCAGCTTGCGTTCGGCATCACCCAGGAACCTCGGACGCTTGATTAAAAGACCGCTAGAAGTAGCAATAAAACTAGTTAATCCTACATCAATTCCTACTGCTTCACCATGGGGTATTGGTTGAGGTAAATCAACATTCCATTGAATGGTTAGCATGACGTACCAACCGGAAACCCGTTTAACTATACGAGCTTGCTTGATTTGAGCATCATTAGGAATTTCTCGTGACTGACGGAATTTTACCCAACCAATTACAGGCAATTTCACTAACCCATGTTCTAATCTTTTCCCTTTCATTTGAGGAAAAACAAAAGACCTCATTCTGCCTTTTTTCTTGAATCGGGGGAATCCAGCGTTACGCTCCCACATGTTGGTGAAAGCTGTTTCAACTCTTTTTAAAGTTTGCTGCAACACTTGAGATTGGATCTTTTTGAGTTCAAGGTTCTGTTTTTTGGCAGCCGTCAAAGATTTACACTGACTTGCATAGGTAGGACGCGGTGTGTCAGCGGGAATGATGTAGCAACTACGGAGGCGGCAAGAATTAATCTGACAACTACGAGATTTGTACCAATCCTTCCTTTCCGCTAAAGCGTAGTTGTATACCAAGCGAGTTATCTCAAGCCACTCATCAAAGATTTTTGATTGTTGTTTGGTAGGTTTGAGCTTGAACTCGTAGGTGAGATTAAACATTTGCTTTTCCTCCTTGCCTTCTATAATAGCCATTATATTATCTACCGTCAATACGAAAGATAACAAAACCCCGTTGTTCGCGTTCGCCTTTGGCGTGGCCTACGGCCAAGCGTCGCCTTTGGCGATAGTTACCGTAAGATAGTGGAGCCTTTAGAGTCGGCAGGCTATGCATAAAAGAGGTGCGACCCGTGGCGAATTTAATAATTAGATGCGGAAAGCGCACCTTTGGTTAAAACTTATTGATTAAGGCTCCACTATATAAGGTTTCTATCCAGCGAAGGACGGGGCTTTAAACCCAAAATTTTTGGGAATCACGAGTGATGGGGTGAATTGAACTAATCATTTATCCCATACACCCCACCATCGGGCAGCCGCAAGGGAGAGCTTTAGCTCATTTAGTATCAGCTTTTTCCACCGAAGCATCATTGATTCCCAGGGTAAGCCTTAGAGGTTTCCGGTAAGGATAGGCTCTAGCAACTTGCCGGTAAACGTCATAATTAGTAGGTAGTGTCACTGTCTGTGCCCCCTCTTGATAGGTGATATCGTATTTAACTGTACGCAACAGCTCTGGCTTGCTAGGCTTATGATGAAGTGGCTGACGCTGTTCTACCTCATCAATGGTTGGTTTTGGTGGGACAACTGGCCACCATAACCCCTTGTCATCAGGTCCTGTTACAGCACCTTCTGGTTTCTCACCATTGCGGTTGACTACGGACTTGGAAGCAAACTCCTCAACATCGGGATCTCTATCAGTTGTTGAATTAAGAGAATACTCAACTCGCCAGGTTAAGGTGGTTAGTGCTGTAGCTTCATACTCAGTAATAATCACAGTGTTACAACTGCTAAGCGCTACTGCTACACAAAAGCCGATCAACATCAAAATAATCTGGCGACGCCGCAAAATGCGATCAAGTAGGACATGGAAACTAGTCAAATTCACTCCACCCCATCCAAACTTACGACTAAATGCAATTTGCTCCCCTATACCCTATTCTGTACCAAATTCTCAAACCTGCCTTTCCCAATTGCCTGTGGTCAGGAGCAACGAATTCACCTGCGATCGCACTCACCTTCGATGATGGACCCCATCCACAGTACACTCCCAAGTTACTGCAAGTCTTAGACCGCTACCAAGTCAGAGCCAGTTTTTTCTGGTTGGGCGTTTGCGTACACCAAGCCCCCAGTGTCGCTAGAGAGGTTTACCAACAAGGTCACTGGTTAGGACTTCATGGATATTACCATCAGTCTTTTCCCTTTTTAAAACGGGATGCCCTTCAGCAGAGTTTGCTCCTTACCCAAGACGCGATCGCTCAAGCTTGTCAGATTCACCCAGACAAGGTAAAAGACGTTCGTCCCCCTAACGGATTATTTACACCCCGAACCTTGAATATACTGCACCAGTGGAACTATAGATCAGTAATGTGGAGTGTTGTTCCAGAAGACTGGAAACGTCCTGGTGTCAGTATAATCGTGGAGAGAGTCCTAAAGCAGGTTCAAAACGGTTCCCTGATCGTCCTACATGATGGTTATTATGGAGGACAAGATGTGGTTGAAACTACGGCTGAGTTAATTCCTCAGCTATTGAACCAAGGTTACAAATTTGTTAGCATTGACCAGCTATGGCAGGAAAATTAGTAGTTTTGTTAATTGAGTTAGGCTTTTCTGACTCACCGCACCGTAAACTCCTAGAAAAACTGCTTTGCTAGACGCTTCCGGTTTTCCATCTCATTACTCCTGTAGTGAACTACTTAATCCAATTACCTACTCTATATACTTCATATAGAGTATACTATCCATTTTAACGCTATATGTAGTGCTCAGCTAATCTGATAAATTTTCAAAAAAATGAGCAAACTGTAAAAATTAAAATTAGAAATTAAAATAATGATCAACCGAAAGCTCCATCGGACGAGGAGACTTGCTTCCCCTACGCAATGTTCCCATCGTCTTTCTCTAGATTATTTCCGATGCCCTGATTCACCATTCCCTTACGCAGGAATACCGAATTAGGAGCTGGTTAAATCAACTTACTTGGCAGTACTTTCACTTAGCGTGTTACTACATTGGCTAGGAAAATGTATTACAAAAGTAATACTAAATAATCATTACCTAGACCCATAGCTTGTCAATGGTTATCATACAGGACAAGTTAATTAACCTAGTGAAGTTCAACTGTCGGGTTTTATAGAACATTAGTACTAAACTAGTGACTATATTCTAGGCATAAAGGAAAGTGGGTACTTATTGCTACACTTTCTCAAAGCTTTTGACCAGATAAATAAGCTAAATTTTTCAGATAAACACTAGAGCAAAATTTTGTAAATAAGGCTACAATCAAAAAGTCTTCCCAAAATTCAGTATTAACACTTAAATGGATAGTAGATTCACTGCAAGTTAAGTCCAAGGAAATAGAGTCGATCTAATTCCTACGGCTGAAGCGATTCGACCCACCATAGGGTGCAACAAACAAGGTTCTCACTGACTAAGCCATCTTAAGTAGATCAACGGACATCATCTACTGGTCTGAAACTGAAGGAGCATGAGGAAAAAACATGACCCAGGCAAATGAATTACTCGCAACAATCGCTCAACCTCAGAGCGATTTAGAAGTCTTGATTGAGGATGACGTGAACCGAGATGATTTGGTGGACGCTCAACCTGACGAGGAAAATAGTAAGCCTGGTAAGGGGCGATCTAACCGTCGCCGAACCCAAAGCAAAAAGAAGCACTATACAGAAGATTCAATTCGCCTCTATTTGCAGGAAATTGGCAGGATTCGTCTACTCAGAGCTGATGAAGAAATTGAATTAGCCCGTAAAATTGCTGATTTGTTGGAATTAGAACGAGTGCGGGAGCGCTTGTCTGAGCAGTTAGAGCGGGAACCTGGAGATCGGGAATGGGCAACAGAGGTCGATATGGAGCTGCCAGCTTTCCGTTACCGCTTACACGTCGGTCGGCGGGCTAAGGAAAAAATGGTGCAGTCTAACCTCCGTTTGGTGGTTTCCATCGCCAAGAAATACATGAATCGAGGACTCTCATTCCAAGACTTGATTCAAGAAGGTTCTCTAGGTTTAATCCGGGCTGCGGAAAAATTTGACCACGAAAAAGGCTACAAGTTTTCTACCTATGCTACCTGGTGGATTCGTCAAGCTATTACTCGTGCTATTGCTGACCAGTCCCGGACTATCCGCTTACCCGTTCACCTTTATGAAACCATCTCGCGGATCAAGAAAACCACTAAACTTCTTTCTCAAGAAATGGGTCGCAAGCCCACAGAAGAGGAAATTGCAGATCGGATGGAAATGACCATCGAGAAGTTGCGATTCATTGCCAAATCAGCTCAACTTCCCATCTCCTTAGAAACGCCTATTGGTAAAGAAGAAGACTCCCGCTTGGGAGACTTTATTGAAGCCGATGGTGAAACCCCAGAAGATCAGGTTTCCAAAAATCTACTCCGGGAAGACCTAGAAAGTGTCCTTGATACCCTTAGTCCCCGGGAACGTGACGTACTGCGTCTACGCTATGGATTAGATGATGGACGGATGAAGACTTTGGAAGAAATCGGCCAAATCTTCAACGTCACGCGGGAACGGATTCGACAAATTGAAGCCAAAGCCCTTCGCAAACTACGCCATCCAAATCGCAATAGCATTCTCAAGGAATATATCCGATAGAAAACCCTGCTGCTTGATAGCAATCAGGGTTTTCTGTTATCGTTCAATTTACTTCGTGGGGAATAGGGAGTCAGTATGAAGTCTGGTTAATCACATATAATACGGTTGGTACCATGGATGTTAATTGTCAATTGACTCCTAACAATTGTTAATTTTCAATTTTCCATTGGCTATCAACCAAACATGATAAGTATTCAAACAGACATTATATCACATTCCTTACCCCAATTCCTACCCAGAAATTAGTTCCGGTGCGCTTTCCTATGGCGAATTAAATTACGGGGTCGCACCGTTTTCATATTTTAGCTGACATTCCGTAGAACAAACTATGGAATCAGCTAAAAACACATAAGAAAGCTGGAGTTCAACACTAGAACTCCAGCTATTTATTGAGATTGACAAATTTAACTAACTATTGGGAACTACATTAATCCCAAGAAGTGTAGTACACCTTGACCAGTAATATATTCTGTGACTAAAGCAGCGATGAAGCCGATCATAGCTAGACGACCATTTAAGTTTTCTGCTTTAGGGGTGAAACCGAACTTGGCTTCGTTAGACTCTTGATTGGACATGGTTCTTTGCTCCGCTAATTTACTCTGTGTAGCCCGTTTATATTAATAAATGTAACAAATTATTGGCTAAATGTCAATTATCTGCATAGGCAAGCGGGATGAATTGTGTATAAAGTCTTAGTTGATCAATGATGTAAACTTATGTGAAGTATAATTTGCTGTTTTCATCATGATCTCTCGTCGCGCATTTATCAGCAGTCTGTTGGCTAGCTTGATCGTTTTACTGGCTTGGATAAATTTTGCCAACCCTGCCCATGCTCTCGGTGGCAAACAACCTCCTATTAATGAACCCGCACCCGAGTTCACCCTACCGACCAATACTGGTAAGGGTTCGGTGTCCCTCTCCGATTATCACGGTAAGTGGGTCGTACTCTATTTCTACCCCAAAGACTTTACTAGTGGTTGCACCTTGGAAGCTCAGCGATTTCAGCAAGATTTGGCCAAATATATGGAGATAAATGCGCAGATCCTAGGGGTGAGCGTGGATCATGTCGATTCTCACGCGGAGTTTTGTGAATCAGAAGGTTTACAGTTCCCACTTTTAGCTGACACCGATGGCTCTGTCAGCAAGGCTTATGGTTCTTGGCTAGGTATTATGTCCCTACGCCATACCTATATCATTGATCCAGAAGGCATTCTACGGGAAATATTCCTTGGTGTGATACCAGCAATTCATAGCACCGAAGTACTGGCTCGCCTGGATGAGTTAATGTCTACTTCTTTCTGAGTTGATTTCCCACTAAGGATTAAGCTTTAACAAGATTTATGCCCTGAGGAGGTCTAATCTCTGGTCTAATATATCTGCTCTAATCTCTATAGATAGAGTTTAACCAAATCAACTCATTTCTAGATATAGCTCTACATATAGCTTGAGTGCCTAAGTCCTATTTAAGCATCCTTGAAGGAGGCTACTGAAAGTAGGCTGAGTACTGAAGCCGGATCATCAACAGTAGCGCTGGTTAGCTTAACATTGTCAATGATGAGCCCAGACTGAGTTTGATGACTCAATTCATTCACAACACCAAAGCCTAGGCTGTAAGTTCCAGCAGTAGTGAAGGTATGAGTAAATCCTTGAAATCCGGTTTGGTTGTAAAAGTTTTTCGGTGCTTGACTAAAGACCCCTAGGATTGGGTTAGCTAGTTCATAGACAATTTGGGACTTGGGAGAACTAAGGCAGAAGAAAGCGAAGTCGGCAACAATAGCCTCATCTCCCACGTCTTCATTGGTGAGAAAATTCCAATCAAAGGTTAAGGTATCACCAACACAAGGGGTAATCATTTGTTGGATAGCAGCACCTCTGACTACCTTGCTAGAAGTACCACATATGCCAACGGTGTCTAAAATTTTCTGGGCAATACAATCAAGAGTTCCTGTGGACAGGTATAAAAACTCCTCCAGTTTAGAGGCTGATGGGGCTTTTGGCTGACCTGTTCTGGTGACTTCGGTATTGCTAGTTCTTAGTAAAAGCTGCTTTTCTCCCTCGGTTGGAGTAATGCCAAAACTAGCTCTTTTGATCCCGCCTGGTCCTAGCTTTTGCCAGCCTTTGAGTCCTTCTTCAAAGCCACCATTAACTAATTTAACTGGTTCCTCACCACTAGAAAAACTAGACGAGTCAACCAGATAGTTGATTTCTTTTCTTAAGGTGGACTGTTTTGGAATTTGAGACGTGGACATAAAATTAATTTTTCTAGAACGCTAAAGGTTGAAACGACGACGATGATTCCAGAAAAATCAGAGGCAATCTTAACTTTTGATATGAGCACCAACCGTATTAACACCCTGATTAATCTGATCAGTTTGATGATCGTCTAATGACTAATGGTAAGTATTCAGCTGTCAGCTATCAGCTAATGCGCTACTTGAGGTGCTGTCTTGATGCAAAGCGCGAGTGGGGGGAACCCCCTTTGGCGGCGCTGCCTCCCCTGTTCCGAAGCTGCATCGCTACTTGAGGTGCTAGCAGGCGGTTTAACTGCAGGGGGTTGGATGAGTAAAACAAGCAGGGATTTTCAAGCAGCCATATCAGCACCCTCAGCTTGTTTACTACCTCCCGTTGATTAGCTGACGACTGACGGCTGATAGCTGAATGCTTACGACTAATGAACGTATTGTGTAAATTTTTACAGGTTTTTTTTATTAAAAGTCAATGTATCTAGGTAATCTTTACAAACTATTTATACTTTGAGATTTATTTATTAAGTTTCCGAGAAGAAACGATTAACTATAACCTTAAAAAATTATTAAAATTAGAGTTTTTATTTCTCACTAAGCTTCCAATATGAAGATTTTGTCAAGAAATCTGTTCAAGTCAGCTTAATTCCTTAATGTTCCAAAATCATAGCAAAAGAAACAGCAAAAATTGTTCAGTTGTTGGCTCTCCTAGAGTGGCTAGGATAAATTAGTACAAAATAATCGCCATAGTCCTTGCTTAGTAAGCTCTTGAGTAATTTAAAAATGCAATTTTAATAAAAGCGATGCAGCTTCGGAACAGGGGAGGCAGCGCCGCCAAAGGGGGTTCCCCCCATGAGCGACTGCCGTGGTTTTCCCCGGAGACGAAACCTTAGACAGGGGAGCCTTTATGGTTGGTAGGCTATGCAGATGCATGGTTAAAACTTATTGATTAAGGCGAGCCTGTCTTACGGTAACTATCGCCAAAGGCGACGCTTGGCCGTAGGCCACGCCAAAGGCGAACGCGAACAAACCATGAGCGACTGCATCAAGACAATGTATTTTTAGTTTATTGAATCCCTTGCTCTTTAAGGGTTTAAGCTCATTTAAACTACTAATTTACTATAATCAGTCTAGGAGAGCCCAGTTGTTTAACTTTTTATATTTATTTTTTATCTTTAAAGTTTCGTTCAAGTTGTTTCAAGATTTTATACATTTCTGGAAGCCGATTGTAGATGGCAGATATTTTTAGCCAGAGTTTGTTGGAAATAGCAGGATAGCCAGAAACTATACTTCCGGGTTCTACATCTTTGTGGATTCCCGATTTAGCGGTCACAATTGCTCCATCCCCAACTTTCACTTGATTCGCAATTCCTACCTGACCCGCCAGCAACACTTGATTACCTACTTTGACTCCTCCAGATAATCCAACTTGGGCTGCCAAGGCACAGTTTTGTCCCACCTCGGAGCCATGACCAATATGTACCAAATTATCTAATTTAGTGTTACGTCCAATCCGGGTTTCCCCAACCGCTGGACGGTCAATGGTGCTGTTACAGCCAACTTCGACCCCATCTTCTAAGACCGTGTAGCCAGATTGTTGCATTTTATACCACCCTTGGGGGGTTGGCACAAAGCCAAACCCTTCAGCACCAATGACTGCACCACTATGAATCACACAATCGTTACCAATGCGGCTCCGTTCATGAATAGTGCAGTTGGCATGTAGAACAGTGCGATCGCCTATTTCTACTTCAGGATATAGTACTACATTAGGATGAATACAGACCTGATTGCCAATCTTTACCCCTGCTGAAATTATGACGAAAGGTCCAATATAGACATCTGTTCCTAACTGAGCATCTGGGTCAATCACTGCAGTGGGATGGATGACTGGTGCTGGTTGAAAGGGTTGATAGAAACATGCGATCGCATGAGCAAATAGTAATCTCGGTTCAGATGTCCCTACCCAAGCAATACCTCTTTCTGTCGCTTTTGCCTGTAATGCTTCATCCAGGGACAAAATTAATGCACTCGCCTGGGTTTTTTCTACCATGTGGGCAAACTTGGGTCCTTCAATATAACTGAGAGTGCCTGGGGTGGCTTGATCGATGGGAGCAACTCCGGTAATTTCAGGGTTAAGCTCTGTATCGCTATTCAGGCTATGGCACAAAGACGCTGTACTACCCAGGTGTTCTATTAAAAGACTAAATTTCATGGCTCGGCAATGGGTGGGTGTGGAATTGGACATCTGGAATGATAGGATAAATTGGTGACTAACCGCCATTGCTATTGAGTTAGTTAAATGGGATTCACAATTCCTTAGTTATCTTGGGTGTTCCTAGCCCTTAACTTATTCCATCACTCCGATTGCCCTTGGATGATTGAGTCATTAGTCTACAAGTCTGTTAGTTCCATCCATAGATGGAACCAATTAAGACATCGAAGGTTTAATGACTAACGACTAATCAATCATGTCTGGTGGTGCTACCGTAAACTTAAGAACACTTTTGGGGTTGACCGTGACGGCGGTACAGCATCAGACTGTTGAGGATCTGGTGGACTAATATAGACTAGTAAGTTGAGCAATATTGTAATGGTAAATGCCTGAAAAACTTTCTTAAACACGAGCCACACTCCTCATTCCTAATATATAGTCTTGGTGAAACAATCGAAAGCGATGCTACTTGACTGAGATACGAACTTTATAAAAATTGATACACCCGTGAAGGTAATTAACTCTACCAGTTTATTTAAGCAACCATATAAGTGCCAAGTTATATGTTCCGCCTCAGTGACTGGCACAGTGCAAAGGGTTGCTCCTAAGTCATTCTGTGTAATTTAATAGATTAGGGGTAGCCGAGATTAGAACCAAAGCAAGAGTTTGCTAGTCGCTACAATGTAAAGGAAAACCAATCTACCAGCCACCTTAAGTCAGCACCCCACTCTTGTCTAGACAGGACTCCCTAGCCTAGTCATGCAACATAGCTGACCAACCGATAACAAGCCGCGAGGCAAACATGAGGTTATGCTTCGATAGGGGCTTGAGGCTGTTAACAGGAACGGGTATGAACTGCATCTGTTCTCCCCACATTGATCTAAGACGGTTTTAACCGCCCTTTTCCTTTGTTTTTCCTCCCCAGTCGCCCATACACGGGGTTTGCAAATTTCACGCTTATTTTTTATGATTCCTACAGTTATCGAGCAATCCGGTCGTGGCGAACGTGCCTTTGATATTTACTCTCGTTTGTTGCGAGAGCGCATTGTATTCCTCGGACAACAGGTTGATTCTGACTTAGCTAACTTAGTGGTTGCCCAATTACTCTTTCTAGAAGCCGATGACCAGGAAAAAGATATTTACCTGTACATCAACTCTCCCGGCGGTTCAGTGACTGCGGGCATGGGCATTTTCGATACGATGAATCAAGTTGCTCCGGACGTCTGCACTATCTGTGTTGGACTAGCAGCTAGTATGGGGGCTTTCTTACTCAGTGCTGGTGCTAAGGGTAAACGCATGAGCTTGCCCCACTCCCGGATTATGATTCATCAGCCACTGGGAGGAGCACAGGGACAGGCAAGCGATATAGAAATCCAAGCAAAAGAAATCCTGTACCACAAGCAGCAGCTAAACAATTATTTAGCAGAACATACCGGTCAGCCACTGGAAAAGATTCAGGAGGATACCGAGCGGGATTTCTTTATGTCAGCGACTGAGGCTAAGGACTATGGTTTAATCGACCAGGTCATTGAGCGACGTCCCATAGCAACCCCTTTACCAACAAACTAATGTCTTAGTTGACACTCCCCGTCTATGCGCGAGCAGGGAGTGTCAACTAAGACGTTAGTTTGGGGAGATGCTAAAGCGATCGCTAACCAGGTCCCGACTATTGCTGAAGTGGCTCCGGAAATTAACAATCGGCAGTTAATCACAGGAGTTAAGCAATTACAATACATCAATAACTATATATAGTTATTTATTACAAGTAACAATAAAATCAATCACCAAAAGGTAACTTCAGCTATAGGAAATGAAAACGGATATCGGATTTCCTAGTTAGCGTGAGGTACATCTAGATTTTTTTCCTGATCTTGATTGAGACTTTCGCTTATATCGAAATCGAATCATATAAAAAATTAATCTTAAGAGCTGCTTTACTATTAATTATCAAATCAATTATCTCTGGTGAGAGAACTTTCATGCCATTGCCCCAGAACCAAGTTGGATAAGGTGGTCAAGATTACAAAAATCAAGATACCTAGACTACTAATCATAAACAAAGCAGCAAACATCCGGGGAATTTCGAGATTGTAGCCAGCAATTAGCATTTGATAAGCAATTCCTGAATTAGCACCGCCTGTACCCGCAACAAACTCAGCTACTACTGCTCCGATTAAGGCTAATCCACCACTGATACGTAATGCAGCTAAAAAATAGGGTAAAGCACTTGGTAATCGCAGATACAGCATTGTCTGCCAGCGAGATGCTTTGTAAAGGCGGAACAGGTCACTTAAGTTGGAATCGATACTATTTAAACCAAAAGTCGTATTAGAAATAATCGGGAAGAATGCTACAATCCAAGCACAAATTACCAAAGCAGCAAAGGTATTGTTCCTCAGCCAAATAATAATTAAAGGCGCGATCGCAGCAATAGGCATTGTTTGCAGAACTACTGCATAGGGATATAAGCTTTTTTCAATCCACTTACTCTGAGCCATTAACATGGCAATTAGCAATCCTGAAACTGCTGCTGTTATAAACGCAGCTACAGTGATTTTTAGGGTGATCAGCAATGGCTCAAATAAACTGTTCCAGTCCCTAATTAATACCTTGATAATTAGCAAAGGACCTGGTAAGATATAGGATGGAGTACTAGTCACTCGAACAGAGATATCCCACACCATCAACACCAGGATTCCCACTGCCACAGGGGCTATAATATCGATAGATAGCAAACGTTTCAATTTTAGCTTTGCCAGAACAAATGCTTGATTTTTTTTCATAAAATTATTATATACTGTTTAATATAGCTGTAAAATTATAGCTGTAAAATTTATATTCATATTTTTGATAATCATAAATTATCATTTATTTATAAATAATAATTTATAAATTATCACTCATAATTCATCCCTTTTGACAACTGCTCAGCCACCTTCTGACAATATTTGGTATAAACTAAGGATGTACGAAACTGTTCGTTACGTGGTGATGGTTCATCAATAGTTATATCCGCCACTACTCGACCTGGACGAGCTGCCATTACTACCACCCGATTGGATAGATATACGGCTTCATAAATATTGTGAGTCACAAAAACCACAGTCCAGTGTTTCTTACTCCACAAATCAAGTAACTCCAGGTTCAGCTTAGTCCGGGTGATATCATCCAAGGCTCCAAAGGGCTCATCCATCAGCAATACCTTGGGAGAAGTAACAAGAGCTCTGGCAATAGAGACTCGCATTTTCATGCCACCGGATAGTTGACGGGGATAGGATCGGGCAAAACTTTCCAGTCCAACTAATTGGAGCGCTTCTTTAATAGCATTATCAGCCACTTTTTTAGAGACCCTAGCCAATTTAAGAGGCAATCGCACATTTCCCATTACCGTTGCCCAAGGCATTAGTGCTGCTTCTTGGAAGACAAAAGCTATCTCCTTTTGGTGAGCGCGATCGCTCCATTCTATGTTTCCCGAACTCATAGTGCTTAGTCCAGCAATGATGCGTAGCAGGGTACTCTTGCCACATCCCGATGGTCCTACCAGACTGATGAATTCGGACTTATTGATGTTGAGATTTAGGTCTTTTAGCGCTACAGTACCATTGTCAAAAGTTTTGTTGACATGGGTAAGAGAAATAGCTGGTTTTTGGTTCATCTATTGTCAGTTAGTAGCAATAGACTTCTTGCAGAAGTCGGTAACAGGTAACAGCGGAAAAAAAATTATAAAAACACTATCATAAAACTACTTTTGCAAGAGGTCTAATCAGTGATTAGCAATCCGTTAATAGTTTAAATTATCAATCACTAGATATAAATTAATGTCTAATAACAATATCTAATAAATTTGATTTTAACATGTCTATAAATAATATATTCGGCATTTTACTTTTTTTTTTAATAAGCTGTTATTTCGGTACTTAATTAAAGTAACTACAAAGTAACTAATAAACTAAAATGTTAACTAACTTTCTGTATAAAAATTTACTCCTTTATTGACAAATGCTAAGGTGTAGGCTTGTTTGTAATCAGTCTTGGCATCAAGTACCCCAACGGTAACTAACTCATTGAACAAACTTTCCCAGCGTTCATCGGTCATTGCCCCAATGCCAAGTTTTTCAGCATCACCAGAGATGATAATACCATACTCTTGAAGCTTATCCAGACCATAGGCAATTAGGTCATCACTCATCTCTGGATTATCTTTTTTGATCAGCTCATTGGCTGGTTCGGGATTCTCTAGATAGCTATACCATCCTTTGATTGACGCATCAACAAATCGCTGAACTAGATCCGGGTTAGTTTCAACGAGTTTCTTCGTGGTTTCAATGGTGAAAGTATAGGGATTATAACCAGCATCTGCTAAGGGTAATATATTGGGCTTAAAACCTCCTTGTTTTTCTATAATGTAAGGTTCAGAGGTCAAAATTCCCTGTTGGGCTGAATTTTTCTCTACTAAAAAAGGGCTAACATTAAAGTTATAGGGGCGTTTCTGGTCATCTGTAAAACCGTATTTTGCCTTGAGTAGGGGCCAATAGGTTGTGATGGCTCCAGGAGCAACAAAAATCGGTTTACCTTTTAATTGTGCTAGAGAGTCATTGCCTACCCCTGGATGAGCCAAGAGAATTCGTATTCCTTTTTGGAAGATACTTGCTACAGTAATTTTGGGAATACCTTGTTGCACTGCTCTAATAGCATCAACAGCCTGTCCCATACTTAAATCAACGACTCCCCCCAGTAATAATTGGGTGGGATTGCTCTGAGGACCGGTTGGTTGTATAACAACATCTAGGTCATAGTTTTGATAAATGCCAGTAGCGACAGCCTGATAAAAACCACCGTACTCTGCTTCAGCTTTCCAGCCCAGAGCAAATTTTATTTTATCTAATTTACCTTTTTTTTCTGTAGTTAATGGTGTAGAGGTTTGATTAGTACAAGCTGCCAAAACACTACTCCCAAGAGTGATGGAGCTAAGTTTAAGTAATTGGCGACGCTTAATTTTATAGATTTCTTTCATATAAAACTTCAACCGGCTAGAGCAGTAATTGAGATGATCTGGTTGTGGTGGTTTGAAATGGTGCAGCTTTAGGCAAACTAGAACGGTCTGGTAGGGAAAAACCTTGAATTTGGTCTAGGTTCGCGATTAGCAGCTTCTAAGATAGTGCGTAATTTACCTAAGTTACTACCGATAGCGATCGCACTAAGCTGGTACTCACTAAGCTGTACTCACTAAGCTGTACTCACTAAGCTGGTACTTTGTACTTGCCATTTTTTCTAAGCTGACTATCACTTTGGCGTTTAAACCCCAACAAACACACCGATAGAAATAATACCATACTCGCTCTAATTAAAAAATTAAGAATATATAATCATAGAGAAATATAAAAATATTACAGTAGCCATGGCTTTTAAGCTAACACGCATCTAAATTAAATCTGTTCATATTATGAAACAAACCATGAAACCCTCTCCCCACCTCCATTTCCCCATCTCCCCATCAGCCTCAACCCAAAAATTAAGTGCGTGACAGCTTAGGCAGGGGATGAAGGCAGGTTCTGGACGAAAGAGGGAGTTACAATGAACGTGACGCTTTTTTCTCACAGCCATGAGGAGTTATTAAGAAAATGGAAGTAAAACTGGTTTTAGTGGTACTAACAATTGCTTTTACTGCTTTGTGCCTGTTTTTTGGGACTAAGAATGGATTTTATGATTCAGACGATTATCACGGCAACGGCTCTGCACACTAAGCTTCCAGTATTTACTTTAGCTGTCAGCTGCTGAGCTTTCAACAAGCATTCATCGTGTAGTCTTGGAAAAACCCACGCATCTGGCATCACAGCAGAGGCTAAAGGCTAGAAGCTGACCAAAGAGCGTGGAATGTGAGGGGGCTAAGGGCGTTTTCCCAAGCCCCTGCCTTCTTGGCATGGGGAGTGTCAAAAAATTGAAATCGTCACTTAGAGGTTAGAGGGACTTAACCAATCCCTCCCTACTTAACTTCCTACTGTGGTAATGTTTTTGGCAACCCTTATCCCCTATTGACTCTGACCTCGAAAGGAGGGAAACTAGGTGAGAATTCCCCACACCCACCCTAAAGGGTAGGGTGTAGGATTATCGTAGACTCCAGAGTGGCCTCTAGGATATATCCAGCATACAAACCCCTCTAAATTGGTACGGAGTCACAACTCTACCACGTTTGTTTTGACTGGGGAAGAATCCGTTGAATTTTCCGTTCAAGGAAGATACAGCCAACGGAAAAATAGTTTCACCTTATTTTCCGTTGGCGATCACCCATTCTGTCTGCCTCTTCCAAGGCTTAATCATTCACCCTTCCCTGATTAGTAAGACGTGGGTTAACGGAGCCGGATTAGCTAAAATCTAAGTTGAAGCTCATGAGCAATCAACGCCCAGTAGCATCCTCTGATCAGGATGACCGATTAACCTGCTTTCCTTACGGTGTTGGTCATGGTGCAGAAGGGGTTTGTTTGTTGGTGCAGATGGGACCACACCGCATTCTCCTTGATTGTGGATTAGAAGACATTTCCCCCCTACAGATCGATGGGATACCACCAGCAGATTTAGTCCTGTGTAGCCACGCTCACTCAGACCATAGTCAGGGATTGCTGGCTCTTCACCAAACTTTTCCACAATTACCAATCTATGCTAGTGAGGTAACGACTCAACTATTACTACTCAACTGGCCGGAACTGCCTCCTGAGGATATTCTCCCATTTTGTCAAGCTCTCCCGTGGGTTACCCCTGTAGAATTCTGTGAGGGACTCACTGCTCAATTGTTCCCAGCTGGACACTTGCCAGGAGCAGCAGCATTTTTACTCACTTACACCACTCGCCATCGAACTTACCGACTGCTTTACACCGGTGACTTTTTCCTGTCTAACTCACGGCTGGTGGAGGGATTATCCCTTGAATCGCTCAGGGGGACACAGCCGGATGTGGTAATTGTAGAAGGCAGTTATGGCACTGCTCGACATCCCCATCGGCGGCAACAAGAAAATCAACTAGTAGAGCGTATTGAGCAGGCCATTGCTACCAATAACTCAGTTGTGTTGCCAGTGCCTACCTTAGGTCTAGGTCAAGAAATCCTGATGCTCCTGCGCTCTCATCACCACTTTACAGGACGCGACCTTGATATTTGGGTCAATGGAAACGTGGCTGCTGGTTGTAATGCTTACTTAGAACTGCTGTCTCACTTTCCCAGCTCAGTACAAAATTTTGCCCGACATCAAGCCTTGTTTTGGGATGAGCGGGTACGCCCTCGGGTGCGGCGGTTAGATCTCCAGCACCGAGATGCTATCGGTAAATCTCCCTGTATTATCCTCACTGACTTAAACATGGATTGGAGGGAGTACTGGCAGCAAGAGAACCGTTCTTGGGTTGTCCTACAACCGGAACATCTTAAATCTTTGGATCCAATCGATGAGTACGGATCTCTTAAGGTTGAAACTTATCTGCTGGCTCAACATGGGGATTGTCTGGGAACCACCCAGTTGATTCATAATCTTCGACCTCAACATGTGATTTTTGTTCACGGCTCTCCTACCTACCTCGCTGATCTTGCTGGTTTGGAAGAATTACAAAATCGATATCATCTCCATACGCCAGCAGCAGGAACACTCGTAGAACTTCCCATCGGTGATACCTTTATCAGACCTGCTCTACCAACGGAAACAAACTATGAAGGAGAGTTGAATGAATTAGATACACTTGTCTATATCACTCTTTCAAGGGCGATCGCAACGGATCCTCGTTGGCAAAATTTCGCTGATACTGGTTTAGTAGAAGCCCGCTGGCAAGGAGAAGAACTGGTCTTGCGGGGATTGTCACAACGAGAACTACTCAAACAAGGGGGCAGAGCCAAGATACCAATTAATATCGAGTGTTGTGGTAATTGTTTGTACCAAAGAGGGCAGCGCTGCTGGAATCCAGCCTCAGCTCTCTATGGTTTTAAAGTAACACTGGAGGGGTACTGTCCAGTTTTTGAACGGATAGAACCCCTTGAGTAACGAATAGTTAAGGGAAAATTGCTAGCTAGTTGTGAGTTATCAATTTTCCGATACTTTTTAGCTACCAAAGTCTACCAAGATAGACCAAAGTCCGCCAATGCAAGATGCTTTCGCATCCAGGGGGTATCTCCCAAAGCTCTCAGGAATATCCCGCGAGCGCCATAAAAATGTCAAAAAAGTTATAACACCGGGATCTAAGCGCAACTATTAAACCCTTGGTTTTCGGCTTTAATTTAAGTTACATAATAATCGCTTTCGGTGTTACCTAATTTAAGTCTAACAAATAATAAGAGTTTTTGGTAGACTCTGCGACATTTTCGATTAGTTTTTACTCACCCTTAACGGTTGGTTGTCCATTAACAATGAATAATCTAGTCCTGATTTAAGTCTTGGGAGCGGGGGTGAATTTGTTCAGCCTCCGGACAATCATCAGAGACTATCGGATCAACATTACCTCGGAAAACAGAAGCTAGCTTGTGACTCACAGAGCCTATGCTTTCCAAGCGGACCATTTCTTCCCAGGAACTGATCTCATCCTCTTCGTCTGTTTCATAACGAATTGTGACTAAATCTCCCTCGATATCAACAATGCGGGCGTGTTCAATCCAACGTTGCTGATCCCGCAAGAAAACGCAGACCTCACGACCATCGCAGCAGAGTTGATAAATCTTGCGGTGTAGCATATTCGGCTTCTCCTGTTGCAGATAACTCTTGGTTTTACTGGTGAAGTAAGCGGTTAAGTTTCTCTAGAAACAACTTTATTCTGACATACTTCCCACGAATAGAATTGGCGGGATTCTCTCCATCATTGCGATGATGAGATACTATGGAAGGTTAAAATAAACCTGAGCAACCAGAGCAGGAATACTCCAGATCCTTTTTTTGTTGGCTCTGGCGACTAAAATACCATTTACTTGATTTGTCGAGCCGCCATCAGCAGCAAAAATAGATTCCAAGAATTTATAAGGATTACCAATAAATAATTGTAGCTCACTCCTCGTATCCCCAGCCCTAAAGGGTAGGGGTTGACTTGAAATCATTTTTGGTTAACTTAACATGGAATCAAGCGGGTTTGTCTATTCCTTGTTAAAGATTAAAATAGCTTAATAGTCTTTTATGTTCATTGCTTGAGAGTGTAGCTTGCATTAGAAGCGAGCTTGAGTTTGAGTTGATTAACGCTGCTCGTGTCATTGATTACTTTTTTTCTGCATTTTGAGTTCTCCACGGATTGAAATCGCGTGGATTCTAAGAGTCGTGTCGTTACGCGGGTTAAAACCGCGCTGCACGACGCTTATAAAACTTACTAGAGAGTGAGTCTAGTCTCTTTTGTTGTGGCAGACTCAAAACTGCCCTACCTCCCTGGCCTTTGGCCAAGCTACGCGAACGGATTAACAAAAAGTTAACCGGTGGATTTACTTTTAATTTAATTGCACAATAGCTTTCGGAGTGGTTGTACCAAACAAATCAGGGCAATAAATCACTACTTTTTGCTCCATTGTTTGCCTGTTCCATGGTCGTAGGATATACCCCGTCTCCAAATGTCCGGAATCTCACCGAAAAGCGCAAAATATAAACGCGACCAACCTTGTTCTTACTCACGATTCTATTTTAACACGAAAGCCCTTGATAAATCCCAGCGCGCTGGCCTTTGGCCACGCTACGGGAACGCTGTCCACCCAATAAATTAGGTGGCTAACTCTCGCTTGTTATTTTTCTGTTTTTATGCATTGTCTTGATGCAGAGCGCGAGTTTGGGAAACCCCCTGAGGTCGGCGCTACATCCCTTAATTCAGCAACCTATACCGCCCTAACCGATTTCTCCTGCTTGCCAGCAATGGTGCTGTAGTCTGTTAGAGATGGTGTTTGGGGGTATGGTCACTCTATAGTTATGTGACTACTCCTACATCATAATCTTTGATTTGATGTAGGCTTCTCAAACTCACGAATGAGACTTACTGTTCCTCGATATCCTGTATCGATTTACCACAGCCATTGAGCGGCAGTCCAACCGCCATCAATTTATCATACCAAAACCAAGAGACTCAGCCAGGTAATTCCCCTCCCGCGCATGAAGCGCGGGTATAAAGGGAGACCCCTTACCTGTTTAGTTGGAAACTCAGATTCCACTAGCATCCTTATACAGATAATGGAGTAAGAATTTAACAACTCCCCCAAGTTGAAACATAGGGGATTATGAGCGGATATTGCTAAAGCGGTTAAAAACCGGCTACTTGCAACGTTCACAGTAAGATTTGACTCACACTGTTGTGGCGGTTTAAACACACTACTACCGAACTTGGCTCAAAAAGAGCTATACCGTTCCCCTTAGTCTTCTTAGCTGTCAGGTTTGTCACCGACTTGGCTATTTATAGGATACAGCAGGAGAAACCCTACTGCTTATAAACGTCGGCGTGGCTAAAGCCTCCTGGTTCAAGAAGCAAGCATTTTGGTAGGTGTCTACAGGTTCCACATACCCATCATTGTGACATACTAATCCCTGTACGTGCTTGGCACTAAGCATGAATTTTGTAAAAAAAACTGCCAACCTGCCAACCTGCCATCGATCGCAGTCAGAGTCACTCAAAAATAGGCTTTTGCTGTGATCAAAAGCGATTAGGCACTCAATAGACTGATAAATCGGATTTTAAATCGTAAGGGAGAAAAGCCAGTGTTTGAGATCGTACGCACTCAAGACCAATACGAAACTTACATTCTCACTGACCACAATGCCCAATCTCGATTAGAAGTGGTTCCTGAACGAGGTGGCATTGTCATTCGGTGGAATATCCAAGGTCAGGAGATTTTTTATCTTGATGCGGAACGCTTTAAAGATCCCAATCTGAGTGTACGGGGTGGCATTCCCATCCTCTTCCCCATCTGTGGGAACTTAGTTAATGATACTTATACATACCTTGGCAAAGACTATACTCTCAAACAACACGGCTTTGCCCGTAATTTGCCTTGGCAGGTGACTAATAGTGCAACGAATGAGATGGCAGTGTTGACTATCACCCTCAAGAGTAATGACCAAACTCGCTCTGTCTATCCCTTTGACTTCGAAGTTACCTTTACCTATCGATTAAAAGGCAACACCCTAGACATTGATCAGCGCTATACGAATCATTCCGCTGAACCGATGCCCTTTGCCACAGGTTTCCATCCCTACTTCTTGGCACCTGACAAAACTAAACTGGAGTTTGATATTCCTGCATCGGAGTATCAGGAGAAGCAAACTCAAGCAGTACATCCTTTCACTGGCAGTTTTGATTTTAGCTGTGATGAAATTGATGTATCGTTTGGGCAACTGAGTAATAATACGGCCAGTGTTACTGATGCTGAAAGGGGATTAGCGATCGCATTGACCTACACTGACGCTTACTCGACCTTGGTATTTTGGACAGTTCAAGGCAAGGACTTTTATTGCCTTGAACCTTGGAGTGCTCCCCGTAACGCTCTTAACACTGGAGAAAATTTAACTCACTTAGCTCCCGGAGAGAGTAGTGAGACATCGGTGAGGCTAACGGCGAAATTTTTCTAAATTTCCCTAGACATTTCCTTATCAATGTGATATTCTTAGTAAAGGTATGTTTGATAAAAGCTTACCGGGTCGCTAACTCAATGGTAGAGTACTCGGCTTTTAACCGATTAGTTCCGGGTTCGAGTCCCGGGCGACCCATTTTGACCTAACTTTTAGATAGCCGTATATCTCTATCGATACAAATTCTAGGTACTAGGTACAAGATAAACAGTTGACCACCTCTGTGGTTTAAGAGGGATACTTCCTGGGCTTGTCAGAACCCGCACTCGCCAACGAAGCTTAAATTATTGTTCCAATCAGAAAGGTTAGGAGCTATTATCAAAAATAATAGCAAAACTACCTATACTTTACTGTTTATCCAGATTTTACCCAGGGGTGGTTGGGGATTATTTTCTATATTTGGGGATTTTTGTCAAGTTTTATAGATTCAGCTTTCTCTAGATGATCTAATTAAGAAATTTGAATAAAAGCTGCAAAATATCTTAAGATTATCTAAAGAATTAACCTGTCTTGATGCAGTCGCTCATGGGGGTTTCCCCCAAGACCTCGCTGCATCGCTGTCTAGAAGCAACTAGATTTACATGTCTGGACTGGCGATTCTGTTCACGAGTCACTAGGGAGTGTCAGACGTGAGGCTTCTCGCCGGAATAGCTAACAAACAAAGTTAGGAGGAATATAATATGGCACTTGTACCCATGCGGCTACTGTTGGATCACGCAGCTGAGAACGGCTACGGGATTCCAGCATACAACGTTAACAACATGGAACAAATCCTGTCTATCATGCAGGCTGCTGAAGAAGCGGATAGTCCGGTAATCTTACAAGCTTCTCGTGGTGCCCGCAAATATGCAGGTGAGAACTTCCTCCGCCATCTGGTCACAGCAGCGGTGGAATCCTACCCTCATATTCCCATTGCCATGCACCAAGACCATGGCAATAGCCCAGCCACCTGCTATTCGGCAATTCGTAATGGCTTCACCAGTGTGATGATGGATGGCTCCTTGGAAGCTGATGCTAAGACTCCAGCCAGCTTCGATTACAACGTCAGTGTTACTGCCGAAGTAGTAAAAGTTGCCCATGCTATCGGTGTTAGTGTTGAAGGGGAACTGGGTTGCCTAGGTTCACTGGAAACCGGTAAAGGTGACAAAGAAGATGGTCACGGATTTGAAGGAACTCTGACTCGCGACCAACTATTGACCGACCCCGACGAAGCAGTTGAATTTGTTGAGCGCACCCAAGTTGATGCTCTAGCTGTAGCTATTGGTACTAGCCACGGTGCTTACAAGTTCACCCGCAAGCCGACTGGAGAAATTCTTGCCATTAGTCGCATTGAAGAAATTCATAACCGTCTGCCTAACACTCACTTGGTGATGCACGGTTCCTCATCTGTGCCTCAAGAGTGGCTTGACATGATCAACCAGTACGGTGGTTCTATTCCTGAAACCTATGGTGTACCCCTTGAAGAAATTCAAAAGGGTATTAAGAGCGGTGTCCGTAAGGTTAACATCGACACCGACAACCGCTTGGCTATTACTGCTGCTATCCGGGAAGCTGCTGCCAAAGATCCTTCTAACTTTGACCCCCGTCACTTCCTCAAGCCTTCTATCAAGTATATGAAGCAGGTTTGCTTGAAGCGTTACGAAGCCTTTGGTACTGCTGGTAATGCTAGCAAGATCAAGCAAGCGACTATCGATGTTTTTGCAACTAAGTATGCCAACGGTGAGTTAAGTGCTGTGGCGAAAAAAGCTGTAACTGCCTAGTTTTTCACGCTTCACAGGAAAACCTTTGCTGTTTTGGTGAACCAAGAACAAGCAGAATTATTTGGGTAGCTGTTCAAGTTACCCAATTTTTTGTTATTAGTGATTAGTTATTTTAAAATTGCCTATTTTCAGACACTTACAGCTGTCTTTGATACTCTTCGAGAATATCGATTAGATCCATCTGACACTGCATGGGTAGCAAATCTGCTAGGGGAACTTGCCGTTTACCACCACCTAGCTTCACCTGAATGCTTTGCAGGATTGGCATCATCTGGTCTTCTGTGATTGTATTAGTGTTACCGATTAATAGGGGATAAAATTGTTCAGCCAAAGTGGTATGTAGATGGGCATCCCTGAGGTAAAGATGCCACTTGGCTACATCAATATATACCTTGTCGCCAATTTCAGCAGCGAGAGTTTCGATTGCTTCTGTAGAAGTTGGATTAGCCATGGTAATTAGCTGTTTCTAATTAATTGCATGTTGGGATATCTAAGGAAGGTTTAAAGTTGAAGGTTTAAAGTTAAAGGTTTAAAGTTTAAATTTTCCCTCAAAACAGTTGGCTCATCACCTTGAATTAAAAGAGCCGAGTTTATTTGCTGGCTTTCAGTTAACCGTCAACAGTTAACCGTCAACCGTTAACCGTCAACAGTCAACCGAAAATCAATTACTACAATTATCTTGGGTGATTTCATCCTTGAGGGGATTCGGTTGGAGGTTCTTGAGTAGGCAGGGGGGTATAGTTTGCGATCGCAAATATATAAACCCCATGCCCTACTAAAATCAATCCCCACAGACCAGTAAACCAGTATGCCCAAGTCCATTGAGCATACTGTATAGTTTTGAAGAACCACACTCCGGAATTACAAGCAGCAAAAATTGCCACATGTACAGCAAAGTTCATGCGGTCATCTAGACGACGGTAGGCTGGATCACGTCGATCAGGTTTACGAGGCCAACGAGGAGGCATAGATATTTGTCAGTTTTTAGTTGTGTAACGGCTTGGTCTGATACCAACCCTAGTCAGTTAATTTAATTTTAGAACCTAATGTTGGATTGAAGATGATCCGAACCAAACAGTTTGTTCCTTTAAAGATTGCAGTGATGACGGTGTCCGATTCCCGTACCGAAGCCACGGATAAGTCCGGTAAGCTGCTGGTTGAGAGTTTAACCCAGGCGGGGCATCACTTAGCGGAAAAGGTTCTTGTTCCAGACAACATCTACAAAATCCGTGAGGTGGTTTCCCGATGGATTGCTGACGAATCCGTACAGGTAGTCTTGACTACAGGAGGAACTGGTGTTACTGGTCGAGATGGTACACCAGAAGCGATTCAACCCCTCCTGGATAAGGAAATCCAGGGCTTTGGTGAAATTTTCCGCATGATTTCCTACCAAGAGATTAAGACTTCTACTATCCAATCTCGTGCCCTGGCTGGTGTGGCTAACGGAACATACATCTTTTGTCTGCCTGGGTCTTCTGGAGCTTGTCGAACAGGTTGGGAGCAGATTATCAAAGACCAGCTCGATTTGGGAAATTCCCCCTGTAATCTTGTGGAACTGATGCCACGTTTGCGAGAAACCTAATCTGAGCCATAGATTTCCTGTTCAAACGGTAATTGGCAACTGAGTGCCTCAGTGGATCAGTGCTAAGTGCTGACCCAACTTGACTTGAGCTGATTCCTTAACTTAGCAATCCCCTGAGATTTGGTAATCCCCGGATTTACCTCCGGTCTTACTCAACAGGCGAATCGATTGAATCTCGATAGACTTTTCCAACGCTTTGGCCATATCGTAAAGGGTCAAAGCCGCAACAGAAACTGCTGTTAGTGCTTCCATTTCGACACCAGTTTCAGCTTTAGTAGTCACAGATGCCTGAATCTGGTATCCCGGTAGTTGGGGGTTAGGTTCAATTTGAACTTCTATCTTGTGCAAGGGCAAGGGATGACACAAAGGAATCAGTTGGGACGTTTGCTTTGCTGCCATAATCCCAGCCAGCCTAGCGGTTCCTAAGACATCACCCTTGGGGGCATTACCAGCTTGGATAGTGTTGAAGGTTGTGGTTTTCATCCGTACCTGAGCAGCGGCTACTGCCTGACGCTTCGTAAGCTCTTTGCCAGAAACATCGACCATCTGAGCTTGACCTTGACTATCGAGATGGGATAGCGAGCGATTGATTTCCACAAGAGTATTGCAAAATTTTTGATCTATGTGTTATGATAAGTAACTGTTGACCCACAGAAAAGTGGCAGCAGTTAAGGGCTTGTAGCTCAGTGGACTAGAGCACGTGGCTACGGACCACGGTGTCGGGGGTTCGAATCCCTCCTAGCCCGTTTAATAAGCTAAGACATTATAGTATCTACAGCATATAAATCCCGTTCACGACCGATGGCAAATCTGAGGGAACGGGATAAATTTTTGTTGGACTGGGTCATAAAGATAATCAGTGCCAAAAATGCTATACCAGCACCACAGGAAAAAATCCCTCGATATCCTAAGAGGTCAGCGAAATAACCAAAGATCGGCCCAGCTAGACCAATCCCTAAATCAAACCCACTAATGCAGACAGCGAATACCTGACCCCGTTGATCAGCAGAGGAGCGGTCAGCCATCAAAGCAGTCATCATCGGTATGAATAGTCCAGTGCCAGCTCCTTCTAATAAACCAGCTAGTAAAAATCCAACTCCGGTTTCAGCCTGGGAAATCATCAACATTGAGATGATATAGCAAACCACACTAGCGGTGATAAATACTCCTCGTCCATACCGATCAGATGCCTGACCAGTTAATGCACGAATCACAAAACTAGCGATCGCAGTAGCTGTGAAAAACAATCCTGGATTGAGATTAATACCAGTCTCTCGAATAAACAGAGAGACAAAGCTAACTTTTGTTCCAAATACTATACCGAACAACAGCATGACCAAAGCTGGAATTCCAAGAGGAGGGCTGCTTAACAGCTCCCATAGTTTGACCAATAGCTGCCAACTCGAGTTTAACCAAGATTCTGATTTTCTCGGCTTTTGTTTAGCATGCCTGATTGGTTCACGAATCTGACTCCCTAACAGCACACCCAGCCCACCTAGAGCTGCAGACACTAAGAATAAAACAGTGTAGCTAACCTCTTGTTGTAGAAAACCCCCCAGCGCAGGTCCGAGACCTAAACCAATCGGTGTTGCCAAACTCATGTAACCAATTAACTCACCTCGCTTGTCAACAGGGGACAAATCGGTGACTAGAGCCAGATAACCGATGGTAAAGGCTGCAATACTGATGCCATGAAACATTCGAACCAGCATCAACAGGCTAATCGACTGGGTAAATAGATAGCCCAAAGGCGCTAGAGCGACAGCGATAGTACCAATAATTACTACCAACTTGCGACTGCGCAGGTCTGCCATACGCCCCAGTGGGTTTCTAAACAGCAACAGACCAATGGCAAAGCAACCCATTACTAACCCTACCTGTTGCTTGGTACCACCCACGTCTTCAATATATTGTGGCAGCGTTGGCGACAAAGACGTTAAGCTTGACCAAAACAACAGACCAACAGTAAATAAAATCAGCAAACTTTGGCGTTGCTGCCCTTCCAGGGTCTGAAAAACTTTCACGCGCTCTATAATCCTGAGAAAACTGGCACTTGAGATAGTTAGATAAAATCCGGTTGACTAATCATCATAGTCCTTATCGGGTAATGACTATTTGCGCTTTGGCTTACAGGTAATTGACAATTACCTGTAAGCCAAAGCGCGAACAGCCAAAAATCCGGGGACTATTTGGGAAGTAATTAACTGGACTTTATACTACTTCTCTAGTTTACTCTTCTTAACATTTTGCCCAGAGGCTTAGATAGGGTGATCGGGTGATGCGGTGATCGGGGTTGGGGGAAGAATCTCATGACCTATTATTGTTCACAAATTAATTAGGATTGCGATGCTCTGAAAGAGCCGCTACGCGAACGCAGCAACAACTCAGGTCAAGCTTGGCTACCGGTAGCCCATAATGGAGCGCTTAATATGATCACAAAAGTATTCCCGAAAGCGTTTGTAGAAGGGATAGGGGTCTTGCTGTTAGCACCTTTACAGGTTTTACTGTATCAAGGATAATTTTGAGCAAGCCTTTGGCTTACGCGAAGGGTCACCATTTTCACTATTTTATTTTACGGTTCACGAGCCTCTAATAATCGATTTTCTAGCCCAGTCTTTAGTATTCTCCAGGTAAGTCACCAACATTTTCCATTCCCTAGCTTCTTTTGTCAAATCCTTAACATTGCTCAGGTAGACTAGAGTAATGCGGCGCTCTTCGTTATCAGAACAAACCTCTAGAATGGTTTTGTATAGCTTTTCCCAATGCTCTAACCAGTTATCTTCAATGGGATCAAAAATTGCCTCGAACAAATTACGCCATAACAACTCAATAGTTTTAATAGTTTTGAGATTTTCCTCGGTAGGCTTATCCCAGCCTACATGGCGCTGACGTAATACTTTAATAGGTGGGGGATTTTCACTCATAGACAGCAAGTTGACTATTCAGTCTTTGGAGCTACATTCCTAGAATTCCCTAAATGCTGTCTTAACATCACAGTTTCACAAAAAATCAAAAATTCCTCCTAGTTTAGCAAAGAATAGGAGGAATAGCCGATAATCTTAGCTGCCTAACTTCTAGATATGAGGCTAATGGTAAGCTATCAGCTATCAGCTATCAACCAAATACCAAGACCAAAGGCTGACGGCTGATAGCTGACGGCTGATAGCTGACGGCTAATGCTAAAAGACGGCTAGTTGAGAGCTTCCGTCCTTGAGGCGGAGCTAACTAACGTTGCCCCCGCTTAGTCTAAAACCTAGAGCCTATTACCTAGAACCATTAACCTAATTTAACGGTCTACTGACCCCATAATAATGTCAATACTACCGAGAATCGCCATAATATCGGCAACTTTGACTCCTCTGAGGATATGGGGCAGAATCTGTAAGTTATTGAAATCGGCTGGACGAATCTTCCAACGCCAAGGAAAGACATTATTATCACCAATAATGAAAATTCCTAGTTCTCCTTTCCCAGACTCAAGACGGACATAGTGTTCGCCCTTGGGAATCTTGAAGGTAGGGGCAATTTTCTTGCCCATGAACTGATAATCGAAGTCGTTCCACTGGGATTTGCGACCCTCTGCCATCCGCTTGGCTTCTAGGTTTTCGTAAGGACCACCGGGAAGTGCTTTTAAGGCTTGACGGATAATCTTAACGGACTCCCGCATTTCCCTAATCCGCACCACATACCGGGCAAAACAATCACCCCCGGTTTCCCAGTGTACTTCCCAATCGAAGTCGTCGTAGCATTCGTAGTGGTCAACTTTGCGCAAATCCCACTTGACTCCAGAACCTCGTAGCATCGGGCCAGAAAGTCCCCAGTTAATGGCTTCTTCCCGACTAATGGTACCGACACCTTCAACTCGGCGGCGGAAGATAGGGTTGTTGGTGATTAACCGTTCGTACTCATCAACTTTAGGGTCAAAGTAGTCACAGAAGTCTTCGCACTTATCTATCCATCCATAGGGTAGGTCAACAGCAACTCCACCAATACGGAAGTAGTTGTTGTTAATTAACCGTTGTCCACTGGCAGCTTCCCATAGGTCATAAATCATCTCCCGTTCCCGGAAGATGTAGAAGAATGGGGTTTGGGCACCCACATCTGCTAGGAATGGTCCAAGCCACAGCAGGTGATTGGCAATCCGATTCAACTCCAGCATGATCACGCGGATGTAGCTGGCACGTTTGGGTACCGGAATATCTGCTAATTTCTCTGGGGCATTGACTGTAATTGCCTCGTTGAACATCCCTGCTGCATAGTCCCATCGGCTCACGTAAGGGACATACATAATGTTAGTGCGATTCTCGGCAATTTTCTCCATGCCTCGGTGCAGGTAGCCAATTACCGGCTCACAATCTATCACATCCTCCCCATCTAGGGTGACAATTAAGCGGAGAACGCCATGCATGGAGGGATGGTGGGGACCCATGTTGATCACCATGGGTTCGGTTCTGGTCTCGATCTTTGCCATATTTTGATTAATTGCCCCAACTGTTAGCTGCTAGCTGTTAGCCGCTAGCTATTAGCTTACCAAAACAGAGGCAGATAGGTAGTGTATGTTGTTAACTCTAACAATGCAAGAACAATTTGATATTTTTAATTCAAACTGTTAATTTCTGTTTAAGCTCCTTCTTTCCAATGCTTAGGTTAACGGGAATTGCTACGTAGAAGTTCGGTTCTACGATCCTTAAACTATCAGCAATCACATTACCATCTTTATCAAAGGAGTTGATAGTTTGAATTACTGCACTAGCTGTGCATCGGGGGTGGATTGTGGTGCCAAGGTGGTTATTACCAAGTATAAGTGAAATTTTATCCCAACAGGAATTAATTGAAAGCGATGACAAGGTTACTGTTTCAGTAGAGCAAGCAACTGTGATTGACACTTGCTCAGTAGGTGCTAGCTGTCGCAGAACAAGAGAAGCGGCTAGCCCTAAGCATAGGGCAGCAGCAGCTAAAGCTCAACGGGAATGGCAAAGTGCGATCGCTACCTTGGAACAGTTGCTGTTGCCAGGGGTTTCAGGCAACCGATCAACAAGCCATAATCCCGAACACTCGTCGAAGCAAGGACTAATTATAGCTGGTCCTGCTCCAGTCTTAAGTGATCGAGAGCTACTGGCAAGTTTCGAGACTGGGATTTTTACGAACGACGCCTTGAATCCTTGGGCTTTTATGCCCTTCCAGCTACCTCCGGCTCAACCTGATACTACTCCTTTTGTACAAAATACGACCTACAGGTTACCCCTGTTTCCAGGAGACCCCTTAGCTAACGAGCAGTTTTGTTTAGTTTTTACTAAAGACTTTAGCTTAGTCATGGTCTCTGGGAAAGACCACTTTGGCGTTCCAGGCTTTCAATTCTCCTTTGACCCAGAGGATATCCAACATGTTTGGGCATCACTGCGCCATAGACTATTACTGAGCAGTTCTCATCATCTCAAGCAGTTGGAAGCTTTAATGGAAAAATTTGTGCCAAAGCCCCCCGATTACCGCATTGTAATGAACTTTGGTCGTGGGCTTCTGGAGAATTTACCAGAACTGCCTTCAGTAGAACTGAGCCAGACTATACCGGTTACAATATCCGAGTCAACAATGGTTCAGCCAAGACAACCTCAGCATCAGAGGGATAGGGTCAAAACTGGTAGTCACTCACAAAATGGGTCTTCTAGTACACCCTTTGCCAAGAAACAGAAAGTACAGGAGCCTAACTGGCAACGATTGGTGAAAAATGAAGCGCGAGGCTTTCCTAGAATCTCTGCTGTTCACCCAAAAGAAAATTCTGAAGCTACACCTGACGTTGAGCTGCTCCGAGCTCTGACCCATGAAATCCGGACACCCCTAACTACAATTCACACCCTGACTAAACTACTGCTTAGACGTCGTGACTTGCCTCCAGAAGTCATGCGGCGTATAGAAATTATTGACCATGAGTGTAGCGAACAAATCAACCGCATGGAGTTGATTTTCCGGGCAGTAGAATTAGAAACAACGGCAGCCAAGCAAACCCCTGTTAGCCTGACCTGTATATCTCTGGCTCGGGTTTTTCACAACAGCATCCCCCGCTGGCAAAAACAAGCACAGCGACGTAATTTAACCCTAGATGTAGTCTTACCGCAACAGTTGCCAACAGTGGTCAGTCATCCCGCCTTGCTAGATCAGGTGCTAACTGGCTTGATGGAAAATTTCACCCGGTCTATTCCAACAGGGGGTCACAT
Organism: Moorena sp. SIO3A2; assembly: GCF_010672265.1. Lineage (NCBI taxonomy): Bacteria > Bacillati > Cyanobacteriota > Cyanophyceae > Coleofasciculales > Coleofasciculaceae > Moorena > Moorena sp. SIO3A2. The sequence continues at coordinate 101,012 of NZ_JAAHHC010000007.1, forward strand.
CCAGTTACAGGTTACACCTGCTGGAAACCAGCTGAAGTTACAATTCCAGTCTCAGATTAATCACGAAACAATTGCTGACGACCATTGCCCGACATTGAAGTCCCTTGGTCAGCTGCTGACTTTCCAGCCAGAAACGGGTAGTATCAGTTTGAATTTGAATGTGACCAAAAATCTATTCCAGGCGTTGGGGGGCAAACTAATTGTTAAGCAACGACCCCAACAGGGTGAGGTGATGACAGTATTTTTACCGTTAGCTGACCTGGCTAAGACACCATTGCCTGGGATTGGTTAACCATTACCTCGACGATTTTTTAAGTTTCAGAGGCAATTGGTAGCAGCACTTTAAATTGGGAGCCTTGCCCGAATCGACTAACTACTGCAATTGAACCACCGCCCCGTTGTAATAACTGTTGCACAATGGTTAAACCTATCCCTGCACCAAGGTCTTCCCTAGGTGTTGACCTACCCCGATAAAAACTGTCAAAAATCTTAGGTATGTCACTTTCAGCAATGCCAATACCTGTATCACTAAATATCAGCTGAACATACTTGCCCTTACGAGTTCCCTGTACTCTAACTTTACCGCCAGCGGGAGTAAACTTTAAACTATTGTGCAACAGATTAATCACGATATGCCTCAAGCCCACCTCTGAAAACAAGACTGAGGGGAGATTGGCGGGAATTGTGTAGCCGAGCTGGATGCCTTTTTCTTGGGCAAGGGGTTGATAGGTGCTGACAATACCAGGAACAATGTCTGCTAGCTTCAACGGCAAGGTTTGATCCGTTTGGGGGTCACCCTCTAGCTGAACCAGTTCTAGTAATCCAGCCACTAAGGAATTTAAGCGATCGCATTCTTTATAAAGAAGCCCAATATAGCGTTGGCGTTGGGCGAGCTTCATTTGTGAGGCATCGAGCAGCTTCAGGGCAGTTTTCATGTTCGTTATGGGTGTCCGTAATTCCTGAGCCACTCGCTGAAGTATCTCATCACTCATATAAGGCTCGACCTTTGATAAGGAATTCTTCCCTACCACAACCGACTCAGGAACTGCTGGCGGTGATGGGGGAGATGGGTTAGTCTCCCCGATTGGCTGTGTTGCCAGGGTATTCTGAACAATTTCTTCTGTACGTTGTACTTGTTTAAGCAACAACTGGGTTAGTAGTGTACTATTAAGTGTTTCTGGGGGAGCTAAAAGGGTTTCCCAATGGCTGAGTTGGTCTGCTGTATTGCTCCCAATAACTGTACTTAACCCCTGTAAAAACTGCCGAATTACTGATTGCTCAAGGGTAAAAACAGCTAACAATGGTTGACTGAGTTCACTATCAGTTAGATTGTCAGATTCCGATAGATCAGGCTGGCAAGCCACAATTAAACTACTATAGTTCTCACCGAGAATCAGTAAGAAATACTCCTGTTGTAGTTGAGTTTCAGTCTCCAACGGTAGGGAAAACAGTTGAGAATCTCTGTTGAGGTTAACTCCGTTTTTCCAGTCATCTCCTAAACAGTGGCACAGATAAATTGTTTTGGGTAAATCAACCTGTTGTTGATACCGTTTTATTTCTCTGTGCCAGCCCTCACCCTGTGGCTTGACCAAAATTGTGGCTGAAATGTTTTGCTGAATTAGCAGGTCAAAGGTTGCTCTGACTAGCGATTTCAGGGTGACAGGAGTGATTGTTAGAGACTCGGGAGAGGCAAGAGTCTCTAAAACCAGCTGGTAGAGAGACAATTCTGGATTAGGTGGCAGGTTCATTTAGGGTTAAAGGTGGTTTGGTTAAAGGTGGTTTGGTTAAAGCTTAAACGTTGACCTTCCATGTGATAATCTACAACCTGCCCGCTAAAATAGCTGTCAACTTGCTAACCTATAACCTGTAGCCTACTCATCAAAGCATCTCGGGCTTGCTCTCGGTCATCGAAGTGGATTTTTTCAGTGCCCAGAATTTGATAATCTTCGTGACCCTTACCAGCAATTAAAACTCCATCCCCCGGTTTTGCTTGCAAGATGGCAGTCCGAATGGCGGTAGCGCGATCGCAAATTACCATTGGTTCCACTGATTGAGGAATCCCCTCTAAAACATCCTCTAAGATGCTTTCTGGGTTTTCGGTGCGAGGGTTATCCGAGGTGACTACAGCAACATCAGCTAACTGAGCCGCTATTTTCCCCATCTTAGGACGCTTAGTGCGATCGCGATCGCCACCACAGCCAAATACACAAATCATCTTGCCCTCAATAAAGGGTCGTGATGCCCTTAGTAAGTTTTCCAAACTATCTGGGGTGTGGGCATAATCGACAATAACACTAATATCCTGTTCCGGTTGAATTTGCACCCGTTCCATCCGCCCTGGCACTCCTGGAAATTGAGCCAAGGCTGCTGCTACTAATTCTAAATCCAAACCCAGCTCTAAAACTGTTCCTACTGCTGCGAGCAAGTTAGACAGATTGTATTGACCCACTAGGGGCGAATTAAAGCTAACCTCTCCTACTGGAGTATGCATAATTCCTCTAACCCCTGTTGGCTCGTAGCTTAAGTCCTTCGTCCAGAAATCAGCGGATGGGTTTTGGATACTATAGCTCCAGACTTGCTCAGTTGGTAACTGTTGGATTAACCGCTCTCCATAGGAGTCATCAGCATTAATAATTGCCCTGCCTTTGAGATAGTCGGAACTAAACAGCTTAGCTTTAGCGCTGAAGTAATCATCCATGTTCTGGTGGTAGTCCAAATGGTCTTGGGTGAGATTGGTAAACACCGCCACCTCAAACGGACAGCCCTGGATTCGACCTTGGGCTAAGGCGTGTGAACTAACTTCCATCACTGCCATTTGGGCACCTGCTTTGACCGCTAACTGGAGCTGTTGTTGCAATTGAACTGCAAATGGTGTAGTGTAGCTTGCTGTTTGCTCAAAACCTGGCCAACGGGCATAGAGGGTACCCAAAAGTGCTGTGGGGATAGGACTAGAGCTATGAGCGAGCAGAAATTCAATCAGATGGGTAGTTGTAGTTTTGCCATTAGTACCCGTGACTCCAATCAGCCTGAGCTTCTGTGCTGGGTAGTCGTAGAAGGCTGCTGCAGTTTGAGCAGACACGGTGGTCATGTCATCGGCAGCAATTACACAAACTCCTGTTTCCGGTGAAAGTTCCTGGGGGGGATGTTTGGCAGCCGCTTGGGGAGAAATTATCGCTGCTACTGCCCCAGATGCGATCGCACTTTCCCAGAACTCTCCACCATCTACCCTAGTGCCTGGCATCCCGATAAATAAATCTCCTGGTTGGCAGGCGTGGGAATTGGTACAGATGCCTGTAACCGTTACATCAAGACCCTCGGGGCTAGGAATTTCCACAATATTGGCAATTTTGGCTAATAATTCCCTTAGCTTCATAATCTATTGCACCAAATGACACTATAAGATCTACCGAATCATCACAGCCACCAGTCAACCGTCAACCGTTAAACCGTCAACCGTCAAACCGTCAACCTGATGTATCGCCTATTTTGGCTCACTAACAGGGAAATATTTCCGTAACATTCGCTGCAATTGTGCAACGCTAGCACGAGGAGAGGGGCGAGGCAGGAGCTGTTCCTGACCAAAGTGGTTGATACATAGTACTGGCACTTCATACTGATAGGATTGGAACCAATCCTCTCGACTGGTAATGTCTCGAACCTCTAGCTTAAAGGTTAACCCTTCAATCATCTCTAGCTTTTCAAGCAATCCCTCACAAAGATGGCAACCGGGTTTACTGTAAAGAATTAATTCCATCAGGCAAGTTAGTTGAAAATTGTTGATTTAGACGATAGTTTAGTAAAGATAAGTGCAGCTTCGGCAAACATAGCTGGAGAAACGCTAAAATGCTGGACAGCCACATTCGCCTTCATGGTACGTCCATTTGAACCAGCCCCATGTCCACAGACCTTCGCCTCGTCTCCGAAAACCGTTGCTTTGGCGGTACAGTAGGTTTTTACACTCATCAATCTCAGACTTGTAGGAGCGAGATGGGGTTTTCCGTATACCAACCCCCCCAGGCGAAAGTGCAATCCGTTCCAGTTCTATATTACCTGTCAGGTTTGACTTGCACGGAAGAGAATTTTATGGTTAAATCGGGTGCTCAGCGATTTGCAGCCAAGTATGGATTGATGTTGGTGGCTCCAGATACCAGCCCTCGGAATACAGGAATTCCAGGTGAGGACGATGAGTGGGACTTGGGGTCTGGTGCTGGTTTTTACGTAGATGCCACTCTTGAACCTTGGTCAGCTCACTACCAAATGTATAGCTACGTTGTCCATGAGTTACCCGAGGTAATTGCCAAAAATTTCCCCACGCAAGTTGAGAAACAAGGTATATTTGGTCATTCTATGGGCGGTCATGGTGCGTTGATTTGTGCCTTAAAAAACCCAAAGCAGTACCTATCTGTTTCTGCTTTTGCTCCCATTGCTGCTCCCATGCGCAGCCCCTGGGGTCAGAAGGCATTCACCAATTACCTCGGGACAGACCAAGAGCAATGGCGAGCTTACGATGCCAGCGAACTGGTGTTGACAGCCAACTATAACCATACAATTTTGATTGACCAAGGCACCGCTGACCCCTTTTATGAGAAGCAGCAGTTGCTCCCTGAGGTGTTTGAGAAGGCTTGTGAAAAAGCAGATCAGCCCCTGACTTTCCGTCTCCAGGTCGGCTATAACCATGGTTACTATTTTATCGCCACCTTTATAAAAGACCATATCAGCCATCATGCTGAGGCTTTGTTGGATTGAACAAAATTGAGATAATCCCTTGGTTGCTGAAAAAGTCGAGGTTGGAAGTGTGGACAATACTTCTGCTATTCAGGTTAATCAAAAACTCTAAAAAAACTGGTAATTTATAACTATTAAACCCAGTTTTATTTCTGCAAATCCTAGAATAATATACAGATTTTAGAATAATGTGTTGTTAAAAAAAACTCATTAACTAAGCGCATAAATCTTGTAAATACTAGGAAAATAAAAACAAATTAATGTCAACATCAGTACATTGAGGTTCTGAATATGGCTAATGAAGGTGAAATGTTGGCTTCAACTGTGAACCATCAGCAGTGGGTTTGTACCGTTTGTGGCTATAACATGATTGGTGAAATGCCTGATGTCTGTCCGTTCTGTAGAGCACGCCATGACAAATTCGTTACTTGGGATGAGGCAGAGCAAACCTATCGAGTGACCCCACACCAGATAAATAACTACGTTACACAATTGATTTCTGTGCCTCGTCTTGGTATGGAGCATGCTGCTTATCGCATTGAAACGGATAGTGGTGCGGTATGGATTGATTGTCCATCAGCATTCAATCGAGACTTGGAGCCAGTAGAAGCTATCTACTTTACCCATAAAGATTTCATGGGTGCATCCAACCAGTATCGTGATTTATGGGAAGCTAAAGTTTATCTGCACGTTAACGATGCTGAGCATCCACTTGCCGAGCAATTTCCGATTGACAACAAAATTTATGGTGACTTCACCGAGCATGGCATTGAAGCTTTCTATATTGGTGGACATACACCGGGCTTCATGATATATATCTATGACTTGGTCTTGTTTATTGGTGACTATGCCTTCCCTCCAGGGTCTAGTATGCAATTCAACCCCTTTGGACCAAAAGACAAAACCCGTAAACGTGCATCACGGATACTAGATATTGTTTCCGAGAGATCCCTTGAGGTTGTATGTGGCTTCAACTTTTTTACTGACTTCGATAGCTGGCGTGAGGATTTCAATCACCTACTTGATACAGCTAGATAAATTCAAGAAGCGGTGTTGCTTAATAATGGAATGATTAACCAACGCCGAAATTCAAACCATTAACCATCTAGGATTAATAGCAGCAATTATCGATTTTTATCTGTTATTACACATTGGAAACAGCATTTTGTAACTAGCAACTTGGGTTATTAAGCTGTTGCCCATTTAAATTGGTTATTATTCAGTCTCTTGCAGAGCGCGAGTGGGTGAAACCACGGCAGACCGCGAGTGGGGGAGACCCCCGGATGAAGGCACTGCCTCCCCAAGACCGCGCTACATCCCTTGGAAAAAACACCGTCAAACCCTCTCCCCTGCTCCCCTGCTGTCAAAACAATAGAATTTAAATGAAAACCAGCTTAGCTGGCTTTGAGGACGGCAATATCCCAAAAAGAAGACGTGAAGACCGATCTATGGGATCGCACTGGCTTTTTTAGAATTGTGAACAGTTAGAGGAAAGAGTGATTAGAGATGCAACCAAGTAACCCTAACCAGTTTACCGAAAAAGCCTGGGAAGCGATCGCACAAACCCAAGATGTTGCTAAAGCCGCACGGCAACAACAAATCGAAACCGAACACTTGATGAAGGCGATGCTGGATCAAGATGGACTCGCTACCAGTATTCTGAACAAAGCGGAAGTGTCTGTGCAACGGGTAAGGGAAGCAACGGAATCCTTTATCAAAAAGCAACCTAAGGTTTCTGGTAATAGCGACTCCGTTTACCTAGGACGCAGCATGAATAGCTTGCTAGACCGAGCAGAGTCCTATCGTAAAGAATACCAGGACGATTATATCTCCATTGAGCATCTGATCCTCGGTTATCTGAAAGATGACCGCTTTGGTAAGTCATTATTCCAGGAGTTTAAACTAGATGAAAATAGGCTTAAACTTACCATTGCTGACATTCGAGGGAATCAGAAAGTGACCGACCAAAATCCAGAGGGCAAATACCAAGCACTGGAAAAATATGGACGTGATCTGACAGAGGCGGCGCGGGAGGGAAAGCTTGACCCAGTTATTGGGCGAGATGATGAAATTCGGCGCACGATTCAAATTCTCTCGCGCCGTACTAAAAATAACCCAGTGCTGATGGGGGAACCTGGTGTTGGGAAAACTGCTATTGCTGAAGGCTTGGCACAACGGATTATAGCCGGTGATGTGCCTCAATCCCTCAAAGACCGACAATTGATTGCTCTGGATATGGGCGCATTGATTGCTGGGGCTAAGTTTCGGGGAGAGTTTGAAGAACGCCTGAAAGCGGTACTAAAAGAAGTGACCGATTCCCAAGGCAAAATTATCCTGTTCATTGATGAAATCCATACCGTTGTCGGTGCTGGTGCTTCTCAAGGAGCAATGGATGCGGGAAATTTGCTCAAACCAATGTTATCACGGGGTGAATTGCGCTGTATCGGTGCTACTACTCTCGATGAGTACCGCAAGTACATTGAAAAAGATGCAGCACTCGAAAGACGCTTCCAGCAGGTCTATGTTGACCAGCCTAGTGTAGCTGATACTATCTCGATTCTACGAGGTCTTAAAGAACGGTATGAAGTTCACCATGGGGTAAAAATTGCCGATAGTGCTTTAGTGGCAGCAGCTACTTTGTCTACTCGGTATATTAGCGATCGCTTTTTACCAGACAAAGCCATTGACTTAATGGATGAAGCGGCAGCACGGCTAAAAATGGAAATTACTTCCAAGCCAGAAGAACTCGATGAAATTGACCGCAAAATTATCCAGCTGGAAATGGAACGGTTGTCTTTACAAAAAGAAACTGATCTCGCCTCCATCGAAAGGCTGGAAAGACTCGAAAAAGAACTGGCTGATCTTAAAGAAGAACAGCGTACTTTGAATGCCCAGTGGCAATCAGAAAAAGATGTGATTGACCGGATTCAGGGGATTAAGGAAGAGATTGATCGAGTTAACGTAGAAATTCAACAGGCAGAACGGGATTATGACCTCAACCGAGCCGCTAAGTTAAAATACGGCAAGTTAGCCGAGTTGCAAAAATCCCTGGCAGCCGTTGAGCAACAGCTAGCCGAGAACCAAACCAGTAGTAAATCCCTGCTGCGGGAAGAAGTTACAGAAGCTGACATTGCGGAAATTATCTCTAAGTGGACTGGAATTCCCATTAGTAAGCTGGTTGAGTCTCAGAAAGAGAAGCTACTGCACCTGGAAGAAGAACTACACAAGCGGGTGATTGGTCAAGAGGAAGCCGTTACTGCTGTTGCCGATGCTATTCAGCGATCGCGTGCGGGATTAGCTGACCCCAATCGTCCCACCGCTAGCTTTATTTTCCTCGGTCCTACCGGTGTGGGTAAGACAGAATTGGCAAAAGCCTTAGCAGCCTATCTGTTTGACACCGAAGAGGCTATGGTGCGAATCGATATGTCTGAGTATATGGAAAAGCATACCGTTTCCCGACTGATTGGTGCTCCTCCAGGCTATGTGGGTTACGAAGAAGGAGGTCAGTTAACCGAAGCTATCCGTAGACGTCCCTATGCCGTAATTCTATTTGACGAAATCGAAAAAGCACACCCGGATGTCTTTAATGTCATGCTGCAAATCCTTGATGATGGTCGAGTGACTGATGCTCAAGGGCATACCGTAGATTTCAAGAATAGCGTTATTATCATGACTAGCAATATTGGCTCCCAGTATATTCTGGATGTAGCTGGGGATGACTCCAAGTATGAAGAAATGCGGAGTCGGGTCATGGAAGCAATGCGCTCTAGTTTCCGCCCTGAATTCCTCAATCGGATTGATGAGGTGATTATTTTCCATACCTTGCAAAAACATCAGTTGCGCAATATTGTCCAGCTGCAAACCCTGCGCTTAGAGCAACGGTTAGCAGAGCGCAAGATGTCCCTAAAACTCTCCGATGCAGCTCTTGACTTTTTGGCAGATTTAGGGTACGATCCAGTTTTTGGAGCACGACCCCTAAAGCGAGCTATTCAGCGGGAGTTGGAAACTCCTCTTGCTAAAGGAATTCTCAGGAGTGAATTTAATGATGGGGACACTATCTTTGTGGATGTCAACAATGAACGGCTTTCCTTTCAGCGATTGCCTGCTCAGTTGTTGCTCAGTGAGTCCAATTGAAGGGTAGAAAGGTTGAAGGGTATTGTGTGCTATACCCCTAAGCATTCAGCCATTAGGGATCAGCGATCAGCTGAATGCTTAGAGCCAAAAATATACCCTAACCCTAAAACCTATGCTCTGCATGCAGCGCCATAACACTTCCTTTTGGCAATACTTTTTGTCTCTCCCTATCCAAATACTTATCCAAATCAGTGAGAACTTCCTCAGCTGGAATACTTGATACTATAGCGCCATAGTCATTGACAACCCTAGGGAATTCCTGATTCACCTGATCTTGCAGTTCTGGAATTGCCCTTACTGAGGTTTGTAGTCTCCCTACAGGATGATTACCTGCCTTAATTCCCTTGGCTTTAGCGATAATCCAATTTGACAATAACTCTAATCTCAAAACCGCAAAGATAGGTTCATATCCTTCTCTCGCTTTTTTATTCAAGCCATCCACATCCTTCTGTCCTAGTGTCACCGTATGCTTGGTGGTGGTCTTTACTTCAATGGAAAGATTAGGAAAGTAGGGGTGATTCCAACTATCGATATCTACACCTTGAGAGGAATAGTTTTCTACCTGAAAACCCAAGCGACAGAAGGTAATCGCTAGGAAAATCTGGCAAGTTTTGCCAAACCCATTATCTTTTCTAGAGCGACTATTTAGGTGTTGTTGAATGGTGGTTAAATGGTTGAATGTTGATGCATCCATATTCTAAATTCTAAATTCTAAATTCTAAATTCTAAATTCTATTACCCATTACCCTCGATAGTTGGTCCACGAGTTGGTGTCCACTGTCCCAATCGGTATAGTTTGTTGGGCTTAGTTAGCTTGAAACTCAGCTGCTCGACGAAATCATCTTCTGAAGTCGCAATAATCAATTGCTTTTTATCCAATACCTGATCCAACACCTGAGCCAATCGTTCTTTATGGACTGGGTCGAGATTTTGCGACGGGTCATCTAGCACCATGAAACCGATATTATGAGTCAATTGCTCTGAAGTTGCTAGGGCTAGAAATATACTCAAAGCAGCACAATTAATATCACCCTTGTTCAACAGTCGTAAGGCAACTTCTGACTCTCCATATCCCACCGCCATCACTTCATATTTTTCTGGGTCAATCTCAATATCTGGAAAGTCACTGCGATGGGCGAGCTGACGATAGATACTAGAAATTGCTGCTCTGGTAGCATCGATTTTTTCTTTAGCTGAGTTTCCTAGCACTTCCTGTACAGCTTCACCAATAGTCAACAATCGGTCACAGAAGGCTTCCAAGTCAGCTTTTGCTGCTTCAACTTCTTTATAGTCAGGGCAATCTTGAATGGAAAACAAATTATCTACCTCTTGGCGATAACGCAAGACAGTAATAATCCGTTTAATGTTTTCCAAGTCTTGATCAATGCTATCGATACGCTGATTACTTTGCTCAACTGCGGTGCGAATCCTGGCTAATTCTTGATCTACTTCAGTAATGGCTTGATTGAGCAGAGCAAGAGCGTTAACAGAGTCATTAATTTCTGTTTCTAAAGCTACTGCGATCGCATTTTTTGCTTGTTGTAATCCCTTATCCTTATCTAATCGTTCCCGTTGCAACCGCTCCAAGGTTTTAATCAGTCTCTGTAACTCCTCTACTGCTGTTTCTAATTCCCGAATCTCCTTCTGAATCGGTTTTAGCTGTAACTTCATGTCTTGCTGCCAGGATTCTAATTCCTGACGCAACTGAACTGGATTAATTGGTGTAGAGCAAACGGGACAATCTTGGGCTTGATCTTCTTGTACTGACTTCAGAAATTTTAGGGTTTGGATAATGATACCGGCACGATTGTTGATAGTATTTAGACTCCCTTGCTTAGCCGGTAACTCTTCTTGTTCAATTTGATTTTTTTTTGCCAAAATTTCTGGTAGCATGCCGTATTGAGCTTCCAGTTGGTGAATCTCGTTTTCTTTTTGGTTGAGTTCCATAACCTTGGTCTCAACATTAGCTTTCAAACGATTTAATTCACTTTGCTGATTCAGCAATTCTTTCTGCCGTTCCCAGTCGGGCTGAGCATTACGTAATTGCTTAATCGCCTCCTTACCACCATCTACAAATCCTTCCAAATCATCAGTAGTTTGGTATTTTGGTAAAGAGGGCACCAGCAATCCATAGTCTTTGGCAAAATTCTCAACTGCATTTTCAACCCCTTGGCAAATAGCTTTTGCTCCATTTAGGGATAATTGGCTGAGCGGAATATCATGAAAAATGGCTTCTTCTTCTGCTAGACCTAAGTCATTTTCCTTAATCGCTTTTGCCGTTTCAATTTTGCTGATAATCTGACCAAACTCTTGATCAATTTTCTTAAACTCTTCCTGGGCTTTAGCTCGCTTAATTCCATCCAAGAGATTGCGCCAATCCGTCAAACCCATGAGGCGATCCAGAGCATTTTTGCGCTCTTTTGGTTCCTGAATCAGTAGCGCACTGATAGTTTCTTGATGTAGGTAGACACAACTCATGTAGTCAGACAATTCTAGACCCAGTAGCACCCGCAAGTCAGTTTCATCTTCCTGATACGAGCCATTATTAATCTGATAGTAAAACTTGGGATTACCACGACGTTTGCGGTCACTCCGATATACCTTTAGTATTTCCTCATTCCCTTCAAATATAACTTCGACACTAGTCTCCCTTGACGATTGGTTTTTCACTAACCAATTCTTGCGCTCTTCAATTTTAGTAGCACTTTTATTAGCGACATCTTTGCCAAATAGACACCACTCAATCGCATTCAGGGTACTACTTTTACCTCCCCCCTGAGCTCCTACAATTAATGTGCAGGCTTGATCAAAGCGAAATTCCCGTTCTCCCGCTTGTTCAGGAAAGCCTCTAAACCCCTTGATCTTGACTGATACCAGTCGATAGTTTTCCATAGACACTGTTCCTCATCAGACTCTCTTGCTCATAGACCAATGGTAGCCATCAGTTTTTTGTAGGCTTTTTTGTAAGCACTTCGATGTTTTTCCAACCGATAACGAGCCATATCAGTGACCCCTTGTGATGAACCGCTATCAAACTCTTTGAGCAATTCCTCACCAAGGGCTATCAAACCTTGCTCATGGTCTGAATCAATGGCTTGATCTTTCAGTTGCTCAAATAATTTATCATTGTCTTTCATTAGCGATCGCATTAATTAGTCATGTAACCATATGCCCTATGCCCATAGGCTGAGAGCTGAATGCTTAGGGTGTGACCCTCAGCCCTCAGCCGTCAGCCGTCAGCCGTCAGCCGTCAGCCGTCAGCCGTCAGCCGTCAGCCGTCAGCCGACGTAACAGAGATTAAACCAATGCTTACTTGTTGTCTTGATCCCAAGCGCGAGTGGGGGAAACCCCCGTGAGGCCACTGGATCGCTTATTCAAAAGCTGAGAGCTGATAGCTGATATATAGCAGAAGTCATTTGTCAGAAGTCAGAAGTCAGAAGTTAAACTCAAGCCAAACTGTAGTTTGAGACTTTTGTCATGTCCTAATTACCCTGGCGACTGCTATAGCACTACGCATTAAGGTGTTTGACATTTATAAAAGCAGCAAAAGCTATTATAATCAGCTATTGCTAGCATGCCTATTGCCTTGCGCGTAGCGCTATAGCACATTAAGTAGCACCATCTGTAGCGCATTAGCTGATAGCTGAGAGCTGATAGCTGAATGCTTACTAGACTATGAGCTGGTTACTGATAACTCAGCATTTAGCACTTACCATTCCGCATTCAGCACTGTTCAACCTATATCAGCCGATTAACTCTTCTTCTGCTTAGGGGATGAAGCAGCTTTATTTTCCTCTATCCATTCTTCGATCAACTCCAATAAGATATGATTCATGGTGACTCCTTTGAGAGCGCACATAGATTTGAATTTTGCCCGTAAGGATTCAGGCAAAAATAGTTTGTAGCTAACTTGTTTTTCTTCTGACACATCTTTTGACAACTTTGACATCCCAATTATCCTACTAAGGGTTAAACTATTCAATAGGTATTTTAAGTTTTTTGTGTTATTTAGAGATTTTGTGTTATTATAACCCTATGAAACCCAAAGAAGCCAGCGGCACTGAGTCTGGTAAAATTTTGTTCGACCAGACTTTGTAGCCTATGGGCTGGTTAGCGCACTAGCTACAGCAGAGGTTCCCCCGGGGATCTCTGCTTAACTGCATCATGAATCTTACACAAACCTAGACATTCGGTCTGAAGTTCAATTCCTGCTTCGTTTTCTTCTACGTGGGAAGTCGGCTTCTTCCACTCCACAGGCGTTTGATCGATTGCCATCGACAGTGAGAGCCCCTACCGAGCTTCCCAACGCTCTATGTTGATTGCCGCGTTGAGATCCCGGTCTTCAAGATTTCCACAACCTCCACAAATATACACCCTTTCCTTCAATGGCATATTCTGTTTATGTCCGCATTTGTGGCAAGTCTTTGATGATGGAAACCACCTATCTACTAGGGTCAGCTTGAATCCATGGAATTCTTGCTTGTAAGTCAGCAACTCTCTGAATCGGTAGAATCCCAACAAGGAGATGGCCTCCGCTAGTTTATGATTAGCCAACATTCCCAACACGTTCAAGTCTTCAATCAAAATTTCTTGATAAGTCTGAGCTAATCGAGTGGTTTCCTTTTGCAAAAAGTCCTCTCTAATGTTTGCAAGGTGCTTGTGTTGCTTTCTCAGTCTTCCATAGTAAGTCAGTGCGTTCTGACTTGGTTTTGTCTTTGTCTGACCGTTGCCTAACACCTTTTTGCGATTGCGCCACTGTAGCTTCGATAGCTTGGTTTTCGCTTTCTTTATCGATTCGGGCGTTTCAATCTGGGTGCGGTCAGACAATGTGGCAAAGCACTTGACTCCGAGGTCTATTCCGACTTTCTGCTGGGTGTGTTTGATCGCAGGAACGGGACAAGCATCGATTTTGAACGATATAAACCACTTCCCGACTTCTCTGGAAATCGTGAATGTTTGGGAAATACAGTTGTAAGGGATCCCCTCCTTTAATCTGAACCATCCCAAGGTAGGGATATTGATTTGTTTCCCGGCAAACAACAGTCGCTTACCGTTGCAGTCATCAACGGTGAAACTGCATTGATGACGCTTTGTCTTAAATTTTGGCATCTGAGCTTTAAGCTTAGGGTCGCGCCAACGACTCAAAGCTTTAGCTAAGTTCCGGAATGCATTTTGGTAAATACGACTTGGATACTTGTTACACCAAGCCAACTCAGTACTTTTCTTGGTGACATTAGTGAACACCTTCTTAATGGCATTCAACCGTTTAGAATCGGAAGCTTTGACATGATCAAACTCCCATGATGCTTTCATCATCCCTAGTCCGTAGTTGTAGACGAATCGGGAGAATCCTGCGCACTGAGCTAGCCAATTGGCTTGCTTGTGATTAACTTTGAGTTCTCGTTTGATAGCATACATGAGACGAAACCTTAGAATAAAGGAGCCTTAATTAATAAGTTTTAACCCTTTTACCCATGACCGACCAACTATAAAGGCTCCTTTATTCTTACGGTAACTTCAAGGGAATTTCGACCATTATTTGTACTTCCGATGCTAATTTAGCGCAATTTTCCGGATTGTCAAGGTTTTTGTCAATATTTTCTTGAATGGGTTGAATGTAACGCCTCAAACCATAGAGCCGACAAGAGAAACAGTGAATAATCGCCATCAGATCTTCGACCATCTCCTGTTGAAGACTCAGAGATTCATTATTGGTGATGACGATCTCACAGTCGGAGTACTCAGCTAATTGGAGGATAAGGTATCCATAGCTTTCACTTGGTTTTCCAGGTCGGGTCTTTGAGCCGGGGATGACACCCGACAATACACAACCACAGACCTTTTAATATCGTCATTGAGTAAGCCTTTGAGTTGATTAATGTGTTTTTGGGTGTAAACTCTATGGTTCCCTAAAGTCCGATCGGCTATTAACTTTCCCGATATATCCCACCGTTGTAAGGTTCGGACAGTCACACCAGCGATTTTGGCGAATTCGTGAGGTCTGTAATGCATAACTAGACAGGTCTGGGTCGGTTTGTTTAGTCTTGTCTAATATTTAACGACTAAGCGTCAACTCTTACTGGTGCTAGGAGCAAACCCAGTCAGGGGTGGTAGCTCAAAGGGAAACTTCTTGGATATCAGCTAAATCGGGTAGTAATTCTGTACTATCGTTGCTCAGCCTATTCCCGTAACGCTGACAACGCACGGCAAAGGTACAATCACCACATCGACCAAGGGATGCTGCTACTTGAGGAAAAGCTAAACCTTGATCTTGGTACCCTTGTAGCCACCCAGCCAACTGGGTCAACAACTGAGTCAAATCCTCCCTAGTTTTCTGGTGTTGTGCGCTATTGTAGGTAAATTTAAGACTCTGGGCACAGGGTTGGGATTTGACAAACCAGTAACTCATGGAAATTTGTTCTGGCCAATAATCGCTAGTTTCTGCTAGGACGTAGAGATACAGGCGTGTTTGCCAGTCTTGGGCTAACCAATCCCGGTTTTTAGGTTGAGGATAGGTCTTCCAATCAAGAATTTGAGCCGAGTCTTCCCCTGCAATCAATAAGTCATAGATAACTGTAAGTAGATAACCTTGGAAATACAGGGTTCGGCAATGTTCCGCTTCCCGGAAGCTTTCAGGCTCTGGGTTGGAAAGTTCTGGTGCGGCATTGACTAAACCACTCAGCCAGTAGTCGAGTTGGGTATCCTCTTCTACTAAGGATGTAACTGGTAACCCAAGTTCCCGCTGTTGCATTAATAGGTGAAAGCGGCTTCCCCAAGTAAGACGCTCTTGTTGTTCGGGAGACACGGGTGTTCCCAGCTGGTCAAAGTAAATGTGTTGGAACTTACGGGGACAGGTTTGTAATACGTTCAGCTGTCCTTGGGATAGACGAGTTAGAGGGGCGGGAGGAGACACTGGTCAATGATCTAATCAAATCTTGGAGACATTGGGTTTGTTTGTGATCTATTAGCTAGTGTAGCGGAAGATATCGAATGCGATCGCATTTTCTTATAACAGTCGAAATCCCCCATCCTCCGTTTGAGGTGGGATGAAAGGCGCGTCAGAGAACTTAACTTAGAAATATAAATCATCAAAAATGCCCCCTGATCAGCATCAGAGGGCATTTAATTTCAAAAGCTTAAAGACCAAGATTAGAATTCTAAATTCTAAATTCTAAATTCTAAATTCTGCATGTATAAGTTTCCACTCAAGACCTAGGCAGCTTGGTAACCTAAGTCAAGGTTTTTGGTAACTTCAAATTGCTAAACCTGTTGCTTAGTCCATTCAGAAAATAAATTTAAGAGGATTTGAGAGCGCAGCTTATCATCCAATTGGGGTTCAATAATCTCCTCCACCAAAATCAAGTGTACTCCCTTAGAGGTCACAATGGGTTTGAGAACCTCCGGTGGCTTAGCTGCAAAGACAGCAGCAGAAATCTCCGGCTTGATCTGCTCACGAGTTACTACTCCTTGATATCCCCCATAGCGACGTAATTCTTTATCCTGGATATACTGATGAGCAACATCATAGAAACTCATCTCCCCTTTCTGAATACCATAAAAGAGTTCCATGGCTAAATCTTGATCATCTATGATTACCTCATACATCACCACACCCGCATAATCTAGCTGATTTTCAAAGAAATAGGGTTCAACTTTATCGGCAAATAAATGCTTAGCTAACTTTCCATAAATAGCGCCATTATATACCATAGCTTCAAACTATTATAAGGTCATACCATGTTTTTCCAGCCATGCCCAAGTTTTCTCAGCACTCCCGAGTTGGCTAACTATCCTGAATTTATCTGCTGCGTCTTGAAGTTCTTCTGTCTCTACTTTGATACACGCCTCAGCGGCAGCAGCTGCGATTAACTTGCGGGTAGTAATTGCTTCGATAATCTCAGGAATCTTACCAGATAGCTTGATTTCTTCAAGAATATCGTCTTTGGTAATCGTGATAGCTGGTTACATCGTGTTTATCCTAGTAATTTAAACTGTGAAAGTTATAGTGCTGCATCGCTTTGCAAATTGAATTTTTCAACACTATTACACGCCGTGCTATAAAAAGCGATCGCACTAATTGATAATGCCCTGAATTGACTGATATGACATCCCGGAAATCACCTATAATTTCAAACCTCCTTGCTGCAACTTCTTAAACGGATCGAGAATAAAATCAATAATCCGACGC
Source organism: Moorena sp. SIO3A2 (assembly GCF_010672265.1). Lineage (NCBI taxonomy): Bacteria > Bacillati > Cyanobacteriota > Cyanophyceae > Coleofasciculales > Coleofasciculaceae > Moorena > Moorena sp. SIO3A2. The sequence goes on from NZ_JAAHHC010000007.1 coordinate 118,059, forward strand.
TGGCGCACAATTACCTCAGCAGTCGCTGTATCTCCAGGACGGAATCCAATACACTCCTTACCTGTGGGAAGACAATCCTGATTTAACGCAATTTCTATGTTATAGGCTGCTACCTCAGAGGTAGTTGGAGAAATTTCCACTAACTCTCCTGCTATCACTCCATACTATTGAAACGGATAGGCATCAAACTTCAGTTTGACTGGCATTCCTTTCTTTAAATAACCACTTTCAGTTGTTGCCATCTGGGCTCGAATAATTAATGATGAATCCTCTGGGGCAATTTCTGCTACCATAGTACCCTGCTGCACTACAGCACCAGGTCTTTGAATCGGTAACTGAAATATAGCACTACCCATTAAGGTGTTTGACATTGTCTTGATGCAATAGCGAGTGGGGGAAACCACGGCAATAGCGAGTGGGGGAAACCCCCAAGACCGCGCTGCCTCCCCAAGACCGTAATGGTGCGTTTTCCGCATTAAGAATTAAATTCGCCACGGGTCGCACCTCTGCATCGCTCCTAAACTCTGAAACGTAAGTCTAAGCTTACTTCTGACTTCTGACTTCTAACTTCTGACTTGCGCGTAGCGCTATACCATTCCACTTACCGGTGCGTCTAAGACTCGTTGCTTTAACTGAAGCTGCAACGAGTCAATCTGACGCTTACTCTGAGCAATTTATGAATTTAGGGTAGTAATTTTATTCTCTATATTATTCAGTTGTTATTCTATTTTAAGTACTGATAACTTACCGGAATGAATCAAACTCTGATAACTCCTTTCCTGCTCTTTTAATCGTAACTTTGCTTGCTCAATATCTGCTTGTGCTTGACGCATAGTCCGTTCATAACTACTTTGTTCTTCCCTAATCCGTAACTTAGCCTGTTCAATATCAGACTTTGTTTGTTCATACAACCGTCGCCTTTACTGTACCACATCATCCTTATCTAACACATCAATTTCTGGCACAACTCCTTGTTGCCAAAGTTTACGATAGCGTTGCACCTCTCCCTGGGCATTAGCTAAACGAATCTCTAGTAACTTAGAGGCTGTTTTACTAAGTTCAAGATTTTGCCTGGCCTGATTTCCTTGAGCTAATTTTTATTATTTTTGTAAGTTATAGGAATTACTCAGATCAATTATAGTCTGTCGCACTTGGTCAATTTGAGCTGGCTTTTCCAAGGCTTGGGCTTGATTTTGTTGCTGCTGAGTTGTCAAGACTACCACTAACTGATTTTTTAGTAATTATAACTGCGATCGCCTACTCAATTGCCCCTTTAATTTATCGTTAACTTGCTGCAATTCAGTACGGACTAACCCGGATTTCAAAATCACTAAATTTTGTCCAGCCTCAACCTTTTCCCCCTCTTTAACTTGAATTTCATCCACGGTACCGGCTACAGCAGCATCCAGCCTCACAGTCTTACCCTTTGGTTCAAGTCGTCCTCTAGCTGTACCGGTTTCATCTACCTTATAGAGCATCGACCAGGGTAAAATAATGGAAACAAATACTACTAGAAAGTACAGTAATCCCCTTGTCCAAACCTGAGGCCAACTATCGAGTAATTCTTTAGTGGCGTAAGACCAATCATCAGTAAATTTAGCTAGGTTTGGGGCGTTTAAACTATCTTGATCATGATTAGTGTCTTGTAGCTGAGTTGGAGGATGTCCATTCAAGTGTCCAAGTGTCCATTCAATGTATTGGGCATAATTTTATTTATTATTTATTGATACTAGTTATTGGGTATTAGGATTATTCATGAATAAATAAATTAAAATTTATGTAATTTTTCAGGATTAATGACTCAGGATTAAGGACTAATTTGCTGGGGATTAAAATAGTAATAATGTCCCCTTTTTGTCATTAATTACTGATGGGTTACCCTCTCAATCAATACTCCTCTATCCAGCACTAAAATTAAATCCGCATTCCGGACTGTAGACAACCGATGAGCAATGACGAATGTTGTCCTATAGCAGTCGCCAGGGCAGTTAGGACATGACAAAAGTCTCACACCCTTTGTAAGCGCAAGAGTTTGACTTCTGACTTCTGACAAAGGACTTCTGACTTTTGACTTCTGCTATACCTTTGAGAATTTGATTTAAATTCTGCTGAATAATTCGCTCTGATTCTGCATCTAAATGGGAGGTGGCTTCATCTAAAACTAATAACTTAGGATTGCCTAACAAAGCCCGTGCGATCGCAATCCGTTGCCGTTGTCCACCAGACAACATTCCTCCCCCTTCTCCTATCTGGGTTTCATACCCCATAGGTAAATTTTTAATAAACTCATCAGCACCTGCTAATCGTGCTGCTTCTATAATCTCTTCTAAACTAGCGGCAGGATGACCTAAGCTAATATTTTCCCGAATGGTTCCACCAAACAAAAACGTATCTTGGTCTACTACTCCCACTTGCGATCGCAAAGACCCTAAGGACAGACTGGTAATATCAAGGCCATCAATCAATACTTTCCCATCTGTGGGTGGATACAATCCCAACACTAATTTAGAAATCGTCGTTTTCCCTGAACCACTGCGTCCCACTAGGGCTACCATTTGTCCTGGTTTCACTTCAAAGGAAAGATTTTCCAGTACATTTAAATCACTCTCTGGGTGATAGCGAAAGGTAACGTTATCAAAGGCAATGTGACCCTGAATTGATGGTAACGATTGACGGGCTTGATTCAGTAAATCCTCCTCTGGTTCGGCATCCAACACATCATTAATCCGTTCCATAGCAATTACTACTTCCTGGAATTGATTCCATAACACGGTTAACCGCTGGAAGGGAGTAATAATATTTCCTAGCAGCATATTGAAGGCCACTAATTGTCCAATGGTTAACTGATTCTGAATCACTAACCACGCTCCATACCACAGCAGGCTTGTGGTTACTACGGCTTCAATAGCATTACTGAAAATTTGCAGCCGATTGCTGATAACTTGCCCATCAAAACTTGTCTTAATTTCCTTATTTAATAACTCCTCCCAATGCCAACGTACTGTTTGTTCTACTGCTGTGGATTTAACGGTACTTACACCGGAAAGCGCTTCAATTAGATAACTATTTTCCTTAGCCATCGATTGAAATATTTCCCGGGAAATCCTACGTAAAAACGGAGTCGCAATCGTAAGCATTCAGCTATCAGCCGTCAGCCGTCAGCTAATTAACTAATCAAGGGGAGATAGTAAACAAGCTTACGAACGAGTATGGCTGGTTGACATCCCTGCTCGTTTTACTGATCCGACCCAGTGCAATTAAAGCGCCTACTCGCTGATAGCTGATAGCTGATAGCTGACGGCTGAATGCTTACTCGCAATCAACGCTAGCAATAAGAATGGCGGCACAATCACTAAGGCCAATAATGCCATTTTCCAGCTGTACCAAACCATCAATCCTACATAGATAAATACCGTTAGTAAATCCAGCAGAATTGATAGCGCCTCACCGGTAAGGAACTGCTCAATCTTGCGGTTTTCCTGAACCCGTGATATGATGTCACCAACATAGCGGGACTCGAAAAACGAGAGAGGCAACCGCAGTGTATGGCGAATAAATCCTACAATCAGTGCTGCATCTACTTTATTAGCCGTATGGTCTAGTAGATATTGCCGCAACCCCATCATTGCCACTCGAAACAGGCTAAATATCAGCAGCCCTAACCCCACCGCCATTAAGGTAAGTCGGATCGTAGACTTTTTTGTAGCAGTTTGCGCTGAAACGCTGTTAAATATTTACCTGTACTAGTACATGCACCCTCAAGATCAGGTTTCGACTGATGTCCTGACATATCTGTAACTAAAAAGTCTTTAACTCATTGTTTTGATGATCGAGGGTGGATGTTGGCTTTTATGTTGGTTTTAATAGTCAAATTTACTTAGTATTGTGGACTTTTTGGATGATTTTGGGCAATTTTTGGATGATTTTGGCGAGTTTTTGGATGATTTTTATCCAATTTTAGATTTTGGTCGAATTTTATATTGTTTGTGTAAAGTTTGATTTAATTTTTGGATGAAGATAATCAGGCACTAGGGATTAAGTACTTTTAGGGAGAAGTGAGAGTAATGGAGGAAGTGGGGGGAGTGGGGGGATGAGGAGTCAGAACAATAGTAATGGGGCAAGGTGTAGGGAATAAGAATGCGATCGCACCGGTCCTGCCTACTTTTCAAATCCCTTGTCACCCCTTCAGCCCTATCCTTTTAACTCTAGTACTGATTCTGATTCCACCCAAGATTTATCTTGGGTGGAATTGTTTTATGACGTTTGCTCAGGTCTAGCTTTCAAGGGAGCAACGCAGAAGCCAAAAAAGTATAACTAATTTAATTTTAGTTATAAAAACCTAGAGATTTGGCCAAGTTTACGTAATAGTTATCCTGACTTGATCCACTAGTAGGGGTATTTTTCAAATCAACCAAGACATCACTGAATTACTTTTGTCACTTTTTTCATTGATTACCCCCTTGAAATCCTGGAATAAATCCCAGATTATAGTCATGGTATAAGGCAATAAAACCTCTAAACACCCTAGTATATATATTGTTAAAATCGACCAAGATATAACTGAATTACTTTTGTCACTTTTTTCATTCATTAATCCCTTGAAATCCTGGAATAAATTCGAGATGAGAGTCATGGAATGAGGCAATAAAACCTCTAATCCTAAACAAGACAACTTGACTGAATATAAAATTTGCGAATGGCTAACATTACAATCTCTGACCTCGCTATTTCACCTGTTTATGAAAGCTTCATTACTGAACTTGATGAGCAGAATATCAACGGGATTATCGGCGGAAGAACAGTAACAACAACTGTCTCTCCAAATGGTGAAGTTAAGGTTGTTGTTAAAGAGTGCTCAGCATCAATAGCATAACTATAATAATTTCAATCCAGTAAACCATCGATAACTAGTATCAATGGCTAGGATTAAAATCTCAGCTCTATATTCGGCTGAACTAGAGGAAAATTATCTGTTAACTTAAGTATCAGCCGAAGAAATTTATGCTATGCTGGGAGACGCTGCTGAAGAGGTGTTTTACCCACTAAATACCTAATTAGGTATCAAATAATCCTCTGGTATCTATCAGAGGATTATTTGATTAATTCAGCTACTTCTCCATAGACACTACCGAACTAGGTTAGTGTTTAAACAGTGTTTAAGCAATGTTTAACCAACTAGTAGCAAAGAAATTATTGTTATTATTCCAAAGTTCAACTATATCAGACTTATTATCACCATTTAAATCGGTAACTAAGTAATCAGTATCATTTCGAAAGTCCCCTACTTGTGTATTACTGCCCAGGCTAAATCCTCCGCTACCATTACTAATCCAAGTGGCAGCAAAGAAATTATTGTTATCATTCCAAACCTCGATTAGATCAGAGTCACCATCCCCATTTACGTCAGCGACTAAGTAATCAGTATCATCTCGAAATTCTCCTACTTGTGTATTACTGCCCAGGCTAAATCCACCGCTACCATTACTAATCCAAGTGGCAGCAAAGAAATTATTGTTATTATTCCAAACCTCGATTAGATCAGAGTCACCATCCCCATTTACGTCAGCGACTAAGTAATCAGTATCATCTCGAAAGTCTCCTACTTGTGTATTACTGCCCAGGCTAAATCCACCGCTACCATTACTAATCCAAGTGGCAGCAAAGAAATTATTGTTATTATTCCAAACCTCGATTAGATCAGAGTCACCATCCCCATTTACATCAGCGACTAAGTAGTCAGTATCGTTTCGAAAGTCCCCTACTTCTGTATTACTGCCCAGGCTAAATCCACCGCTACCATTACTAATCCAAGTCGCCGCAAAAAACTTATTGTTATTATTCCAAAGTTCAACGAGATCAGAGTCACCATCCCCATTTACATCAGCGACTAAGTAGTCAGTATCGTTTCGAAAGTCCCCTACTTCTGTATTACTGCCGAGGTTAAATCCTCCGCTACCATTACTAATCCAAGTCGCCGCAAAGAACTTATTGTTATTATTCCAAAGTTCAACGAGATCAGATTCACCATCCCCATTTACATCAGCGACTAAGTAGTCAGTATCGTTTCGAAAGTCCCCTACTGCTGTATTATTGCCGAGGTTAAATCCTCCGCTACCATTACTAATCCAAGTGGCAGCAAAAAACTTATTGTTATTATTCCAAAGTTCAACGAGATCAGATTCACCATCCCCATTTACATCAGCGACTAAGTAGTCAGTATCGTTTCGAAAGTCCCCTACTTGAGTTGTTGAACCTAGAGCAAACATGGAAGAGGAGGTAGTGTTGAGCAATACTGAGACGTTGTTGGAGCCAGAGTTGGCCGTCGCAATGTCTGGTTTACCATCGCCGTTGAAATCCCCTACGGTGATGGAAGAGGGATTACTGCCCACATCAAACTGACCAGAAGGGGTAAAGCCTCCTGCACCATTCCCTAATAGCAGTGAGACTTGATCATCACTTGCTGCAGCAATGTCCAAGTTGCCATCACTATTGAAATCCCCCACGGCGACTTCAGAACCTCCACCCGTTGTAAATGGCATGGGAGAACCAAAGCTACCATTTCCATTCCCCAACAACACTGCGATTTCGTTCTCAGCACCAGAACCACTTCCTATCACTAAGTCCAGATTGCCATCTTTGTTGAAGTCTCCCACAGCATCAGGAGCAGCAAAAGACACACCTGTTGGAATCGATATACTAGGCTGAAAGGTTGTTGTCCCGTTCCCTAACAGCAGCGAGACTTCGTTACTGCCACTTCCTGTCACTATATCCAGGTTACCATCGTTGTTGAAGTCCCCCACAGAGGTAGAAAATCCACTAACCCCGGTTGTAACGTCGTTAGTAAATGGAAAGCTCCCCGTCCCATTTCCGAACAACACCGAGACTATACCTGGTGAGGAAAATCTTCCCACCGCCAAATCCAAATCTCGATCGCCGTCGAAGTCCCCCACGGCTACGGATAGAGGACTATCCCCTGGGTTGAGTTGGGTGACAGAACCAAAGCTGCCATTTCCACTTCCTAGCAAGACTGAGACCGTGTTATCCGTAGAGGATGTAAAAGGAGTACCAAAGTCTGCGGTCACCAAATCCAGGTTACCATCTTTGTTGAAGTCTCCCACAGCAATGTCAACGGGCAAATTTCCTACGGCAAAGTTCCCACTTAAGCTATAGCTTCCTGCGCCATTATTTAACAGCACCGAGACGTTATCAGAGTCTGAGTTAGCTGTTACCAAATCCAAATCACCATCACCATCAAAGTCTCCGGTGGCAATAGCAGCAGGACTAGTTCCTACTGGAAAGTTGTTAGCGTTGCTAAAGGACACAGCAAAAACTCCTTGATATACCTGCATCAATTCTGGCAAAAATGCTGAATCTACACCAATCTGACCCGTACAACATTCTAGATTCCAATCACCACCCAAGGCAGCATTACCCGTGCGGTTCGCAGAAGCCGCAATGTCAGTACCAGTTATTTGGTGTAGTCGTTCCAAAAATTCTGTACCAGCATCTCCACCAGCAACATTGCAGCCGTAGAGGAGAATAGGAGTGGCTGAATCAGTCGTTGACCAAGTTTTTAATTGAGGGAGGTAATGGTTTAAAGTATCTAGACTAAGTTGGCTATTCCCTAAATACAAACACCCCGGTGAACCGTGAGAAACGATGTGAATAGCAGAAATATCAGTGCGTCCTTGCAGAGCCTTGGTAATTTGTGCCACGCCATCCTGTGTAGATTCCAGGACAATTACGTCACTTTCCGGTACCGTACCATTAACTAAACTCTGATAATCATCAACCCCTGAGTCAATAAAGATAATAGTCCTAGAGATTTTGGAGTCACCTATTAAAGGGTTGTGTTGATCAGTTACGTAAAAGTTTAAGGACTTATCGAGATCGTTGCTGCTTACATCTTTGGTGGTTAGCATTCTATAATCCTGATTTGGAATTTTAGATTGACTATAAGGCGTTGTATTTATGCGAGATGATTTAATCCGGAACACCTCTCACTTGGTTAATCAATCCAAAAACCTAATTTTTCTACAGTTTTATATAAAGTTTTGTAACTATTTTGATAAACTTTTGTAAATTATACCAAACTATATAACTAACTGAATATTGGAGGCTCTAATTACACTATATATAATTTAATTATTACACCTCTTGCATAAGTCTCATAAACCGTGGGTGTTGACAAGGCATGCATGCATGCATGCTAGAGGCAAAAGGGATAGATTTTGATTTCATATTTATTTGTGTATAGTTAAAAAAGAAAGGCTAAACGTGTTTAAGACAAAAGCACAGCACTTTGATGATATAGTGCTTGCTCATATCCTCGTGATCACTTGTGGACTAATCTAATTTGGGCGAATCTCATGTGCCGATCTGAGCTGATGGGAATATGGGGGCATGGGGGCATGGGAAGAGGTATTGACGTTTTTCCCCCAATACACTGTATGAGTGAATTTAAATTCTGATTAGCTTAGGGATTGATCCTAACTGAGTCATAGGTCATGGAGAAAATATGAAGGATGAAGGGTGAAGTATCAAGTATGAAGTATCAAGTATGAAGTATCAAGGGTGAAGTGGAGCGATAGAATCTATGGCTCCTATGTTGATTAGACCCAATTAGCAATCACCAATAACAATCATAAATGACTAAATGAAACATGGACTTGATGCCTACGCTCACTTGGACTCCCCCATCCACAGTTGGGAACCTCGTGCTAAGCTAATTGCCCTATTAACCCTAATTTTCGCGTTTTCCTTTGTACAGCATTTGATAGTGCTACCACCGATGGTGGCTCTGACCCTAATTTTTTATCGAGTCTCTCGCCTGCCACTGTCCTTTCTGTTGAATCGGTTGCGCTATCCGGGATTTTTTCTGTTAGGGATTACACTGCTACTCCCCTTCACAGTAGGCACTACCGTGATCATCCACCTTGGTCCAATCGCTCTGCGACAGGAAGGACTGCTAACCCTAGTGCTGATTGCCACCCGTTTCCTATGTATTCTCACCATTAGTGTGATTTTATTTGGCACCGCACCCTTTTTGACCAACATCAAAGCTATGCGATCGCTTGGTCTGCCATCACTGCTAGCGGATATGACTCTGTTGTCTTACCGCTATATTGAGCAATTTAGTAACGACCTAGCTAAAATGAAGCGGGCAATGCAGCTGCGAGGTTTTCGTGCCAAAGGACCAAAGCTTTCATGGCAGGAATTTGGAGGTCACCCAGTTGCTTCGCTACTGGAATCCTTCGCCCGTACTTACCGTAACCTGAGACTTTTAGCTTCCCTAACCGGAACACTTTTGGTGCGCAGTTACCAGCAATCCCAGCAAGTCTATAAAGCGATGATTTTACGAGGGTATAGTAACACCTCTCAATTTATGGTTTCTGAAAGTTCTGGTGTGACAAGAGAGACTAGAACACAGAGCTTTTCATTACCCCTTCCTAGGGGAAAGCGTATGGGGTCTAGTACAAACACTGCTAGTTTCCACCACTACATTGCTTTGGGACTGACTAGCTTGATTTCAGTAGGATTTGTGATCGCCGAAATTCTGTTAACAGAAGCATGACCGAAGCGAATTAAGACTCATCAATGATAACTAATTAATGGTAATCAAATCAAGGTAATATTGATTCCGGTTAACGACTTATAAGTTTAGGGTTTGGGTTGGGGTTTTGTTAATTTAAATTAAATAAAATTAATAATTAAATTAACACTTAACACAATTCCCTCACCCCGACTATAAGTGATTAGCCGTAATTAATATGGCTGCTGAATTTATCCTAGCCTACACCGAACGCTATCAGGCGAAACGACTTCATTCTTGGCCTTTCGGCCACGCTACGCGAACAGACTTCATCCTTCAGACTTTTACCGTGACCCAGCAACAACAAGAATTTTTTTACCGAGAAGATTACATTGAACCCTATCAGTCACCTACTTCCTTACACTACGCCCTTGCCATTGATAGTCTGTATTTTTCTTACCCAGACCAACCGGATAGTTTACGCAATATCAATCTCACCATTAAGCCAGGAGAACGGGTGGGTTTAATTGGTCCGAATGGTGCTGGTAAAACTACCCTATTTCTGACCATCTGTGGCATTTTAAAACCAACTAGGGCAAGAGTGATGCTGTTATTTGGCAAACCTGTGGTAGCGGGTGAGTTTCGCCCAGAAATTGGTCTGGTGTTTCAGAATCCCGATGACCAGTTATTTTCCCCTTCGGTCTGGGATGACGTAGCCTTTGGACCAGAGAATATGGGGTTACCAACGGTTGAGGTTGAACAGCGAGTTCAAGAAGCCCTATCCCTGACGGGTGTGGAACACTTAGCGGCTCGAGTTCCCCACAACCTGTCTGGGGGTCAGAAGTGTATGGTAGCGATCGCAGGGGTTTTAGCCATGGGTCCATCCCTAGTGCTTTACGATGAACCCAGTGCGAATCTTGACCTTCGTTCCCGGCGTCGCTTGATTAGCTTTTTGAAAGGGTCCCAGGAGACAATACTGATTTCCTCCCATGACCTAGAACTGATTTTAGAAGTATGCGATCGCGTTTTGCTACTTGACGAAGGGCAAATTATTGCTGACGGTCCTCCTCAACAGGTGATGGCTAATCAGGAGCTGATGGAGGCTCATGGTTTGGAAAAGCCTCACTCTATAGTTTAAGTTATCAGTAATCAGTGAAAAGTTAGTCGTTGGCGGTTGACTGTTGATTGTTAACCGTCAAGAATGATTAACTTGGTCAGCAGGATGGTGCTGGAGTAATTCAATTACCTTCCCCACTTAAAAACCGCTGCTCCCCAAGTCAATCCTGCACCAAAGCCGGAGGTAGCTATAATATCTCCTGATTTAATTTTCTCAAGCCGCACTGCTTCATCCAACACTATAGGTATAGAAGCCGCTGACGTATTACCATATTGAGCGAGATTACTTAGAACCTTGTGCTTAGGAATCTTCAGACGTTGGGCAACTGCATCCAGAATCCGCTGATTAGCTTGATGCAAGACCAGCCAATCCACCTGTTCAGTGCTGAGATCGGCTCGGAATAATGCTTTTTCAATCACTTCTGGTACCTTTTGCACTGCAAAGCGATAAACCTCTTTGCCACTCATGGTAATGGGCTGATAAGTCCCTTTACCAACAGTCAAACCCTTGACAATTTCCTGCTGTTGTGATTTATAGGCTAACTGAAGACAGCTATTTTGGGTACCATCACTACACAGTGCAAATCCCAGTAAGCGATCGGATTGATTTCCCTGCAAAACTACAGCCCCAGCACCATCTCCAAATAGTACACAAGTACTTCGGTCTGACCAATCCACCCACCTTGAGAGAATATCGGCACCAATTAGTAAGACATTTTGGTAAACGCCAGTGCGGATAAATTGGGACGCTGTAGCCAGTCCAAAGACGAACCCTGAGCAGGCTGCGGTTATATCAAAGGCAACTGCTTTTGATGCTCCCAGGAGTGCCTGAACTTGATTAGCACTGCCAAACAGATCATCCGGGGTTGAGGTGGCTAGGATAATCATATCTAGGTCATCAGGAGCAATTCCAGCCATAGCGATCGCATTCCTTGCTGCCCCAGTAGCCATCTCACTTAGACTCCCTTGTGCATGCACCAGATGCCTTTGCCGAATTCCGGTACGGGTGGTAATCCACTCATCCGATGTATCAACCATTTGGCTTAGTTGATGGTTATCGAGGGTAACCTCTGACGCTGCGGAACCGCTTCCGGTAATAGCAATGCCTGTTCCTAGTTGATTCAAGGCTATTCTCCATCAGTTGCATCCCATGTTTTTCTCTTCCCAAGTTCGCTGCTTAGGGAGAAGGCGGAAAGACTGGTGATTGGTCAATCTTGCCATCAATGCCACACTCAACTATAGCACACAAGCCTTAAACAACTATGTTGTGAGGCTTGTGGGACGCTCAAGCTAACAATCTGCCATTATCACGGAACCCTCTTGTAATTACCGTTATCGATCGCCACCCTAATACGGTGGGCAATTCCGCTAAGGAATTCTAACACGAGACTTGATCAGCTAGTCAAAGTTTAGTCCCCATGCTTGACACTCTTAAGGTTAACGGTTAACCATAAACTTTCAACCGCCAACGGTCAACCGTCAACAAAAAAACAGTTGCGCTAATGGTAGCCTTGAAATGCTGATCAGTCGATCATGCCTTACTCCTCACTGCTGGAATTAGTAGCCACTGATTTCTTAGACTTTTTGAAGTGATTAGCTTTAATCCGCTCTAGTACTCGGTGATCAATGGCTTCTTGAGCCAACCGAATGGCGTTAAAAATCGATGGGGCTTGGGAGCTACCGTGACTAATAATACAAATTCCTGCCACCCCCAAGAGTAGAGCACCGCCATGTTCGGCATGATCCATACGCTGCTTAATCCGCTTCAAGTTGGGTTTTAACAACGCTGTACCTAGCTGACCTTGTATCCCTTGAGGCAGTTCTTCTCGGATAATTTGCAGCATCACCTCCCCTACTGCTTCGGCAAACTTGAGCAGTATATTGCCCACAAAGCCATCGCACACAATTACATCAAACTGACCTGAGAGTACATCTCTACCCTCAGCATTGCCAATAAAGTTTATTCTGGAATTCTTTCGTAGCAGTTGATGAGTGCGGATGGCCAAATCATTGCCTTTACACTCTTCCTCACCAATGTTTAGCAGACCCACCTTAGGCTCTTCCATGCCCAAGACATACTTGCTATATACTGACCCCATGATGGCAAACTGCTCTAGATATTTAGGGCGACAATCCACAATTGCCCCCACGTCCATTATAATCACTGGCTTGCCAGCCATGATGGTAGGAAACACTGCGCCAATTGCGGGACGGTCAATCCCTGGCAGACGCCCTAAGCGCAATAGAGCCGCTGCCATGGCTGCCCCAGAGTGCCCAGCACAGACTACAGCGTCAGCACGTCCTTCCTTGACTAAGTCCATGGCTACGTTAATAGAAGCGTTGGGCTTACGCTTCAAGCTCACCAAGGGTTCTTCACCCATGGCAACGACACCATCAGCAGCTACAATTTCTATCTGACTTGATCCGTGGTGTTGGGCAATAGAGGATCTGATTTGCTCAGGATCCCCTACCAACAATACCTCTACCCCTAACTCAGCTTGTGCTCTAATAGCTCCAGCAACTATTTCATGGGGGGCATAATCCCCGCCCATAGCGTCTATTGCGATTCGTGCGCCAGTCGATGCCATTGCTCAAAGTTTATAGAAACCTTCCACATCTTACCAGAACCATTACCTGGAATAGTAAACAATGTGATCTGTTTAACTTGAGATTTGGGACCCGAAAGACTTGCATGGTGACATGTTCTCAACAGAACTGTTCAGATACATTTAACCCGGTAATTCCGCCCCATAGCCGGAATCCGTGTATAGCACGTCAATTAACAATTGACGAGGAGGTATCTGTGTTGGCTTTGCCGGAAAATCCCAAAAGCGCTTTTGCTTACAGCCAATGCATTTACTACAGAACAACTTAACTGTTGTTTGATACAACAATTGCTCTTAGCTCGATTATTGCTTAGGTCGTCTTGATCAGCAGACTCCCAAATCTCAAGCTTCTGTGGCTGTTAAGACAATTATACCAGATAAACCCTACGACAAACCGGAAACTTCCTGAGAATCATTGATTAGGACTTAACAGTAGCAGCATTCAGTATCTAAAATAGAGCAGCCTCAAGAAACAAATGTGGTGTAGTGAATGCTAAAACAACTTGCTGCTGGGATGCTGGCCGGTGCGTTTGTCGTTATATCTGTGAAACTTTGGAGAATTCTGCAACCGATCAACCTTGATCAAGCTCAACTGATGGCTTGGCGGGATACCTCCTTGTTTAGCTTGCCAGCTGAACCAGACCCGTCTGCTGAAGCGATTGTGGCTGAATTCATAGAAAAATGGCGTGTTCAAGGTTCAGCAGTTAAGCAAGGAGTATGGATTCAATCGGGACTGACTAGACTGGCGACCCACCGGGGAAATGTTCCAATACCCGCAGCTTCAATCACGAAAATTGCCACTAGTCTAGCGGCATTACAGCAATGGGGACCAGCTCATCAATTTGAAACTAGAGTCAGTGCCACCGGAATAGTTAAAGATGGGGTATTGCAGGGAGATTTGGTAATTACTGGTGGTAGCGACCCGTTTTTTGTGTGGGAAGAAGCGATCGCATTGGGTAATAGCCTAAATCAACTGGGAATCCGCCGGGTCACTGGGAATTTAGTCATCATTGGCCATTTCACTATGAATGATAAGGACAACCCAGAAATTGCTGGTGGACAACTCTTGCAAGCCTTAAAATCCAGCAGCTGGTCTTGGCAGATTCTCCGCCAATATCAAGCCATGCCCAAAGGAACCGAGAAACCCCAATTAGAAATTGCTGGGAATGTAGTTGTATCTGATACTCCCATTCCCAAGCAAGAATATCTGTTACTCCACAAGTCTTTGCCCCTGGTAGATATTCTTAGAGAGATGAACATCTACAGTAACAACGACGTATCTCAGATGTTGTCTCAAGCCATTGGCGGTGCTCAGACAACCGCTCGGTTGGCGGCTAGGTCAGCTGGTTTACCCGGTAGCGAAATTCAGTTGATTAATGGCTCTGGCTTAGGTATGGAGAATCGAATTTCCCCCCGTGCTGCTTGTGCTATGCTCATGGCTATTGAGCGCTTTTTACAGCCTTACCAGCTTAATCTTAGGGATGTCTTCCCCCTAGCTGGACGGGATACTAAGGGGACCATGCTCGACCGTAACATTCCCCCAGGGGCTGTGATTAAAACCGGAACTCTCAGAGAAGTTAGTGCTCTAGCTGGTTTTCTCCCAACACGCGATCGCGGTTTAGTGTGGTTTGCCATCATTAATGGTGGCAACGATATCCTAGAATTTCGGGCAAAACAGGATCAGCTACTGCAACGCCTGTCTGTCGAGTGGGGTGCCCTTACCCAAAAGAGTAGCAATCAAACCCATAAACCATTGATCATTGGTGATCCCAAGCGTATTGAAAAAATCAGCAGTACCTTGCTGATTGAAAATAAAAAATAGCAAATAGATATTGAGTCGGCTTGAAATTTTGTTGAAGGTTGAAGGTTGAAGGTTGACCGTTGACGGTCAACCTTCAACAGTTAAGTTCAAGGGTTGAGCAACGGCTCCAAAGCCAGTCTCAGCAATAAATTAATTTAGCTGTCCGGCAAAATTCATCCCACACCTAATGCGTAGCATTAGGTGTGGGATGAATTTTGCACAGGGTATTATAAAATTGCTATAATATATGTACTGATAAACAAAGCCGTTCGCGTAGCGTGACTCGTCCGTGCTGTCTGCAGCTGGGCCGTTGTTTGAAGTATTAACTTCTAGAGCAGTTATCAATTGGGTGAGGTACAAGGTATAGCAATTTAGGGAGTAGGGAGTAGGGAGTAGGGAGGAGGGAGTAGGGAGTAGGGAGTAGGGAGTAGGGAGTAGGGAGTAGGGAGTAGGGAGTAGGGAGTAGGGAGTAGGGAGTAGGGAGTAGCGGTAATAAAATTGAATGTACCTCATAAGTGCGATAAACGCGATAATCTTTATTGATAACTATATAATTATAAGGAATTTTTCAGGATTATAGATTAATAGTTAAAGGGATGCCCTATAGAATTTAGGATATTACTCTGAGAGTAGCTCGATCGGCAACATTACTGTAAAAGTCGTCTTTCCTGGCACAGACTCCACCAAAATCTGACCCTGATGTTTATCCACAATCTTTTTAACAATATCTAGCCCCAAACCACTCCCTTCTCCAGGGGGTTTAGTGGTAAAAAAAGGCTGAAATATTTTTGGTATAACCTCCGGGGGAATTCCTTTACCACTATCAGTGAAACTGACTTTTATCTGATCATCCTCCTTTCTAACATCAATGGTTAAGCTTCCCTTACTATCCATAGCTTGAATGCCATTATGAATTAAGTTCGTCCAAACTTGATTAAGTTGGTCGGAATAGCAAAGAATAGCAGGCAAGGAATAGTCATAATTTCTAATCACTTCGACCCCGTATTTTAGTTGATTATAATAGAGAGTTAAAATAGTTTCAATCCCTTCAATAATATTTGCTTCTATTTTGTTACCACTAGAATCATCATGGGCATAAGTTTTCAGGGCAAACACCACTTTAGCAGCTCGTTCAGCAGCGGTAACAATGTTACGGGTACTGGTTTGGAGATTAGCAAATTGATAGGCAGTTTGTAAAATTTTTTCTCCCTCTGGGTCTTTGAGAAGGGGCAACAAAGGCTCTAGGTCATCCGAAACCCCAATTCCCACTAAAATATTGGCGAGTTTTGCTGCTTTCTCAATCGAGTGGGATGTCATCTGGCCGGTCAAGACTTTTCTAATTTGACGTTGTTCCCGAGTAGATAAAGGAGTCGTTTGTTGGCTAGACCGTTCTAGTAAGGTAAAGAAATCCGACTGACGTTCCTTGGAAAGTGCTTGAAAAAAGGAAGGTATAGCAGTGTCACGAATTTTCCTGATCAAAAATCCCAGGGAGTGTGGAAACCCCGCCTATGGGCGACCGGGGAAGAGAAATGAGAGACCGGGGCGGAAAAACGAGCCGGGGTATTTATTCCCCGTCAGCTTCTTATGATGTGGATATTCAATGGTATTACATCCCAATCTTCCCCATCCTCTTGTTCAGATCTCTATTTTCCCCAGTAATTCACCAATCTGGGAAAGTTTCCGGTCAATAGCAATGACAGTATGTCTAGATTTGGGGATTAAGCCAAGGCTGCACGAGATTAGCCCTACGCCTACTAATAATATCGTTGCCGTTTACATCGTCAATTGTAAACAGTGATGGGGAGATGGAGAGATGGTGGGATGGGGAGAGCGTCAATTGAGGCAAATCCAAGTTGTCAAAAATTCTAATGCTACGAGATTTGATATAAGAGAAGCGTGGGATTCGCATCTCATTTTGATGGTAAGCTAATCTTGAGTTATGGCCTGTAATCTGACCCAGAAACCCACTGACCATTGACTAATTACCAGTAACTATGTCACCAGCAAAAAACAGAACCTTTAGTCTCGACTTTGAAAAGCCACTGGTTGAGCTGGAAAAACGAATTAAGCAAATTCGGGAACTCGCAGAGGAAAACAATGTCGATGTTTCTGACCAAATCCGCCAACTCGAGACAAGAGCAATCCAACTGCGTCAGGAAATTTTCAATAGTTTATCACCAGGGCAACGGCTACAGCTAGCCCGTCACCCTAGGCGTCCAAGTACCCTCGATTATATTCAGGCAATTACTGATCAGTGGTTTGAGTTGCATGGCGATCGCGGTGGTTATGATGACCCAGCCCTAGTAGGAGGGATTGGCTCTTTGGCGGGTCGTGCTGTGGTAATATTAGGACATCAAAAAGGTCGGGATACTAAAGATAATGTAGCTCGCAACTTCGGGATGGCTTCCCCTGGGGGCTACCGTAAAGCGATGCGGCTGATGGAACACGCTAATCGCTTTGGTATGCCGGTTTTGACCTTTATTGATACCCCTGGTGCTTGGGCTGGTGTGAAGGCGGAAGAACTCGGACAAGGAGAAGCGATCGCTTATAACCTCCGAGAAATGTTTCGTCTGGATGTCCCCATTATGTGTACAGTTATTGGTGAAGGAGGTTCCGGCGGTGCTTTGGGAATTGGTGTTGGTGATCGGGTTTTGATGTTTGAAAACGCTGTCTACACTGTAGCTAGCCCAGAAGCTTGTGCCGCCATCCTTTGGAAAGATGCTAGCCAAGGACAGCAGGCAGCAGCAGCGTTAAAGATTACCGCTTGGGACCTCAAAGAATTAGGGATTATTGACAAAGTTTTATCGGAACCCATAGGGGGAGCTCATGGGGATCCCTTGGCAGCAGCCTCTATCCTCAAAGATGCCCTCTTGGAAAACCTGGCAGAACTAACTCAATTAACGGCTCAACAGCGCCGGGATTTGCGCTATCAGAAGTTCCGAAATATGGGTATTTTTGTAGAAAGTTAGTCTTGAAGGAGTGAACAGGTAAAGGGGCCAGATGTATATCTGCCAAGTGGCCAAGGCGTTGCTGCTCAACTGTTGATGATCTCAAGTATAGTTAGGTTCGTTAGCAATTACAGCTACCAACTTAAGGCGTGACAAGTGATATAGCTATATATAGCAAGGGGCTCATCCTCTGGGGCATTGAGCTAATCATGCTTGCCATTTTCTCCGATGTTTACCTTGGTAGCCCAATTACCAATTACCCTATCCCGATTTTTCTATCGTCAAAGTTTATTATTGACAGCCCACTTGCTAGCTCAATAGTTTGCCGATGATGATACAATTAACAAATGTTCACAATATTCTCAGGTAGTTAGTCAGTTTGCTAAACAATTTCGGACACACCGAAAACCTAGCTGTGCCTTTGGAGATTAACTGCCCTAAGGGCGTGTCTATAATCTCGGTGCCTAACCAACTCACTAAACCTAAGCTTAATTCGACTGGGTCAACCTCTGGTGACCTGGTAGCTGACCTAGCGAATTTAAAGCTAGCAGATTTAAACCAAATACCTGCCTTATGTGGGCATTTGCTTCGGAGCAATCCTGAGTTTTATCCAGACCGTAGAGAAGCATTTGTAACAAAATCTTGTAAAATTTGATGACATCGACGACTGTGGAGCGACGCGCCATAATTACTGGGGCGAGTAGTGGTATTGGCAAGGAAACAGCTTTAGCCTTTGCTAAGGCAGGAATCGATGTAGCCTTAGTCAGCCGTTCCCGGAAGAACTTAGAGATGGTTGCTGCTGCTGCTAGGGCGGCTGGGGTGGAAGCTAAGGTTTATCCATTTGATTTAGCTGAGCTGGAGCAGGTTAGATCTTGGATAGAAGAAATCACAACAGATTTTGCTCCGATCACTATTCTCGTCAATAATGCGGGAATGGCTTACACTAGATATCTCAGTGAGACACCGCTATCAGATTGGCAGCGCTTAATTGACCTTAATCTGACCAGTGTGTTTCAGTGCATCCAGGGGGTTCTGCCTGCTATGCGTGCCCAGCACCAAGGCACGATCATTAACGTGGCATCAATTGCTGCTAAGCAACCCTTGCCGGAATGGGGGGCTTACAGCGTTAGTAAGGCAGGTATGATTGCCCTGTCCAAGACTCTAGCAGCGGAGGAAAGCCGCCATGGTATCCGGGTAGTAAGCATTTGTCCAGGTGCAGTCAATACCCCTTTATGGGATGCAGATACAGTTCAGGTGCAATTAAATCGGTCAGGGATGTTGACCCCAGAAATTGTTGCCCAGTCAATTTTGCACACCGTCCAGCTACCACAACAGGCTGTGATCGAGTCGTTGACTCTGATGCCCAGTGCCGGGATTCTTTAGGGTATAGGTAATAATAGCACACTTTTGGTTAACTGAAAGGTTATTGCTGTGTCAATTTAACCTGTCCCTATGGTCTGGCAATATCAAGTTCATTTTTGTTTACAATCTAATCAGATTAATCATGACTATTGCTTCTTCCAATGGTTTCAAGCGTGTTGAATCTGTTTCAACTGCTAAAAGTATCAATGGTAATGAGAACAATCAGCTAGAGACCCGTCCTGACCGCAATACCCAGAATGGTCACCAGCCCAATTTACAACCTCCTTTGGAAGAACTGAACCAGGAGATGATCAACGCTGTAAGCACTATATTATTGGGTGTTGGTGAAGACCCGCAACGAGAGGGACTGCTCAAAACCCCTAAGCGGGTAGTCGAGGCAATGCGATTCTTGACTGGTGGTTACAACCAGTCTTTAGAGGCAATAGTCAACGGGGCAATTTTTGACGAAGGTCACAATGAAATGGTACTCGTCCGGGATATCAATTTCTTTAGCCTCTGTGAACACCACATGTTGCCATTTATGGGTAAGGCTCACGTCGCCTATATCCCTAACCAAAAAGTGGTAGGACTGAGTAAAATAGCCCGTGTGGTCGAGATGTATGCACGGCGACTGCAAGTCCAGGAACGGCTGACTCGCCAGATTGCCGAAGCCATTCAAGCTGTCCTAGATCCCAAGGGTGTGGCTGTGGTTATGGAAGCTACCCATATGTGCATGGTGATGCGCGGTGTGCAAAAACCAGGGTCTTGGACCGCCACCAGTGCGATGGTCGGGATTTTTCAAGAGGATCAAAAAACTCGTGAGGAATTTCTAAACCTAATTCGTCATCAGCCGAATTTCTTTTAGGGGTTTGACTTAAACGGTTAACTAATCCTACTCAAAAAGTCATTAGTCATTAGTGATTAGAACTCTGGGAAAATTAACGTTTAGCTCAGACATGACAAGGAGTAGAGGCATGATTTTCACCAGAGTTCTATTAGTCCAATGTGAACAACATACATTAGTAACTGTAGTTACTGATGACAGATGGTAAGCTATAGCGCGTGTCGCGTATCAGCTAATGCGCTACGCGCACGCTACGCGAACAGCGAAAGGCCTTTCGCCACGCTACCGGAACAGTTTATGCCCATAGCGCACGCTACACCGAACAGCTTTTGAATAAAATAAGCTGACGGCTGATAGCTGACGGCTGAATGCTTACGACAGATGAGTAATGACTAATGACTTACCTTAGCCACTAGTTAACAACATCCTCCCTAATAGTCTCCACATCAAACATAATGGAAAATTTTGCCTCAGGCATCATCTGCTTTAAAACTCGTAGATGTTCTTCAGCATTGCCGCGCCGTCTGAATCGGCCAACGGTGATATTGCTGAGCTTGGGTTGCAAAAGGACAATGATCCAGGGATTGAGCTTTTCTCTATAATTCAACATAGGTTTTCCTTATAGGTTTTCCTTGAGACACTTGAATTTGGAGCCAAATTAGCTTCCACTACCATCAGCGACCCATCTTAGACGTTGGGAAGCTCGTACCATGGGGTAACCCATGTGCGGACGCTTACTTAGGGAAACAGCCCCTCATCATGAGCGGGCAGGATTGATGACCGGGTTATTAGTACATATGTACTAATTTGGGGGTGAAATTGAACGCAGCCTGACAGTTCTGCTGATTTTTTGTCTAATTCTTCTCACTTTTTGTCTAATCAGTTATAATAGACGAGCAAGTAATGGTGAATTAAAGTCTATTAAAGTTGATGACCAAAGCCGAAAATGCACTGGTTAAGGACAGTGGAAATCAAACCTCCTGTGGATAAAGCAATCAAAATCAGAAATTTGACGGTGGGGCATCCCGTCAGAAGTAAAGCTTGCCTTATACCCGAACACGGAAGCGTTTCTGTAAGGAAATAGCGATGGCTGGGGTTGGCGAGAAGCCTACACCTATCGATAGAGAGGTTTGGTAAATGTCACCGTAATTAGTTGCGGGTTAGATTGCCCTGATGAGGCAAGTCTGCAGGTGTTGAAGCGGCTTACTTTCGATTGCGCGATGATTTGCCTCTAGCTTGGCATAGCTTGGGGAATATTAGCTGTTTGGTGCAAACATTTTACAGAAAATTTATCTACGGTATGGTTAGTGGTAAGGTATTTTACTGAACTAGCTAATAACCCTATGTGAGGTCGCCAAACTGCTTGCTGCTGTCTGGCAAACAAGAAAAGGGCAGAAAACAAAGTTAACTGCCCTATTTTAATTAGGGCTTACGCAATTTAGCCATCGACACAGGACATGTAGGTTTTAGAGGGTAACAATAACACTACATGTAGAGTTCATCCGCAAGCCCTATTTAAGCAAACCGTTCAAGTTTTCTTGAACAATAACAATTTATTATGAAAAGCCAAGAAGATCAACCTCTAACCCTGGTAAAACTCAGGGAACATGTCAATCTGACTCAAATGAAATTAGCCATTGCTGTTGGTGTCAGCATTACGACGATTAGTGACTGGGAAAATGGCAAAGCCGAACCACGTTTAAAGCACGTCAGGCTCCTGATTGAAATACTGGGTTGTTCTTTCGAGGAACTTTGTGAAGCCTTTGACCAAGCAAAACAACGTCGTTAGTAAAGCGACGGGTGCGCGGTCAAAGGGAGCCAGTGTGTTCAAAGGGAGCCAGTGCGGTCTTGAGGGGGACTCCCAAGACCGCACTGCATCCGATCTCCCGACTCCGATCTCCCGACTCCGATCTCCCGACTCTCATTAACCCAGGACTTTCTACCTCACCCAATTGAGAACTGCTATTATATATAAACCTATATATATACATAGGGAGACTCTTAAACCGGGAGAAATTGGGACAAGCCCGTACAATCCGGTCAAGGTGCATTTTATTGTTGTCTAAGTGAGGAGTGGTCATACAGTAATTGGAGTTAAACCTGCCACTCACTATTTAGACGTTCCTGACATCCCGGCCAGGAGCTGCTTGAAAGTCTGAGTTTTAGTATGTTTAGAGTCAAGCCATCCAAGCTCGACTGCATTAGCTAAACTCAGTCCCAACCCTTTCAAGTAACGCGCAGTACGACGCAACAACACTGCCTGAACCTCAGCCCTCGAAGAGAACCGAGAAATTTCGAAGTCCGTACCCCGAGCAAGGATGTTTTTGGCAGCATTGTGGTCAGCCTGCAACACGACCCCATCAAATCCGGTAAAATTGTCCCCAGTCCTTTTCCCTAATAGGGTTCCATTCCTAGAGTCAATTTGCGACGTGTAGCTAGGCTGAACTTCCGTGACAACCGATCCAGTCCAATTAGCCCATTTTTGTAAGGAATCTCGCATCAGTCCAATCATCCAGCTATTAAGCTTGCGAGACATGGCCTTGGACTGGCGCTTATTCGTAATTGGTTGTGTTAAATCTTCTGCAAAAACTTTTAATGCTTTTCCTCCAAGTAGTGACTTGGAGGCTTGGCCAATAACGGCGAGTATTTCACCAAGGTCTTTCCTGTAACGGCGGTTCTCAGTCTTTCTGCCAAGATTGTTCTCCAGGATTCGAGCAGACTTAGCCGGATCAATTTCTTCCAGCTTTCTGTGCAGTGCCCAAAGTTTTCCTCGGTTCCGGTTTTTTGCGCATATTCGATCTGATTTCTTTGACGCCAACCTGCCCAGACCTTTGCCATGAGCTTTCCCTTCCGAATCAAAGAAAGCCTCTGTGTACCCCTTATCAATTCCGATAGATGGACGCTCCAAAGGAACGTCAACTCTTCCATGATCTACCAGAAAATGAACTTCAAAACGCTGAAGCAACTGGTTGTGAATTAGTCGGATCTGCCCTTTGATCTTGCGGTTAGATCTGACTAGTACCTTGTTCCTTTTTCCTCTCTTGAGACCAGCTAATTCCAGTTGGTAGGTGTTTCGAGATACTCTCTTACACTTGTAGCCGCCTTGTTGGTAGACTATTTTATTTCGGATCCAAGAATGCCCTCTTTGGTACTCCTTTCTGACCAACCTATGGAGCAGTGGACTGTCCATGAAAGCCAAGGTCTTCAGTTGTAGGCATTGGTCTTTCCTGACCTTTAGATTGGCTTTTCCAGGAAACCTTTTATAAACCTTTTTGACAACAGCATCAATTGAGGCCGCTTGTTGAGCAGTGATAGCTTTTGCCACATCACTGACCGTCCATTCCATCAATTTAGAAGGCAGACCTAGTGAATCAGGAGTCCTGAAGGTTCTGACCTCGGGGTAGGACTTTTTCCAGTCGATTCCCCAGTGATTGATACTCCCTAATTTGTGATCAGATTCAGACCTAACAATCCCAAGGTTTTTCATAGTCGCTAGCAACTCATTTTCAACCGACTTGGTCATCCCCACTACGGGGACAATTTGAGTCGATATTTTCTTGTTTGTTGTTGACTGCTTTGGCATCGTTAGGTCTTTGTCGTCTTACGTCTATTTTATCCTAATTTGTCTAATCTGTCTACTTCTTTGACGGTATTTTTTATTTCTTTTTCGTACCGACGAAGGAAGTAGAGCTTAGAGCTGAAGCAATGCATTATGGACATAAAATCATCGATCAGTTCCTGTTGAGGAGACTTATAGGTGTGA
This sequence comes from Moorena sp. SIO3A2, assembly GCF_010672265.1. Taxonomy (NCBI): domain Bacteria; kingdom Bacillati; phylum Cyanobacteriota; class Cyanophyceae; order Coleofasciculales; family Coleofasciculaceae; genus Moorena; species Moorena sp. SIO3A2. The sequence goes on from NZ_JAAHHC010000007.1 coordinate 142,031, forward strand.
TTCAATACTATGATTTGGCATTTGTGCAGGGAACAAAACCACTCCACGAAATCAAAACCAAATCGGCATAGTCGATCTTTGTGAGCAACGACTATGGTCTTTATCTGTGAACCAGCAACCTTTTCCATTAACTGGATGAACTTACGTCTCTTGAAATTTAATCCAGAACCGTACTCTGAGTAGCACCGACACTCTGGATAACACTGCCCCAAGTACTCAACCTGAGACGCAAGATCATCCGACTGAGACCTGGTAGACACTCGGGCATAGAGAATAACGGAACGTGAATCCTCTCCGTCTACTAAGCGCTCAATGGAACTGGCCAAATAGCGTCGGTGCCCGCCGGGAGACCTAATACATTCAATCTTGCCTGCGTCTGCCCATCTAGATAAAGTCTTTGAGTTATAGCCATATCTATCTTGGGCTTCTATGGGAGTGAGATCCATAGGATGTCTAATTGATACCGATATATCCTATATTATCCCATTTTTAAGGGGTCTGAACGTGAGGCTACATAGGCGTGAAAATGAACCATTAACCCAATTGATATCTCAGCTGAAAGTTAATTTCCCCAAAGGTCTAATGATTCAACGCTTAGGAGCATTATCAAAAGCACGAGCGATCGCATTCCAGGCTAACTTGGGCTGGAAATCTGCATCGAGAGGTAGAGGTCGCACTGGGGCACCATCTGACCGGGGATGGAAGCTACTTAAGTATGTGTAGCGATCGCTAAATCCCCAGGTCACTACTGCAATCACGGCTGGCTCATCAAGCACAACAGACAGATAATCTTCATAAGCTTGAGCCACCATGCGATCGCGTACAGTCACATCCTTTGGTAACTTGTCATCTCTGACATCTAGTTCAGTAATCAAGATTTTAAAACCCATACTCGCCACATCTCGGAGAAACTTCCGCAGGCTGTGGGGGTTAATCCGTTTATTCCCTCGCAAGTGAGCCTGGATTCCCAGGGCATGACAGGGGGTTCCCTGAGACTTCAACCCCTCTAGTAGCTTCAATACAGCCCTACGCTTGGCTTGCTCATCACTCGAATCATAACTCAGTCCATACTCGTTGTAGAGTAACATTGCCTTGGGGTCAGCAACAGCTGCAATGCGAAAGGCTAGGTCAATGTATTTCGGACCTAAAAATTTTAACCATGGCGTTTTGCGTAAACCATCTGCCCGTCCTTGGAAGGTAGCGATCGCTTCATTCACCACATCCCAGGAGTGCATTTGTCCAACATAACGCCCAGCCACTGTCTTTATATGTCTAACCAAGAACTGTTCAGCATTTTGGCGGTTTACTGTCTCCTCAAACCAAGGGGGTAACGAGATGTGCCAAATTAGGGTATGTCCCCGAAACAGCAATCCATGAGTCTTGGCAAAGTCTGCCATCCAATCCCCAGCCGTAAAGTCAAACTGATGGGGGTGAGGGCACAGGGGAGGGGAAGAAGGAGTAGAAACAAACCACTTGAGTCCCCATCCGGGAACCAGCATGGCACACTCTTGAGCAAAACGGGTACCTAAGGCTGGGTTTGAGGATAGGTCTGGGAATCGACTCTCGGCTCCATAAATTAATCCTTTTGCTGCTGCACGCTCTTTTAAAGAAGCTCCTTGAGCTACTGCAAAGTCTCGCTTCGGGTCATCAATAGCTTGAATTGAGTTACTTTGTCTGATAGATTTACACCTTGTCAGAGGGCCGACACTGGCTAAGCTACCTAAACCCAGTAATAATTCACGTCGTCCAATCATTAACTTGTTTTTACTCCTAGGAATCATCACCTAATATGCCTAGCTTTCATTATTTCAGTGATTTATCGCTGAGGGGGTGACAAAATAGCCTAAAAAGCTTATTTTGTAAAAAATGCCGGAATTTATGGTAAAAAAATATCGGTTTAGTTATCTCAATAAGACCAATAAACATGATAAGCTTACCGTAAGCATATGCGCTACGCACACGCTACTTGAGGTGCTTTAAGCTCATGCTTACGGTTTTAAACCGATTTTTTTAACCCCAAAAAACTAATTGATCTAGTGAGATAGCACAGGAATTTTTCAGGCATCAATGAAATTGATAATTATAGTTCAGCTATTACGATTTATTCATTCTTTTTATGGAGTAGTTGGCAATTTCATTGTAGGCATTAATCGTTTGATTGGCTAGTTCTTGCCAATCAAAAGCGTCTAGGGGAGCTTGTTCTGGACGGGGAGTGTTTAACGCCCAATCTAAAGCGTTTTCAATGTCATAATCAGTAATTTCTCCTGTATAGGTATAGACCCATTCTTCACCAACTTGGTCTTGAACTTCAGGGAGAGCGCCAATTTTAGGAACTAATATGGGTAGGTTAAAAGAGAGGGCTAAGAAAGCACTACCAGAGTTTAAAATCTCGCGGTACGGCAAAATAACTAAGTCAGCAGCACTAAAGTACCATTGCATATGGTCTTGGGGTATGAAATTTAGGTTAATTCGGACTCGTTTATCTAAGGCGGATTCCCTTTCAATTTCTGCTGCTAATTCAGGAAATTCTGGACTACCCACAATGTAGAGTATGGCTTCTGGGTCAAAAAACTGTCGGAAAACTCGCATCAATTTAGGAGCATTTTTGTAAGGTCTAATTTTACCAAACAAAAGCAATACTTTCGCCGAAGTTGGAATTCCTAGGTAATGGCGAGCTTCTTGAGAACTGACTTGATTAGAATACTGCCCTCGGTAGTGACCATGGGGTACTACAAAACCAGGAATATTCTTTAACTGAGGGAAGCGCTCTTGGGCAGATTTCATCCCAGTTTTGCTAAGGTTAATGTAACCATCCAACTGCCTTGTAAAGGCTTTCCAAAACCAAGCCTCTAGTTGCGGGTAAAGCTGTTCATGAGAGGCTAAGTTGTGTACTGTCCAGACAATTTTTGTACCCCGCCAGCGAGCCAAAATCATCAAGAAGAATAGAGCTAACGTTTTTGCGATCGCTCTGAAGAAGTTAGGTTCATTTAAGTTTCGTTCTGGCCAGTGCCGATGCCAGATAGAATAATCATTTATCAGCAATTTTTTAGGAGAAAACTCATGGACATCAACCCCCAAAGTAGCCAGGTGGGTGTAAACTAGCCACGTATAAGGGTTTTTGTCACGATCTTTAAAGGCTGGTTGGGCAAGAATTTTCATATTGCACCTACTCCATTGAGCTTTGGTTAACTTTAGAGCTGCCGTTACTTGCAACCTACTACGTAAACCTTGAAATCCAGTACCAGTCAAGGTGTCTACCGCCAACTACTTCATAGCTTTAAAAAAACCTAAACGATCTCAGGTTTATAGTGACCAGAATTGATCAGACTGATAAAATGGTATATCGAATATTTTAACATAATTACGCACAACATCGACTTCAGATTGGGTCATCGTTTGTTTCCATTTATTTATTTGTTGGGTGCTTATACGTACCTTGGAATAACGACCAGGTATATTGTTAGTTGAACTCTGGAGTACATGGTTTTCTACCCGCCTATTCCATGGCAATTCAAACTTCTCAAATAGCTCTTTGAACTTACCAATAGGGTCTAAGCATAAGTCCTCATAAAAGACCAATAACCATTCAGGATTTCGAGACAATGCATCGGCTACAACACGATGTCTTGCTGCCCAGATAGCTGCAAAGATTTCTATGGGCGTTTTTGCTTGCTCTATCACTGAGCGGTAGGGTTCGAGATGATCTTCAAATAAGCTAGATTGATCTAATAGAGTATCTCGGGAAAGCTCAGCAGGAGTTTCTTTGTTAATTTCTGATAATACGGTGGGGCAAGGATGTCGAACAATTACCAATAGTTTTGGATTGTAGCGCTTGAAAACCCACTCGATGGACATCAGAGATGCTACATCTTTCACGATAATTTGATAATTAGGCAGTGCTCTAGCCCAGAAACCTCGGTACCAAGCGCCTCCAAAAGGTAGACCTTTGAAGACATTATCAAAAGCATTTTCAAGCAAGTCATCTCGCTCACCAGGTCGTGTATATCGGAACCATGTTTCCATGTTACCTTTTCCAGTAATCTCTGGATTACATGGCTCGTAGTAGTATATAGCACGATTTGCGGTGGACAATGTTTTCCCGACCCAACTTGTACCGCTGCGACCATGACCTAAAATCAAAATTGGGCGTTTACCAACTTGCCAGTGATTCAAAAACCACGAGGTAAGATAGTAGCTGGTATTAGTAATTAAACGTTGTTTCCTCATTTATCTTTTACTGAATTGACAGTTAATATTTTGATTTTTACTCAAGCAATCAGAGGTTTAGTGGTGTTTTTTTATATAAACCTCGAAATACTGCTCAAGTCTGCTAACTAAAAGGCTAACTAAAAGGCTAACTAAAATTTAATCACCACTAAACACTAAAATAGTAGAAAAACTATCAATTTTTAGCGATATAGTGTTTCTCATAGTTATGAGGTAAAGTAAATTTTTCTAACCCCTACTTCCTAGTCCATAGTCCAATTAAACCCAAGGGCTTCGTACCTCACCCAATTGAGAACTGCTAGATCAAGATTTAGCTTGAGCTAACTGGTTAGACTTTGAAAGTGAAACCAGACAATCTAGTTCCGAAATAACGCCTTCTATTGCTTTATAACCAAATAAGTCCTCAAGCACACCTGGATTAACATTATCCCTAAAAGGATGGGACAAAAATCTGATAATTGCTTCTGCAAAGGATGACTTATCTACAGCAATTTCAAAGTAGTGATGAACCTCTTCTGGTAGACCTGCTATTCCCTGTGGTGTAGAAACAATCGGTCTACCAGAAACCAGCATTTCTAGGGACTTTATACTAACGCCACTCCCAGCTGAAACTGGATTAATGAGAACGCGCCCGGACTTGTATACTTCTGTAGAAGACACTGGATTTATTTTCAGATCAACTTCTGCAGTTTCCTCACATAGCTGCCTAACGTGCTGGACAGGATTTGAACCCGCTATTAAAACAGTAAATGTTGGTAACGCCAAACGTATCATCGGCATAACTTGGGTAATAAACCAGATTATTCCCGCTACATTGTTGTCCGAAAAGAGGTTACCCAAAAAAACGATATCATAGACAGGATTGGTGCTTAGTTTATCTCTGGATATTGCTTCCCTATTCTCTTCATGAAACTCAATCAGAGGCGGTAAGTAGCGACCATTGGTCAATCCTTGACTTCTCCAAAAATTTAGGTCATCTAGGGAGATATCGTAAAATAAAGTACTATTTTTTAGTAAATTTGTTTCATAGGTTTCCAAGTTAGACAGTGATAAATATCGTTTGAGCTTGTTTAACCCTTTGGCAGACGCAAGTTTTCGCTTATAGTACAAATGCTCGATATTGTGAGAGCGAATAACCAGCAGCAGATTCAAGTGTTGACTTAACTGATTTGCTACTTCTCCACCGTGAATACCATCCAGGAATATAACATCAGGATTAAACCCAGCCACATCAGACAGTAATAGCTTGAATTCTTTACCTCTAACAATTCTAGATGTAACTTCCAAAGGATACTTGAGTAAGTCAATTATCCGCCGAATAAAAGAACCGACTGTCCTTGGAAACTTTATAAAAAAAACTTGCTTGGCATACTTCCTAATTTCCAGGACTTCCTCTGGTTTTGGAGTATGGCTACACCAGCAGATAACTTGTATATCAGTCCCTAAATTAGAGAAAGCTTTTATCCTTCGCCACATGTCTAATCGCGCCCCATGGATGGGCGGATAGGGAATATCATGGCATACTAATGTAATCTTCATAATAGCGCTACTCTTCCTCTCAGTTGTTTGCTCCTATAGAATTAGTCATGATAATTATCAGCAGTGACTTGGAATTATTCAATAACCTAGATTTTTCATAAATTAAGCAGATTTAAACTAATGTATAATTTCACTATATTATCAAGATATATGCTCAATAATAGTTAGGGAAATTTCCCACTTGATCTTGACAAAATATATCGAGAGCACTAGTTAAATACAAATTATTTTTTTGTTAGCAATATCCAAGGATTTGAGTAGTTCAGATTTTGAAAAGATATGAATCGGAAATCCGTCGGCAATATAACCCTTTGTATTAATCGGAGCAATATAGTAGTCAGGGGTTGGAAGCGATGCAGCGCGGTCTTGGGGAGGCAGTGCGGTCTTGGGGGTTCCCCCCATGAGCAACTGCCGTGGTTTCCACGGGGCTTACAGCGATGCAGCGCGGTCTTGGGGGTTTCCCCCATGAGCGACTGCATCAAGACAGGTGCGGACGCAGGTTCCGCACACAGAACCCAAACCATGAGCGACTGCATCAAGAATTGAGGAATTTTGGTGATGCTAGTCATACACTATAAATACTTTAGAGTCACTGGAGGAACTACTTGATGAACAGGAGTAGGCAAAGTCTTGTAGACTAAGTATTCACCTAACTCCTACCTGCCATAGTAGGGCGGTCTAGTTGATCACTGGCTATCTTTGATTCCTTACGAGATTTGTCAAAAGCACGAGCAATAGCATTTTACCCAGACTTTAGTTAGAAGTCCGAGGTAGGAATTAAAAGCAAGGCAACGTGCTGATTGGCTTTGCCAGAGACTTATTGCTAGCTCTAGTTGATTGTAAGAGAATATCCGTAAAAATTATGTAAAGCTTTATTAAAGAAAGTGAAATTTCATCCTAAGTAACAGCAAATTTTTTGTAAAAATCAGCCAAGGTCATGAGTAATGGTGATCCGATTACCGATTACCCATGAGCAATTAGCTATGAGCAATTACCCAAGAATGTTATGTTGCATCCCTCTTAGAGAAAGGGGATAAAGATTAATGTTCCGATTCTTGAAGGCGCTTGCTTCTAGTCACCTCTTGCCGATATAAGACAAACACTAATAGCCATAAGCTGAGCATCCTCAAGGAATCTGAGGTTAAACTTGACCAGGCAGCTCCCTTCCATGAATACAGAGGAATTAACCAAAGGTTTAACGAAAAGTTCAACAGAGCTGCCGTTACTTGTATGCTACTACGCAACCCTTGAAATCCAGCACCAGTTAGGGTGTCCGCCGCAAAAAACTGCATGGCTTTAAAAAACGGTATCGGTGCTAACCAACGTAAGGCATTGACTACCTCACTATAGTCTTCACCTATGATGTAGGGTACCATTGGAGCCGAGATAAACAACCCGATACCAGCAGCTATTCCGTACATACCAGCAATTGGTGATAGACGCTTGGCCAGATTGAGACTTCCCCGGATGCCAGCGGCTCCCTTCTGAAAAAACTTGGCATAGGAAGCGGCTAACAGAGATTGTACAGGGACAAATGCCACATCAATTAAACGGTATGCAGCAGCATATATACCTGTAGCTTGTAATGTAGAAAGACGCGCCAGCATGGTTTTATCTACATTGTTGTTAACCGTTTCAGCACAAAGGTTGACAGAAAAGTAGAATCCCTGAAGCATCTCCGGCTTGATCTTTGATATTGCCAATTTAGGAGTTCCTAACATCCGATGTACCATCAGAAATCCAACCCCAGCTGCTATTGCTGTACTAGCCAGATATAAAGCTGCCCAAACTACAATATCTGATGTCTGAAAGAAGCTGACAAAACAAAGTGTTGCCACTAAGTTTTTTAGACTGAGTAAAAAATGAATCTGGGCGGTGTGCTTAAGCTGACTGACCGCGATAAATGCCTGACCAGCGGTGGCTAAAATTTTCAAAAAGAGTAAGTCAGACAAAAATACCAAAAATATTAGCAGGGGCGACGTTCCTTGAGGTAAAATAGCTGGAGCTATAAGCATAACTAAGGCAATTAGCACCAAACTAGAGGTAAAAACCATCAACAGCGCATTGCCCCAGTATTCCTTGAATAAGGCTCGGTTTCTAGAGACATTTTTAATTAAAACATCTCCACTACCCCAGGTAGCAAAAGGTGATATAATCGCCGCTAAAGCCGTCAAACTAGCAAACAGACCATACTGTTGAGCACCGAGGGTACGAGCAATAATCACGAAATAGGCCGCTTGGACAATCATCTTCAGAAATTTAGCCAATAGCATCCACAAGGTGTTACGTACTAGGGATTTCTGAAATATGCCAATGAGCCTGGATTTGAGGGATTGAAAATTCATATCAAGTAGTTTGGATCATACCTTTTTGCTGCCAGGATTATCTGCCAAGTTGGTAACTGATCGAAAATCATCTCTGATTACCCAGACTAAGAAGACAATCAGCGAATTATTGGTATGACTTATACCAAGTTGCCATCGAAGATATTACTCTAAAAGTTAGCATCATAATATCTCTGAAGGCAACTTATATATTATCTGATTTATCCCTACTTATATGGCTAATTTTTTATTATCCTCACCCTTAGGCTGACTAGCTGCTTAATCCCACTAATTCTTTGCTGTGCCATGCCGATATCTCCCGCCTTAATAATTTGAAGAGCTTTTGATTGTCATTGGCATAGATAGTGTAGAGTTTTTGAATCGCTGATGGACTGGGTCGAAGCTTTTGGTGTTGTAAGGGTAAGCGCTGATCAACACGATTAATCAAGCCACGCATAAATGGGAAACGGGTTCCGAGATAACGAGCAATTGGTGAACTAGTGCTTTTATGGACTTTTTTATACTTTTTACTAAAATCAAACGAAGAATCTATCTCAAGGAATTCACAAACCTTTTTCAGAGAATCGTCTGAGTTTTGAGCAATGTCTTCTTCAAAGACTAGAATTAGCATTTGCTTAGGATCGAAGTAGTCATAGTAGCCTTGCAGTTGGCGATAATATCGTCCCATGTCGATGATGCCATAGCGCTCAACTAGGGGTTGTTGATCACCAACTAATAGTTCATCAAGGTCATCATTGAGAGATATAGCTCCATTTTTGATAAAGTGATTTATAGCAGCAATGGCTCGTTCAACTGGATTTCTTAGGACTACAATAAGCTTTGCTTCAGGCAATGTTTCGTAGATCAGCCGATGGGAATAGGGAATTTCTTCGAGGGGGTCATAGTAGACTTTACCCTGGGCATCAGGCAATGGATCGATCCATAAGTAATTAGGAGTTTTTTCTCCAATAACTTTTTCTCCATTAACATCAGCAAAATGGTTTTTATACCATTCAATACCTTGATTGAGATTATAGGTCTTATTAAAGTAATGAATCTCATTTCCAGGTATAAATACCTCAGGATGTTCCCTGAGATTATGGGCTAACCAGGTAGTTCCAGCCTTTTGGGCTCCAATGATTAAAAAGTTCGGTAAAGTCACTAAAAACTGTCTCGTAATATCGAACTGCTATTTCGCCGTTGTTAATTATACCTAGATTAAAATCTATAAAACAATTGACTATATTGCTGATTATCCTAAGTAATTTAGCTGATTATCTCTACGCAAATTTAGGTATTAATACGGATTATTTTCCCTAACTAGAGAATAATTTGAGTAAGAAATCATGACCTTATTATATAAGACTATTAACTAGTATACTTTTGGGTAATTATTACTACCCAGCTCCTACCAATTATTTAAGATATATTAACCAGGAGTTAATCAGGGTAAACGCATCTAATTTGGTATAAATGGTAACAGACAAAAATATCATTAACTCAATTTTTTGGGTAAATTCCCATAAATCCCATCCTAAATCAGTTTTTTTGTTCAAAGTCAGCGGAAAATTCGTTGACTTTGAACAAAAATCAAAGTCGGATTTGCGTACGCAACCAGAATGTAGAGTACTCTCAAATCGACCTTGGATAACACGGCCAATAATTGAGAATAAATTGGGCTTATTGATAATAACCAGGGTGATTCTAGATTTTTGATACTATTGTTTACTTTTTAACTGTAAGTTTTGATACAAATTTCGATGCGTTTACCCTGAGGAGTTAATCCGTAACTTGTTGATAAGTCAAGATGCGTATAACTCTGCGGATTATTTTTGCTAGCCAGAGAATAATTTTAGGACGAGATGCTGAACTAAGGGGCCAATAAATTACTGGTTTTACAAGACTATAGGGCATTAGTCCTACCCACAGGAACCAATGACTCCAGAGTAGCTTCTTTTTCCAATTAAATTTAGAATATTTCCAGATTGAGCAATATCCTTTGTAAGCTAAGACTACAGGGGAATCAGAAGCAAAAGGATGATGGTGAGGATCTAGTCGTAAAGAAGCGATACGGTGAATCAAATGATTGGGGTCACGAAAGCTCAAATCCGGGCATACGTGATAGCCGAACTCAGTCGCCTTGCTTACTAAATAGTTATACTTGATAAAATCATGGTTGATAGACCGACGAAACCGTTCAATGGGAATGGTTCCCTTAGAAAAAGCCCACAAATTCTTCCCATGTTGTCGGTATGCCCCAAGGGGTTTTTCAATCGATACCACTTGCCCATAAAATGGGTTCAGGGTGACTAGATAACCATCAGCAGCTATGGTAAAATCAGATTCGGGTATAGGAAAAATTTGAGCTAGTGCTGACCGTGCAAAACTATTGCCACTGGTTACAGTACTGCTGTACTTTCCCTTCTCCAACAAAATTGGCCAAACGGTGCCACTATCAAATGTTATGTCTGGAGCTGGATGGATACCAATAAATTCACTAAGGGCATTGACCAACTCTAAACGATATTGCACCTGAACTACCCCTGGTTTCCAAACGGCTACCACTTCGGACACCGCATTAGGGAATAAGTAATCATCAGCATCTAAAAAAATTACAATCTCCCCACGGCTGACATAAAAACCGGCATTGAGCGCTGATGCTTGCCCACCATTTTTTTTGAGGATAGGAGTAATTTGCTCACCGTAGCTATTGATAATATCCTGAGAGTTGTCAGTGGACTCATCATCCACCACAATGACTTCGGTATTTGGATAAGTCTGACTCAGGCTACTGTCAATTGCTTGAGGTAGAAACTGACCGTAATTGTAGTTGTTGATTACAATGCTGACTAATAACTGACAGTTTTCATTCATTTCAATAGGTTTTGTTGTCGCTCTAATGGAATAAGCACCGAAAGAGCTACAGATGTGTATAGCACCCAAAAGATATTGTTTTGTATCATCACTGATGTCTCTGTGATATTGGCTAACACGGTATAGGTTAATAACAATAATGGCCAGAGATTCTCTGATGTTTTACTTACACGAAGCCAAGCAATAGCTCTTAGTAAACTAAAACTAAATCCAATTAGGTAGATTAATACTCCCAAGATTCCTAAAGCTAGCCATAGGTCGAGCAAGCCGTTGTGGGCGTTGGGAGCTGGCCACAATACTGCACGCCAGACATAGGCAGATTCACCATTCAAGCCATTCCAGAATGAACCATAGCCATAACCGAACCACGGCTGTTTCTCAATCATGTCCAACACGAAGGGCCATAGCTTTGTACGACCGGTTAAGGTAGCATCTTTACCGATTGCACCTAGCAAAGCGTCTGCATTATCTAGCAACCAGATTAAGACGCTGCCTCCGAATGTTGTCATGGCAAATATAGCCGGAATCAGTAAGTAATATCGCCACCGTAACATCCGGTATAGATATAGAGATAATAACATAATTATAAGACTAACCAGTGCAGTTTTTGAAGTTGTAAATAGTAAAAGAATTACGGCAAAGCCAAACCCCCCCCACAACAGTAAATTATTTTTTTTGCCCCGAATAGCTAGGAGCAAAAATACGACTGCACTGGGCACCATTACTTTGCCAAGAACATTTTTATGGACGTAGATTCCTCGCCAAGTTCCAGCATGAACTCCCCCCATAATCCCGTATTTCGGCAGAGCCACAATAAACAGAAAACTGAGCAATATTGCTACTCCGAACGCCCAACCCAGCATTTCTAGCTGTTCTTTCATGGTGTAGCGACTGGCGAGGTAAACACCAAACAAGGTTGTGCCAATTAGGGCAACAGCACGGTTGATAGTCGTTGTTGGTTCAGAAGACCAGAAAACAGATACTACTGCTATCCCCACCAACAGACTCAGCCACCTATCTTTACTGAGGACATAAAGTACCTTTTTCCACCGTAGTGTTAGGAGGAAAAAGGTAACGAGATAAATTAATACGAACAGCAATCTACTGAGGGAGGAATCAAATTCTTGTATGACATCCCCCTCACTTCTGCCTCCTGATAAAATTACAGTGAGTACTCCTCCTGAATAGAGCACCAAGGAAACAGTAGTGAAAATCGGTTCAAAAAATGCCAAAATTTTTCTCATGAACCTTGGTTTATAGCAAAAAATTGTAGGTATACTATTGTAGTCATAATGTTATATGCAAAAAGTTACTAATTCAGAACTTATATCATGTTTGGAGGCTTCTTTGTGGTATAATGAAACTAGCCATATAAATGTAGCAAGCTTGCTGGGGAAGGAATAGGCAAGTTTCGCCACGATTATGGCATTTCAAAACCATGATATTGCTTGACTTCACAGGTTTTTTAAACCCTGACCTAAGAGTAATAATACTCCTAAACTTGATATTAAGCAGTGATTATTTTCTACAAAAGCTTACTTTATACAAAAATTGTTTTAGTGAAAAGATAACCTGTATACAAAACCTGATCTAAATCTGCAAGTATAGGATTTCAATGGGTTAATCCTATACTTGCGAACTAGGGCAATGGATGGCATTGTTTCAAGTTAGTATTATCTGGCCAGCTAAGAGTGAATCTACACCCTTAAACCTGCTGAATCTAAGAGGCTCAGGAATTACCCAGATAGGGAAATGAAACCCTATCCCTAGGGTTGATTTATATGTCAAGCTGAGATGGATAAAGTCGGACTAACTAGAGATTTGCCATCAAAGTAGTCAGGAATCGGTGCTCCCATCAACCTCAAGATGGTTGGGGCTATATCTACAGGATGAGCCTCTGGCAAACTAGAACCTGGGGTTATTCCTGGTCCAGTTGCCATCAAGAAGCCTCTGGCTCGGTGACCACCAGGACGATTATAGGTAATTGGACCAATGCGTCCCACATCAGGACTATCCACTACATCTGTGGGACACTCGTGCCATACGACTACTAGGTCAGCATCTGGCAGTTTGGGGTTATCATCTGTGGCTACGTTATGGGTGCGCACTACTTGTTTAACTAATGGTTCTCCTGTCCTACCATCGGTAAGGCGATAAAGGAAGTCTGTTAGGTTATCGCACAGAGCATCATACTCGGAAGGCTCAACAATACCATCTCGTTCCCGTCCTTTGAGGTTGATGCGAATATGTCCATCAGCAAAGGCCGGTAAAGCAAAGGCTTTCATCTTGGGCCACAGGGGAGTATATAGAGTAGCTGGCATCCAACCCAATTGCACTCTGTGCTTCATGAGGGGATAAGGAGAGAGTAAACCGTGCTGGCCAGATTGTAAAAAGGCTTTATGGGTCCAGGTGTTGAACAACTGCTTAATGGGATTGGGTTCATAAATCTGTCGCCATACTTCCCCTGGCCAAGAGTTGCGGATTGGACGAGTAATTGGTGGTGGGGGAGTGACTCCGATTTTGCTGGGAGTAATGGCATACTTGCCAGGGAAGTTATACCGATAGACCAATTCTGGCAGGAACATCATGCTCATCAAGTCGGTAACATTGGCAGCCATGCCATGAACTGCGAAACACAAGATATAGGCATCCTTAGGCGCAGCAGCGATAATTTTTGCGATCGCATCATCCACCGCTTCAAAGATTTTCAGCATGGGGTCTCCAGCCTTACCATTCTTTTTGCTCTGGTAAGGGTAGAGCTGGTGATCTGGTTGGCTGCGGTCCCACAGGTCATGACCAGCACTGTGAGTTTCACCGAAAGCGGTCACGAACAAGTCCCACGGTTCACGCTGAAGTAAATCCCGACAAATCTCTGAGCGGGTGGAGATACTAGTTTTTAGAGCTTGCTGAATCCATTTAAAATAAACTGGATCCCACCAGCGACCATTATCTTTATGGAGCACTGGGTTTTTGCCGTATTGGGCAATAATATTGGGCAATAATTCCGGCGGTTGGGAATGGCTTGGCACAAAGGGATAATGTCCCCCCCAACCCAAAATTTGTAAGCCATTAATTTGATCTGACAGTGCTGATACTGGTACATCAAAGGCAGCAACCCGGTAGTCATCCCCTAAGGCATAAAAGGGATTATATTCTTTATAATCGTATCCACTATAAATTTTGTCGCAGACTACTTTATAAGTGTCTGGATAAAATTTTATCGTATCCCAAAAACCGGTTTTATCTGGTAAACAACCGGTAGAAAACATCACCCACAAGGGTTCAGTGGAGGAAAATTCAACTGTCTTCTTGTTGTAGTTAACGGTATTGTTCAGGCGACCATAGATTCCTTGTTGCCGTATTTTGTTGAGGGTCTTCAGATGTCCTTGGGACATCCAATTCTCCAACAATAGCGGGTCAGCTGCATCCAGTCCAATAGCAATTACAGGGGTTTTCATGATAGTTTTTTAGATAACTTTTTAGATAAAAGTAAACCTAATCTATAAAAGCATGACGATCATGTCGGCTTGACTAATCATCAATATTACTAATCGGTAAATTGGTAGTTGATGATTATCTAGTTTAGGATTACTGATTAGTAATTACCTATTCCCAAACATCCTATTTGGTTGGGTAAGTAATTAACCGGATTTGATAGTTTAATAATAATGCTTAATTGCTCACTATATTCATCAGTTAAGTAGTTATTTATTAATTCATAAAAAAATAGGTGTTTAGTCTATTTATAGTCTGGATTGATCCAGGGTATTCAATCATTAATTTATAGTGTTTTTTTGTCTAGGGAATAGGGAGTATTCATAATTCATAGTTTTGAATCATCTCCGGGAAACATTCGAGGTTTTTTTAGTCTGGGCTTGACGCTGTACCAATCTTCTTACTGAGCCATAATGGAAGTATTCCTGTGACTGGTAAAAGTAACCAATGGATTCATCTTTTTGAATGACACCATTAGCCACCAAACCCAAAACCGTCTGACCGGAACTATCTAACATTTGTTTAGCCACATTAGCATTAGCGAAATCCAGCACACCTGGTCGAGCCACCAACAACATGCCATCAGTCATTGGACTTAAGCAAAGGGCATCAGCAGTCAGAAGTAAGGGTGGGGCATCAATAATCACAAAGTCATATTGGGTTGAACATTCCTGAATCAGGGAAGCCATTTGCTTTGAATCCAGGAGTGCCAAAGGATTAGGAGGCATTACCCCAGCGGTGAGAACATCAAGATTTTCCATGGCTTTACAGATGGCAAGCTCTAGAGGCACTTCACCAATCAGTACCTGGCTCAAACCAGCCACATTCATTACTTGCCAAATATAATGCTGACAGGGGTGACGCATATCGGAATCAATCAGCAAAACCCGACGCCCCAGTTGAGCCATAGCAGCGGCCAAGTTTGCTGATACCGTAGATTTGCCTTCCTTGGAAACGGAGCTAGTGACTACAATAACTTTAAGTGGGTGATCAGACCTGAGAAATTTCAGATTCGCTTGAATCATTCGGTAGACTTCACTCACCATGGAATGAGGCTGCTCTGTTACGGGCAATTCCCCTCCGAAAAATAGGTCATCCCGACGACGGGAGAGCTTCTTGTGCTTGAAAACTGGAATCACCCCTAGCACAGGATATCTTAACAACTGCTTGACTTCTTTGAGAGTTTTTATAGAGCGGTCTCTCATTTCCAAGAGCAAGACAGCAGTCGTGGCCAGTGTGACCCCCAACATCACCCCTAGAGCCAACACCTTTATTTTCTTATCACCTAAGGGCTTTTTAGGGACTATTGCTGGCTCAATGATGCGAGCATTAGCGGTATCTTGGTTTTCTGCGACCTTTAATTCATTGAGATTTTTCAACAGGGTTTCATAGGTCAAGCGGGCAGCTTGGACTCGTTGTTCGAGCTGCTGCTGAGTTTGCTCCAACCGAGGAAGAACATTTACCCGTTGTTCATAGGCAATTCTAGCCTTAGCAAGAGTTGATAATCCTTCTGCTAAACTTTGACGTTTGACTTCTGATTCAATAAAATCGTTAATCAGTTTTTGTTTGAGCTGGTCAACTTCTAAAAGCCCTTGAGTAATTTGTATCTGAGTACCAGCCAGACTTTGAGAGCCTAGTATTTGATTAATCTGCTGTTGTAAATGACCTCTGAGGGAGCGTTGCTGCTTGGTGAGCCGAATCATGATCGGGTGATTTTTACCGTAACGATTTTTCGAAACCGCTAATTGCCGCTCAACCTCTTGCAGTTCTTGGAGTACGCCCTGTACTGAAGTAGACTGACTCAGAGCACTGATAGCAATTGCTTGCTGGGGATTAAGACCGACCTGGTTTCTCAAGCCAGCAGCTTGGGCATTGGCTTCTTCAAGTTGAGCTTGAACTGTAGTAATTTGGCTGTCTAAGTCAGCCATCACCGCTACCAAAGACCGGGCTTCTTCTGTGAGGGATACAACCTGATTGCGTTCCTTAAATTGCCGTAGAGCAGCTTCTGCTTGCCTGACATTGGCTTCACTTTGAGGAAGTTGGTTAGTAATAAACTCACGGGCTTTTGCTGCTTCCGACTTTTTGGATAGGATCTGATTCTCTATATAAAGCCTCATTAATTGATTGATCACCGCAGCCCCTTTTTCTGAGTTCTTACCCTTGTAGGAAAGCCTAACCACATCGGTGCCACCCACAATTTTGACAGTGAGCTTTCTTTTGAGGGCTTCCGGTTGCAAAGGTAGACCTTCGTTATCAGTGAGGTTGAGTTGATCAATGATCTGTTGCAGAAGCGGGTGGGAGTAAATCACCTCAACTTCAGTACTCAGAGGGTTCTGGGCATCAACCAGAGGGCGTAACTGGTCAATTTCCTCCCCCAACCCAGTCAAGAAAGCGGTTCGGTCTATCTTAAACAGTAGTTTTCCTTCAGCTTCATAGGAAGGCTTGAGAAACAAGGTAGACCAGGCAGCTGAGATAACTGTAAATAGGAAAATAGCAACTGCTGGCAGCCAACGACGTTTCAATAGCAGTTTGTATTGGCTAAGATCGAGATCTATAGAACTTCTAGACTCCATAAGTTCTTCAGGGGCTCCCCCTAGGTAGATTGCACAATAAAATAATTTTTGGTATTGGTGCGAATTAGCTACCAACCCTGCCATCGGTTAGATGCAACCTATATATGGAAATACTAATAAAATTTAATCATATCAAAAGTCACTCGACATTAAAGAGTTGGTAAATATATGCAAATTTTCCGTGATTCTTGTGAACATAAGAAAGTTAAGGGGCTGACCGGGTGTCGGGTATCGGGCCAACGGGGGTAGGGTTTTGCGACCGATTGTTGTGTCAGTAAGACCAGCAATCCCTAGAGCTGTTGAGTCTTCTATCTTCTGACTTAACCCAAACCCGGTCAGCCGTCAGCCATCAGCCGTCAGCCATCAGCCGTCAGCTTATTTTATTCAAAAACACCGATTGCGCTACTTGAGGTGCTGCGCGAACAGTAGCGATGCAGTGGCCTCACGGGGGTTTCCCCCACTCGCGCTTTGGATCAAGACAGCGTGCGCTATGGGCATAAAGTGTTCGGTGTAGCGTGGCCACAGGCCTTTGGCTGTTCGGTGTAGCGTGGGCATTAGCTGATACGCGACACGCTGATAGCTGAATGCTTACGGTCAGCCTAACCCCGCTGGCTCCATTTCTGGCTAAACTTTTACCAGATTGAACCATTCTGTTGGCCAGTGAGTCTAAATAACATCGGAAAACAAAGCGGTGAGGGAGAACCCAGAGTTGTCAGTCAGATCAGCCCAGGCTTCTAAAGAAGATTCTGCTGCTGCAAAAACAACCAGCACAGACACAGAGTTGGTATTGCAGTGCCAACAGGGGAACCAGCAGAGTTTTCGCCAACTATACCGACGCTATCAGCAGCGCGTCAGGTCAACTATATATCAGCTATGTGGTGCTTATGCTCTTGATGATTTAGTACAAGAGGTGTTCCTACGAGTTTGGAAAGGTTTACCAAAACTGCGGCAACCCTCACAGTTCTCCACCTGGCTTTACCGGATCTGCTGGAATGTGGCATCGGATCAGCGGGGCAAGTTGCAACGGCAACGTGCCTTCAGCCTTCAACTTCCAGAAGACACAGCTGATCTACCCCTAAAAAATGCCAAATCCTCCTACACTCCTGATCTGATGCAGTTGCACTATCAGGACATGATTCAAAAAGGAATGCAGCAGCTGAGCTTAAACCATCGTGCTGTGCTGGTGCTACATGATTTAGAGGATTTGCCACAAAAGGAAGTTGCTAAAATTTTGGGCATAGCTCTCGGAACGGTTAAGTCTCGTCTTTTCCACGCTCGAACTTCCCTAAGGAAATATATCATCCAACAACAAGGAGAGATGCCATGACTCAGTTTCAACCTGATGACGAACAATGGCAAGCATTTCTGCGCCAACATCGACCTAGTCCTCCACCAGCAGCATTTGACTTGGAGGAACGAGTTATCAATGCGATCGCTAAATCTCCACCCCCTACTCGTAAACCAGAGCTTTGGTTACTTCCATCAGCGATCGCTGTTGGTTTACTGATGGCTTGGAGTGGTTACCGCACCCACAACGTAACCACTCTAGAAGCTTTCTTAGAGAAAAATTGGCATGGAGTTGTGGGAGAGACATCTGTTAGCAATGTCAGTCATGGTCCACCAGCTAATTGGATGATCTTAGCCAATACTGGACAATAAATAAACGCCCATAGTAGGAACGATCACCTCAGGATCACCTATAGAGGATAACGTTTGACGTGTGAATAGGTTGGCTCTAGCCAACGGCTGTGGCAAGGGAAAAGTGGGTTTTTAACCTTCAATCTACCCTACGGGAAGGCCAAGGGCGAACGACCTTCAACCTTCAACCTTCAACCTTCAACCTTCAACCTTCAACCTTCAACCTTCAACCTTCAACCTTCAATATTTCTTACAAACTTTAAATTAAAGACATTTATAGGTAACTTCCATGTTGTTACGTCCAGGTTATGTTTTGTCAATTCTCATGGTTACCCTGACTGGCTGCACTGCTGTAGCTAATACCAAGCCTATAACCTCTCAATTGATTCCCAACCCTGAGGGTCAACAACAATTAAAATCGAGTAAGCATAGGTTAATGAGGCAACTCAATCTCAACCAGGTGCAAAGGCAGCAGCTACAAGCCATTAAGCTGGAGTATGAAGAGTCTATTATAGATCTTCGCCAGGAACTGAGTCAAGCGAAACAGAAATTAGGTGATTTGATGGTGGGTACAGCTGACAGAGAAACTATCCACACTCAATATCAACAGGTTCAACTATTGAACCAGCAGCTAGGAAAGTTACACCTTGAGAGTATGTTGCAGATGCGAGAGGTGATGACTCCTGAACAACGCATCCAGTTTGCTCAATTCATGAGACAGCGCCGCCAGCAAAACCCTCTATCCGATTAGGGAGAACCACAAAGGATAAGGATTTTGAGATTTTTTATTTATCTACACGGTTTTGCATCTAGCCCTGAGTCAGCCAAGGCGGTGTATCTACAGCAAGCTTTCGCTGGCCTCAATGTCTCTCTAACAATTCCTGACCGATACTTTTTAGCTACCAAAATCTACCAAAGTAGATCTTAGCCCGCCAATGCAAGCTGATTACGAGCGCCAGGGGGTATCTCCCAAGGCACGAAGAAAAATTCCTCGTGCGCCATTGAGATCACGTTCGCGAAGCGTGACCAAAGGTCAATCCATTACGTGACCATCAATTTTTGACTTAATAGTTTTGCTGCCGCCAATATTAACTAGTTCACCAGTCCAGCTAACAGTTTGGCTGGTATAGGCTTCACAGACATCAACCACAAGTTTTCCTGTTTCCTGGGCTTTATGCTTAAGAAATTCTTTGAATCGGTAATGAGCAAATGTTAGCATATTGCGAACCGTTTTAGACCTGATTTTCCTACCTGGCTTTCTTGACATTTGAGATGTCTCAAAGGTGGGAAGCAATATCACATCAAAATGATCCACCAGGAATCGGGCAGCTTTGTGATGTAATTCGTTGACTAAATTTTGGATCTTTATTACCATGCGTCTAGCCGCTTTTCTCCTTCGACGTTTCTGCTTACCTTTGGCCTTACTGATTTTTGAGATCAGATTATCCAAATGGTGGCATAAACGCTGAATTCTGGAAAAGTCACCATGGCCGATTTTGCCTACAGAATCTTCACGCTCATAATGTCAAAAAAGTCCTGACACCGGGATCAAGAGCAACTACCTTACCTTGGTTCTCGGTTTTAGATCTAGTTACTTTGTGGGGAACTACCAGGTAATAGCCCCCATTGGTGCTAGTTAATCGACAATCACAAATATTGTCGGGAAGTGTTTCAGCAAAGGTTAGCTCACCAAGCAAAGTGTGGTAAATTCCCTTGACTGAGACAGCCGACTTAGGAATGTAGCAAGACTGAACGGGATTCTTGCGAGATCTGAATCTAACCCGATTTATAAGTCCTGTCTTTTTATACTTTTTTTTAGCTTCCCTGACAGCGGTGCAGGCATCCTTAATCGCCATAGACTTGATTTGATAAGGTACTGCCTTACACCACTCGGGTAAACTGTTTAGGATATCAGTTTTGATAGCCTTCCAGTTGGCTTTTATTTCACCATTTTCAAGGATTTTAACGGTCTTATTGAACACATAACGGGATACTCCAAACCACTGCCGAATGGTTGCACGTTGATCAGCATTTAGGAACAGTCGGATCTTTTTTGATTTTTGTGCCGTATTTTCATTGTCCGTGGACTCGGCCAGAAAAGACGTGAATGATTCACAGAAGATTGACCTTTGGTCACCCTTCGCGAGCGGCGCTGATTTCTGATTCTCGACAGCCTTCAGGGTTGTCGAGAACCAGGATTTTTCCACTGTTGAGACTGACCAAATACTCAAACAGTTCAAACCCGAATCGGGTAAGTCTGTCGAGACAGGCAACAACAATCGTGAGCTGATCTGAGTGCATAAGTCGCTCCAGTATGGTTCTTTGACCTTTGCTTTTGTAGTTGAGACATCACCAGAGGTCGCGGATGATTTCCGCTTGTGGGAACTTCGAGTGCATATAGGCGAGTTGTCTGGCCAGGTCGTCTCTTTGTTTGCTGCTGCTGAGGAGGCAGTAACAGATTGTGACTGATTGCTTTGTTTATCCTTTTCCAAAGCTAAGCTTGCTTTCTGTGTCAAAAAGTCTGGTGCCGCTTGGGGTTCGCTCCCATTTGATCGTGCCATTATCTGCATACTTTCTCAGAGTGTTCTTTGAGACGAAACCTTAGAAGAAAGAAGCCTTTCTGGTTAGTAGGCTATGCGTAAAAGGGTTAAATCTTTATTATTAAGGCTTCTTTCTTCTTACGGTAACTTCAAAGAGAGTCCCGTAAGTTCGACCGCCTGGCAGAGTGGTACTAGTGCCATGTCTTTAATCTCCCCTATTGTCGGATATTTTGGTAGATACTGTGATATTTTTACTAACTGTATACCAACCTTAATCAAGATGACTTTAATCATTTAACAATAAGTCGCCAGCTTAGTCAAGTGGCAGCATTACTGCCCTTAGAGGGAACACCAGTCACGTTAATCGGTTCTAGTTTGGGTGCTTTTACCGCTGCACACTTAGCACAAAACAATCTACAAATTAAGCGACTGGTTCTACTAGCACCAGCATTTGGCTTCCTTGGCCATTGGTTGCCGAAATTAGGCGCAGAACAGCTCAATCAGTGGCGCACCGAGGGATATCTAGAGATTTACCATTATCGAGAACAGCGAACGCTGCCCTTGCACTACCAGTTTGTAGAAAATGCCCGTAATTATGAGGGTTTGGAGCTAGGGCGACAAGTACCTACTCTGATTTTACATGGGTGCGATGATGAGGTGATTCCTATGATCGAGAGTCGTGATTATGCTAGTAACTGAAGTTCCCCCAAAGTTTGAACTACTCGAAACCTCAATCCCAAGCTCTGTGGCGTTCCTAGGCTTGCCGGTACTTATTGCTACTGGGTACAGTCTTATTGAGAATGCTCACAACGTTGAGCTGAAGGGCGTTTGAGCGATGCAGCGCGGTCTTGGGGAGGCAGCGCGGTCTTGGGGGTCTCCCCCATGAGCAACTGGCGTGGTTTCCCCCACTCGCTATTGCATCAAGAAGCGATTTGGTTCTCAAATAAAAATGCGACCAGTGCCTATACTTGGATTATATTCCAATTGAAGACATACTTCAAGAACCAACATGGGTACACAATTTTTTGGCTCAATCACGCTTATCCCTTACGGGGAGAGCCTTTAACTAGTATAGTAGTACAAATGAACGGGGGAACTTCAGTAGTAAACGCCCTTGGGTTGAATTGATAGAATTGGAGAGCGATCATGGTTTGCGGGATGTAATGGCGTTAATTTGGGCAGCAGTTCGGGAATTTTGTGATCTTTAGGTCGGTTGAGGGGTGAGTGTTCCATCCGATCCAACAACAGGTTATTGCGGACATAATCACAATAATTATTTCCCAAAAATTCCACTATAGGCTATAATTACTCTGTCCAAAAAAAATGAATCGAGATCGAAACTGAGGTTGACTCTCGAGTTCACATCTACTGTCATTGAGTTGAATAATTTGATGTTAGATTCAATTAGATTGACAAGCCCTCGCCCTAGCCCAACCCAAAATTTGATTGAGTCTCTCTATCCCTTTAAACCAGGAGATCTGATTACTTTTTCTGGACTGAAGATCGATGCTGCTCTGATTCGATGGTTCACCGGAAGCGATTACAGTCATACGGTGATTGTTCTGGATACCGATCTGGAAGGGAACGGGACGGCAAAGGTGGCCATCGCTGAGTCCACAAGTTACACAAGTTTGCCCGATTTTAGAAACCAAAAATGTAAACCAGGAGTACAAATTCACTACCTGGAGAATTGGCTCAATGCTTATCGAAACTACGGACGAGCCTGGTGGGTTCCTTTGGCAAAACCATTAAGTTCGGAAGGGATCGATAAAATGCAAAATTGGCTGTGGAACCTTCATGAGCGCCAAGTCAGGTATAGCTGCTGGAAGTCCATCGGAGCTTGGCTGAAAGTTAACCGATATTTGGTTCCTTCTGATAGCCAGAACATACAAAGAATATTTTGTTCGGAACTGGTAACCCAAGCCTTACAAATCGCAGGCTCAATCGATAGCTCGATTCTGGCTTGCCAGCAAACACCCCAAGAAGCAGTTACTTTTGGATGCTTTGAGGCTCCCGTATTACTGGAAATTTAATCAGGGTTAAACTGTGTTATCAAAATTGCAATCAATTAAAGATATCTGGCGATATCTTGGTTTTAGTTGGGTACATCAGCAGAATCTCGTTTACGTTACCTGCTGGGAAGATCCCAGACTCGATCGTGTTGCCTTAAACTTGCAAGCTGACGATACCGTTGTGGTGATTACCTCTGCGGGATGCAACGCTTTGGAATACGCTCTCGACGCACCCAAACAAATTTACGCTATCGATGTCAATCCCAAACAAAATGCGTTGCTCGAACTCAAAATTGCGGCGATTCGAGAACTGGATTTCGAGCAATTTTTTCAATTGTTCGGTCGCGGTAGGTTGGAGCAGTTTAACGAGATTTATACTCAAAAGCTGCGCTCCCATTTATCTTTAACCTCCCAAGGGTATTGGGACAAACAAGGAACTAAATTATTCGACAGCGGACGCTCGTTTTATTTTCGAGGAACTACGGGTAATTTTGCTTTCGCTATCAACTACTACATTGATCGCATCCTGAAAATTCGCCCAAGTTTCGATGCCATTCTCAATGCCAAAACCCCAGAAGAACGGCAAGAAATTTACCAGCGCGAGATCGAACCGGTCTTTTGGAAAGATTATCTCTATCGCTTCCTCAATAGCGATTTAGTCCTGTGGATGCTCGGTGTTCCCGCACAGCAACGTCAACAGATGGAACGCTATCTCGACGAAGGCAGTATCGCGACCTTTGTACGCCAACGCTGCGAAAATGTCTTTACTAGGATCCCCATTCAAGATAACTATTTTTGGCGAGTTTTTCTGAATGGAGAATATTCCCCCGATTGCTGTCCCCAATATTTAAAGGAAGAAAATTTTATGCGCCTAAAATCCGGGTTAGTAGATCGCATTCAGGTGGAAAATAGCACAATAACCAACTTTCTGGAAAATTGTCAAGCTCGAATTTCTCGGTTCGTGCTTCTCGACCACATGGACTGGCTGAGTCAGTATAATCACGAAGAATTGCAAAAAGAATGGCAAGCTATTTTGACTAGAGCCAGTGATAAAACTCGCATTTTGTTTCGCAGTGGGGGATTCAAAGTGGAATACCTCGATTCGGTGCAAGTGCGTTATGGAGGTAAAGACCGGTTTTTACCAGACTTATTGATGTACAATACTGCATTGGCTGACCAATTGCACCCAAGCGATCGCGTCCAGACCTACGGCAGTTTTTACATAGCAGATTTGGTTACTGCTTAAAACCATTTCCACTGGCGAGGGAATACAAAAAAATGAGTGTTTTATCCGACTTGATTAGCGATCTCAAAACGGTGTATCATCTAGCCAAACCGATCCGAGGGGATAGCCATCAAGAGCGATTGGAAAACTTTTATCGTACTCAATCAACGGATTACGATCGGTTTCGTCGGCGTTTGCTAAAAGGACGAGAAGAACTTTATCAATCCCTTGCCGATGGCGATAGCAATGGCAGCGTCTGGGTTGACTTCGGCGGCGGTACGGGGTCGAATTTGGAATCCATTGCCGATCGCCTCTCTAAGTTTAGTAAAATTTACATTGTGGATTTGTCCCCTTCCCTGCTGGAAGTGGCACGAGGGCGAATAGCTGATCGCGGCTGGACAAATGTAACCACTGTCGAAGCGGATATCACTCAATTTTTACCGCCAGAAGGGGTGGCGGATATCGTCACTTTTTCCTATTCTTTAACCATGATTCCCGAGTGGTTTGCGGCCATTGAGCAAGCTGAACAGATTTTGAAGCCAGGGGGAATAATCGGGGTTGTGGATTTTTATGTGTCTCACAAACATCCCCCTCAAGGATGGCAACGTCATTCCTTTTTAGCTCGTCACTTCTGGCCGATTTGGTTTGCCACGGATAACGTTTTTCTTTGTCCCAATCGCTTAGGCTACTTGCATCACAAATTTGATACTGTGTCTTTGACAGAAAAAATGGGAAATTTACCATTCCTACCTGGGTTTAAAGTTCCCTATTATAGGTTTATTGGTCGCAAACGAGCTAAAACGTGAAGTTGATCTAATGGTGGTTAGTGGTACAAAAGTAGTGATTTTAGCCCCGGAAACCTTGACGCTTACCGCAGCAAAACCACTACATGTTGATCACTACCTTGTCAATGAAATAGGCAAATTAAATGCAACGGCAGTTCAATTGACCAATCCAACACCAACTCCAAACCAAGCCAACACCAACCAGCCAATTCCCCCTAACCCTAATAACACCGGAGTCAACCAATTCCCCCAGCGCACATACAAAGTCTGAGTCTGTCGTCGATAAATCGTATCTGCGTGCAACTCATAGGTATTAATCCCCGATAGCCATAGTGTTTTGCCATGGGGGTCTACAATACCGGAATACCCGGTATTGGTTGCTCTAACTGTCCACCTATCTGTTTCAATGGAGCGCATTACATCTTGAGCATGGTGCTGGGCAGGCATAGTATTACTGTAATGGGCATTATTGGATGCAGTCAGGATAAACTGCCCACCAGCGGCAGTTTGATAGCGGAAGTGCTCAGAAAAAGCTGACTCATAACAAATTCCTACCACTGCTTGACCAAAGGGTGTTTCTAATAACTGGTCAGGCTTACCTGCTGCTAAATGAGCATCAAGAGGGGATAATCGGTCAATTAAACGTCCTAGGAATTCTTCAAAAGGAATATATTCTCCTAATGGCACTAATTTCACCTTATCGTAACGGCTGAAAGTCTCACCAGTACCGGTGACAGTAAACAGACTATTGGTAAAGCTACGCCCTCTTTGCCCATAGCCTCCTACCCAAACTAAAACCCCTTTATCTAATATTGCTGAGTAGAAGGAACTAACAGTACGAACCTGTTCTTCCCAAAGAAAAGGTAAGGCAGTTTCAGGAGTTAGCACTGCGTCTACCTTTTGATCTGCCAATGTCTGGTATCCAGTAGTGTAACCTTTTATAGCACGCTGCCAGCCAGCGGAGTAAAGTTTGATTTCATTGGGGATGTTTCCTTGAATAATACCGACTTTAATAGCAGAATCTTTTGATTGCTCAATTGGTTTGCTATACAGTAACCATCCGAGCAAATGTAAGCTGATTAATAACCCGATTGCTATACCTAAAACGGTTAAAGGTTTGTAGGGGTTGAAGGTTTGTAGGGGTTGAAGGTTTGTAGGGGTTGAAGGTTGAAGGTTTTGAGGGGTTGAAGGTTTAAGGTTTTGAGGGGTTGAATCTTGAAGGTTTGTAGGGGTTGAAGGTTGAAGGTTTGTAGGAGTTGAAGGTTGAAGGTTTTGAGGGGTTGAAGGTTGAAGGTTTGTAGGGGTTGAAGGTTGAAGGTTTTGAGGGGTTGAAGGTTGAAGGTTTGTAGGGGTTGAAGGTTTAAGGTTTTTAGGGGTTGAAGGTTTAAGGTTTTTAGGGGTTGAAGGTTCAAGGTTGGTTTGTTGTTCGCGTAGCGTGGCCTTTTGGCCAAGGTTGTTGTGATCACTTTCAACATTAAACCTGCCAACCTTCAACTGATTAACCTTCAACCTGCCAACCTTCAACTGATTAACCTTCAACTGATTAACCTTCAACCTGCCAACATTAAACCTGCCAACCTTCAACCTGCCAACATTAAACCTGCCAACGTTTAATCCGCTAACCTTCAACCTGCTAACGTTTAATCCGCTTTCAGCTATTAAACCATTGACGGCGACAATAGCTGCTGTAACTGTTATTGGACCGGATAATTGACCGAGGTGCAAAATTATCAGGTTATGGGGACTTTGGGTATAGGATAAGGAAGACCAGTACAGGGGACTCATACTCCGCAGGGTTTCTATGCCACACCACAAGCCTGTACCGATTAGAACCCGCAAGCAGGAGGTTAAAAGAACATAGTTTTGAGTGGGGGTAGGGAGATTTATATCACGATTTAGATCAGGATTTAGATCACGTTGTTGTGTAGCTTTGGTGGATACCCATTTAATTGATTGAGTTATGGATATTCCTATGGCCCAGACAGCTACTAGGAGTGCTCCCCACAGGGTAATGAATATCCAGCAGAATAATGCGATCGCAATACTAGCTAGCCATGGTACCCCCATCCAGTCCATCGGGTGAATACCAGTAATCCAAGATAGAGCTAAGCCGTGATAACCGATACCCCAGATCAGACCAGATAAAGCATTGTCACGAATACTCTGACCCCTGACTACTATGAACCATAGCGGCACTAGGGCAATCCAGGCTAGGGGCCAAGCTTCCGTTGGTGATGGTGTCAGTCCCATCAGGATGCCACCTATTAATGGTAATAGTAAACGATGTATAGACAAAATGAACTATATAAATAAAATCTCAAGTTGGCGCACCACCTGCTACACGATACAAAGTTGTGTAGTAATGCACTAGACCGCTACCCACTGCTATGGCGTAGATCAGAGTTACTAAAACAGCTACCCGACGTTGCCAACGCCAAACTTGCATCAAGCCTGCTGCTAGAAGAATTAAGAAATAGGGGGATACAATTAGTAGATAGCGAGCTTTCCATATGGAACTGGAAACATAGGATATCAATAAGATAGATCCGGCAGGTAATAATGCCCACACTTTAATCCACCAGAGTTTCGTTGAGGGGTGCCTGCTCAATAGAGCTATAGCAAGCAAGCCGATTGCCATGGCTGTATATGCCATGTAATAGAGCAAAGGTACAAGATTTGAGGTTAACACATGCTCTACAAGCCACTCCATGATAGACTGCTGATTGAGCTGTTTCATCAGGTCGTTGGCACTGATGCCTGACCCTAGTAAGTGTCTCAATGGCCAAAAAGCTGTCAAGTGGGTGACTTCAGAGATAATTAAGATAATGTTGGGTTTTGGGTACTGTGTAACCCAACCTTTGAGGAATTTAGTGGAAGACTCATTAACTGCTGATACCAAAGGAAGCCAACAACTCCCAATCAGCAGCAGCCTGATTCCAAAGGCAAATAATCGGCGCTTTTGATTACGGAACTGCCATCCAATTAATACCATATCTGGCAGAAACAAGGTCACACTAACGGGAGTAGTCACCAGGGCTAGAAACCTGGCCACAGCCCACCAGTTGATGGCAGCAAACCTGGGATTTTCAAGGGCATGAGCTAGAGCCAAGGTACCCCCTAAACTTAAGAAGGGGATTAGGGTGTACATCCTTACCTCTTGGGCATGGTTGATAAACAGAGGTGAGAGGGTTAGTAAGAGGGCGGCAATCAAGCCAACTGGCTTTCCTGCTAAGCGACGACCCAGCAGGTAGATTAGGAAGATACTGCCTAGTCCAAAAATCACAGATAGCCCACGCAACCAAACGGTGCTAGTGCTAAACTGCATCCAAATGTAGAGAATCATGAAATAAAAGGGACGTGTCAGATTCTTGGGAGGCAGTGATATCCCACTCTGGGTTTTGTTAATGCTAAATAGTTCATCGTACCATAAGCTCTCTGTGCCGAGTTGATAGATGTACAACCCAGTAGCGACTAGTAAAATTAAGCCGATCGGCATCCACTTCTCGAGCCAATTTGCTCTTATTCCAAGTGCTGGTGTATTCAGTTTCATGGTGATGGACAGTTAATTCAAATTAGTTAAGTAGTATTATTTAACTAATATTAGTTAAATCAAATTAGGGATTGTGAGCGCAATCCTAGTATTCTGTGAATTTAGTTTTGAGCATTAGGGGAAATAGCAATCCGTGTAGGAATTGAGATAATTTTGATGCCATATTCCCTACTCCCTGTTCCGGTGATCCGCTGTTCCCTTTGCTAAAGTGTTAGATTTTCGTATTTAATCCCTAGGGCTATCAGCTCTAATGCTTAATAGCAATTAAACGTAATAGTAGAGGATTTTCCCGTTTCTAAGACCAAAACCCAAAATCTTTATCAGATATTTAAATAAATCTCTGATCTTTATCAAATAATTATATTTCCTGATACCAAGTTGCGGTCAAACGTACAACTTTCTCTTCCGCCAATCTCCCTATCTCCCTATCTCCCTATCTCCCCATCTCCCTATCTCCCTATCCAACCAATCTACTCTCTTTGAATGCAACTCGGTATGAGTGATCAACGACCTAATTTTTCCCTTGCCTGCTGACGCAGATTCTTAGCATTGGGGTGATTCGGCTGGATTTGAAGCGCCTTTTCCATGGCATTGATCCCTTGATCCAATTGACCAACGTCCCATAAGGCTGCCCCTAGATTACTCCAAGCATCAGCAGAATTAGGATTGAGTTTAATTGCCCGATTATATGCTTCTATGGCCTCCCTGTAGCGACCGAGTTTATGGAGGGCTACTCCTCGGTTAATCCAGGCGTCAGCAAAATCGGGCTTGATTGCGATCGCTTTCTCGTATAAAGTTAGCGCTAGAGTTATGGCTGTTGGGGTGTTTTGGGATTCGATAGCTGCACCTTTACTCCACAATGCTTCGGGGTAGTCAGGTTTAAGGGCAAGGGCTTGATCGCAGGCAGCCAGTCCTTCTTGAGTACGCCCCAAGGAATTCAGGCTATAGCAACGACCCCAATGAGCTTCTGCTAAATTTGAGTTGCTTGCGTTCGCGTAGCGTGGCCATAGGCCAATCGCTTTTTCGTAAGTCATCAGTGCTTGCTGGTACTTTCCTGCTTGCCGCAAGCTATCCCCTTGGCTGTTTAATTCTGTTGCAGTTGGTTGTGTTTCGGTAGAGGATGTCGATTTAGCAGCTGATTCGGTATCGGATCCGGGAGTAGTTTGTTCGACTGAGCTGGTAGTAGTAATTTCAGGGGTGTTGCTAACTACGGCTGGAGTTGCAGGTTTTGACTCAGAGGTGGTGGTCGAGGTTTCCGCAACGGTATCGCTAATGTTGTCAGTTTGAGTGACAGGTTTGGGAACTAGAAAAGTCTTAGTACCGATAACAGCAATACCGATACCCATCCCTGCTAACACAGTAATCATTAACCAAGGCTTCATTAACCATCTTGGGATGATCTCTGATCTGGCCTGGGTTTGTGCTGATGTTGCTGAAACAGAAACAGTCTCTTCCGGAACTGTAGCAGACATAGCTATTGTTGGTGCAGCAGTTAGCCTCTGAACTGCTGCAAACGCTTCTACTGCGGTCGGATAGCGGTCACGGAAGTCATAGCGCACCATACAGTCCAGGATATCCGCTAATTCTGAGTTAACTTGGATGTTAACTTGGATGCGATCGCGCCAGTTGATTTCCCCTGTTTCGGAGTTTTCTTTCAGGAACTTGGGATGAATTCCGGTTAATGCCTGGATACCTACCATACCCACCGCATAGATATCGCTGCTAAAACGGGGATTGCCACCGAACTGTTCTTTGGGGGTGTAGCCATGACTGCCAATAGCAATGGTTTTGGTTTGCCCGGTTTCGGGATCGATAATCTGGGTGCTAGCTTGCTTAACTGCCCCAAAATCAATCATGACAACTCTACCATCCTTGCGGCGGCGGATTAGGTTTGGGGGTTTGATATCACGATGGATCACACGTTGCTCATGGACAAATACTAGGACTTGTAGAATATCTTGCAACAGACCAATCACTCGATTTGATTCCCAAGGCTGACTGATTTCTTGGTTGAGGGGTTGTCCATCAATAAATTCTTGCGCCAGATAAAACTCGTGATTTTCCTCAAAGTGCGCCAGCAACTGGGGAATCTGATCGTGGTTACCCAGCTGGTAGAGGACTTGGGCTTCTCGCTCAAATAGGCGTTTGGAAATTTCCAAACACTCAGGATCCGTCACCTGGGGTTTTAGCTGTTTAATCACACATTGGGGAGTTCCTGGCAAGTGCAAGTCCTGTGCCAGAAACGTTTGACCAAAGCCACCTGCTCCCAGCTTGCTGATGATTTTGTAGCGACCGCCTAGGGTGTTTGGGGAATTTATCGGTTGATTGTTCATGGTTGAGGTTTGATTCTACTCCCTATCCCAGAAGTCGCTACAGGTTTACAGGTTTCTATAAGCCGGAGTTTAATTTTAATTTTAAGCAATCAGCTATCAGCTAATGCGCTACGCGCACGCTACGCGAACAGCTATAGCAGAAGTCATTTGTCAGAAGTCATTTGTCAGAAGTCAAACTCTTGCGCTTACAAAGGGTGTGAGACTTTTGTCATGTCCTAACTGCCCTGGCGACTGCTATATCAGCTAATGCGCTACGGGGAAAGTCCCAGGGTCGAAGCCTGTGCCACGCTACTAGATCGGTGCTTTTGAATAAAATAAGCTGACGGCTGACCGCTGACGGCTGAATGCTGACGTTTAGTTCATTTATTAATTTTAACCGTATACACCCAGTCTTTGTATTTTGGTTCCCGATTTTCGGTAATTGCTGCTAGGGTATCCTTGAGCTTTTCAGTTATTGGTCTGTTTGGAGATAAGTGATAGTTTTCGATTCGTTTAACTGGAGTGATCTTTGCCGCTGTTCCACTCAGAAATACTTCATCAGCAATAAATAGTTCTGATTTATCAACTGGTCGTTGTATAGTTGGCAAGCCCATGTCTTTAGCAAGGGTTAGAATACTATCCCGAGTAATTCCTTCCAGGATATCCTGGTCGAATCCAGGGGTAATCAGCTGCCCATTTCTGACCAGAAAGATATTCATCCCAGAAGCTTCCGATACTTTTCCATCAGAATTCATCATAATGGCTTCATCAAAGCCAGACTCTACTGCTTCGCTTTTCGCCAAGGAAGAGGTAATATAAGCTCCACTAATTTTACCTCTCAAGGGTAAACTTTGGTCTTGTTGTCGATACCATGAACTAATCCGACAGCTAACTCCCTCAGGAGATAAATAATCTCCTAATTCTAATCCATAAACAAAAAAGTCTTTTTCAATATTATGCAGTCTCGGGGAAATTCCTAAATCTGAGGTATAGACAAAAGGGCGGATATAAAACGATGTAGTTGGTTTATTTTGTTTGATAAACTCAACGATAATAGTCTCGATTTTATCAGGAGGTAAATTGTAGTGTAATAACCGGGCACTATTACTTAGGCGTTGGCAATGGCGGTCTAACCGAAACAGTAAACATTGCTGTGGGTTTTCTGGGTCAGGGAGACAGCGTAATCCGCCAAAAGCTCCCGTGCCGTAGTGCAAGGCATGGGTAGCAATGGAAATTTTGGCCTCAGCGAAAGGGACAAATTTGTTCTGAAAGTAAGCAATGGGCAAAAAATCAGGCATAGTTAAAATCAGTGCTTCAAGATTAATTTATCTCAGTTTAACGAGATGCTGACAGCATGGTCTCAATGGGGTTTAGCCTTCTTGTCACCCCGTCAGGAGGAACTGGCTCCTCCCCACGACCTACCCAAAACCCTACACCGGACACCCTATCTAAGTTTCACCCTTGTTATCATCCCCTGAGCATCGGTGGGTATGGTTGACAAAAACTTTTTCATGTGCTAAGCAAAACTCAGCACTCACCACTGACCTACTCAGCACTGATAGGTGCATCTCACTTTTGTTGTTTGACCCGATGGTGCGTTACGGGCAGCAACCTAACCCGGGCGTTGAGGCTGAAAATTAGGGCGAGCTCCCCTAACGCACCCTACAGAACATTTTCAAAGATGAGATGCACCCGCACTGATCCACGATGTTCCAGTTACAAGGAGTGAAATCTTGGCTGAACCGATTTATATTCAATTGACCTGGGAAGACCCAGAAACGGGCGAGTTAAAGAAACCTGTTCTGAGACCGCCAATTGCTGTTGGTCGAGAAAATGACCATTTGCCAGAACACTTAGCAGGTCAATCTGTGTCTCATCTGGTACTTCTTGACAAGGAAATTTCCCGGTATCACGCCCTGATCACAGTGGCTAATACCCAACTCTATATTACTGACCGCAGCGCCAACGGTACGTTTATTAACGGGCGGAAGATTCGCTCTGGTATTCAACCTTTCTCAAGCAAGGACACCCTGCGGATTGGTCCGTACAAAATTACAGCGACCTTGAAACGGGAAAATGATCTCAACGCCACTGCACAGAACTTTGACCAGACGAGTCTATTAGGTGAGAAAAGTGTCACCAACTCTCTGCCCAAGAATAAACCTGTGGTTTGGTTGATTGGCTTAGTGGTACTGTTAATAATGGGAGTCGGCACTTGGTTCGTGGTCAGCGGTCTGCTGGAGGGGTTAAAACCGGGAATGCAAGATGAGAAAAACGATTCCTCTACAAATTTAGAACGGGTAGTCCACAACAGTTAGTTACCTCAACTAGTTACCTCAACTTTAGCCATGAGATTCAATAGTTATGGAAAATGAGAGCTAAATAGAACGTAACCTATGGAATCTCTTCTAAATGTTCGATTTTCCATTAACCCTTTCCCAAGAGCTAGGCTTCGGCGTTGCTTGGGATTGGTGTTGCTAGGTGTACTTACCCTACTGCTCACCCTATTACCAGCCTCTACCTTAGCACAGGAATTCTTGGCAAATGGTAAGGAGAAAGCTCCTGTGGTGGTGGATGGTATTGAGTTGTTTCAAGTGGGCAACGCTGGCAACTTTAGCGCTACTGAGCGAGCCGAGCTGATCAATCAGCGGTTAGCAAAGGAGGTGAAATCTCTACAAAAACCTGAATATGTGGACATTGAATATGTCGGGCAAAACGAGGGGATTCTTCGTACCAAGTTTACCGAGCGCATTATAGTCACGATTACCAAGGCAGATCAAATTCCTGATACTGATCCTCTTGAGCAAGCCGAGAAATGGGAGAAGCTGATTGAAAGGGCAATCCGGCAGGGCAAACAACAGCGCATGCCAGATTATAGTCGTCAGGCAGTAAGGTTTACAAGCATAGTGCTGGTGTTGTTAATCCTGTTGTACTTGCTGTTACGCTTGTTCAGGCAATTTGCCTTGCGGAAACTGACCTCCTGGCTAGGGAATCCCGCTTCTCCTTTTTTCCCTTGGCACGACCCAGCCAAATTATTTCTCGGGGCAGCCCTGTTAGGTTTACAGGTTATCCTGTGGACTACAGTTATCTTAACTATTAGTGATCTATTTCCCCAAGTTCGCAGTTGGCGTTATGAACTGTTAAACTTCCTCAAGTCTCCTGTAATTGGTCCGGGAGAAAGCAAATATTCTGCGATCCAAGTGCTGCTGTTGGTGGTATTAACCGTTGTGCTATGGTTTGGGGTTAGTGCCCTCACCAGGCTATTCAGGCATTACATCTTGGGTAAAACTGGCGCTGATTCAGGGGTGCAAGACGTGATTGCTCTCCTGACCCAGTATGTCCTGACGTTTTTGGGCATGATTATCATACTCCAAAGTTCTGGGTTGGATTTGAGTTCCCTAACCATTTTTGCTAGTGTCTTAGGGGTGGGGATTGGCTTTGGTGTGCAAAATATTGCTAACAACTTTATCAGTGGCTTAATTATCACCCTAGAGCGACCGATTCAACAGGGGGATTTTATTAAGGTAAACGATTTAGTGGGAACTGTGCAGCAAATTGGTTCCCGCAGTACAGAAATTTGCACGTTGGATAAAGTCACAATAATTGTGCCCAATGCCCGCTTTTTAGAAACTGAGGTAATTAACTGGAGTCACGGTAACCCGATTTCCCGGCTCAAGATTCCAGTAGGAGTGGCTTATGGCTCTGATGTGGAGCAGGTCAAGAAGGCACTCTTGGCAGCTGCCAAGAGTCACCCGGAAGTGTTACTGAGGCCCTATCCCCAAGTTTGGTTTCAGGAATTTGGTGAGAGTTCCCTCAAGTTTGAGCTGTTGGTCTGGACTGGAGACCCCAAGCGACAGCCTAAAATCAAGAGTGACCTCAACTACCGGATTGAGAAAAGTCTGCGTCGCTATGATATCCATATACCATTTCCTCAACGGGACCTCCATGTGCGATCGCCTCAGTTAGAGAAATTGCTCATGGCTTGGCTGGGGGAGCGTCAGCCAAAACCGCCAGAAAACCAACTCTATATTCCTAATGGGTATCAGTCTGAGCCGCCCACCCAGGATTCCTTAGTTTCAGGTTTCCTAGAGCCGATGGATGAGGTAGATCTAGACTCTTACCCTACCGCTCCTTTGCAAGAGGATATGGTAACACTGGACATTGAAACCTTGGTCGAGGAAATGCGTCAACCAGGAGGGTTGGAAATTAAAGACCGTCGCTATCGTCTCAATAGCTATGGATGCTGTTTTGTGGGGTCAGAAGCCGTAGATTGGTTGGTAAAACGGTGTAATTCTACTCGGGAAGACGCAGTGACTGTTGGACAGATACTGATTAATCGAGGTATTATTCATCATGTTGCAGATGATCATCCTTTCCGAGATGATTATTTGTTTTACCGTTTTTATCTAGATGAGAATTAAGGTCAGCTATCAGCTATCAGCTATCAGCTTTCAGCTATCAGCTATCAGCTTTCAGCTATCAGCTTTCAGCATTCAGCTATCAGCTTTCAGCTTTCAGTTATCAGCATTCAGCGATTAGCGCTTTCAGCTATCAGCTATCAGCTATCAGCATTCAGCTATCAGCATTCAGCGATTAGCGCTACGCGCACGCTACTTGAGGTGCTATTAGCTATCAGCGATTAGCGCTACGCGCACGCTACTTGAGGTGCTATTAGCTTTTAACTTACAGGCAAAGGCCAACGGCTGACCACTGACCACTGACCACTGACCACTGACCACTGAAGGCTGACCGCTGAAGGCTGACCGCTGACCGCTGACTGCTGACCGCTGACCGCTGAATACTTAAATTAATTTCAATAACATACTAAAGAATCGCGAGTATCAACACCAGTTATCAGCATTCAGCGATTAGCGCTTTCAGCTATCAGCTATCAGCTATCAGCTATCAGCTATCAGCATTCAGCGATTAGCGCTACGCGCACGCTACTTGAGGTGCTATTAGCTATCAGCGATTAGCGCTACGCGCACGCTACTTGAGGTGCTATTAGCTTTTAACTTACAGGCAAAGGCCAACGGCTGACCACTGACCACTGACCACTGACCACTGACCACTGAAGGCTGACCGCTGAAGGCTGACCGCTGACCGCTGACTGCTGACCGCTGACCGCTGAATACTTAAATTAGTTTCAATAACATCCTAAAGAGTAGCGAGTATCAACACCAGTATCAGTTATGGGATTAGTAGCAGAAGCATTTTTGCATAGCTCCCGGTATTGCTTAGAATCCAAAATTGCAAAGGTGAAGTCAGCGCCGGTAATATTTGCTCCCTTGAAGTTACATACATTAATGAATGCATAGCTAAAATCTGCTCCCTGTAGATTAGCATTAGTGAAATTAACTTTGGTAATGTTCGCACCCTTAAAGTTAACATTGCTCAAGTTGGCTGACTGTAAATTGACACTGCTAAAAACAGCGTTATGGAAGTCTTGACCGGATAAATCCTGACCGCTTAAATCAGTGTTTGCAAAGGTAGCTTTAATGGTGGCAGCGCTTTGGGCTTGGGCTGGCAGAGGCAACACTAGAATAGTTAGTGCTAGTAGAAAGGCTGCCAGGTGTAGAAAGTACTTGCAGTACTTCATGAATCGCTCTAATCCTCCTTTTGATTAAAAGTTGCTGACAAGGGTAACTATATCAATCTCTGTGAGAGTTGTGAATAGGTAAATATAGGGCAATTGTCAGCAAGGTTTGAGGGAGATTGCTTATGGTTTTAAGGCAAGAGGCAAGAGGCAAGAGGCAATAGGCAATAGGCAAGAGGCAAGAGGCAATAGGCAAGAGGCAATAGGCAAGAGGCAAGAGGCAATAGGCAAGAGGCAAGAGGCAATAGGCAATAGCGATGCATCAAGAGAAGGATATTGAGAGCATAAATGAATTGTGAGAATTTTTGTTCCCTGTTCCCTGCTCCCAGATCCGCTGTTCCCAGATCCGCTGTTCCCGTTGCTATAGACAGACATGAGTCATCTTGGTAAAGGTTTATCCCAGATTACGTATTTCAATAAGTAGTATATAAGTTACGGAATTCTGTTGGGAAGCGATTGACATGATTGTCACGCTACGCGATGAAGCGTTCGCAAAGCGTGGCCCAAAGGCCTCAGCTTCCGCGCTTATGCGATCGCATTCTGGGGCACTTTGCGATTGACCTTGGCCTTTAGGCCACGCTACGCGAATGGTCACGCTAAAAGCGATGCTCGGTACGAGCCGCTACGCGAACGCAAAAAACAGACTTTACTGAGTATTAGGACTTACGCATTTGCCCCCTAAATCCCCCAATTCTGGGGGACTTTGACATCATTACCCCCCAAAATTGGGGGGCTAGGGGGGCGAAATCAACTTAACCGCGTAAGTCCTGAGTATAAATACTTGTTTATGATCCTCTGACCCATTGCATTCCCATGTGGGTACTATAGCAAAGGAAGTATTGTTTAAGACATCGTCTTTTGATTGAAAGGGAGCAGGGAGCAAGTAATAGGCAAGCTAGCAAGAGGCAAGAGGTAAAAAATCCTGTGTACCTGATTAGGATAGAAACGCTATAGTCTTATTTTGTTTTTGTAATTTATTGTTCAAACTCCTGAATTTTTTTCATGTATTTTTTTGATGCTCCTTCAGATAATTGAAGTCTTTGTTCTTTTTTAATGCGGAAATATTCATTATAAATTTCCTGACTTTCTTTCTGCTCAAGTAAATAATCATAAGGACCTTTGCCAGACAAAAGTTTAACTAATATAGGTGAGATTTCAATAGTGACGAATAAGGCAGTGATTAGCCAATTAATATTACGAATATTCGGATCGTCTTTAGATAGTTCTTCTAAAGCAACAAGACGGGCTAAGAAGCCATCTGATTCTTTGTCAATTTCTTGATTCAGTTGTTCTAAGTTACTCTCTGGTGACTGCAAAATCAGGTTACGTTCTTGCCTAAGCTTATCTATTTGTTCCTCTTTCTCCTTAACTTTATTATCTAATTCAATAAATTGTTGTTTTATTTCATCTGCATAATTTCGTTTGTCTTTATAAACAATTCCTTTTCCAAATTGGCCTGTTCCCTGTGTACCTTCTGCTTCTGCATTAGCAACATTTTCGGCGTCTTCCCATTCATTTTTGTACTTGTTTTTTTCTTGATTTAAGGCTTTAATTTCTTGTTCTAATTCTTTTATTGGTTCGCTAACTTTTTCTTTTCTTGCATCATCTTTTTGTTGTTTTATTTTCTGATTAATTTCTTTTTCAAAAAGCCTCAATTCAAGGGGTTTAGCCACCACAAAGCTTAATAATAAGGCTATTACTAATCGAAGACTAGTTGCTGCAATAAATGACAATTTTAAATTTGATTCCGATTTTTTTCTCTTAGAGCTTAAAATTAAAAAACGATCTAAGTTAAAAACTATAAAACTCCAAAAAATTCCTCCTACACAAGAAGCTGCTACAGAACCGAATACTGTATAAAGAGCATAACCACCGGAAAAAATAGCCGTTGTTGATGTTAGCAAAACCGTGGTACCAATTGCTGTATATTTATATCGTTCTGTCAAACATTCTTTTTGGGCCAAAATATGATGATCTGCACCAGCAGACCATAGCAATAATTTTTCTAGTGAATTTAAATTATCTTTAATTGTTGGAGCCTGTATTAGGTGTTGAAGTTCAGCTGGTAAGGCAATTTCGTTTATAAAAGTACCAACCGCTTCAACACCATAAGCATTAAGAGCACTTTTGATATTTTCTGTAGCTCGTTCCTGGATTTGATCCCGTTGTTGTAAGAAGTCTAAGACATTATATTCTTGAGCATAATTACGGAAGTAATTACCAACCATCGGTTCTAATACCCTATTCACAAGGTTTTTAATGGAGCTATATTTAACCGCACCATTAGACAAGCAGCTAAGAACTCCTCCTTGTTCCTCAAATTGCTCAGAACTATTAGCATTTGGTGAACCCACACGAGAGATCATTTTAGGAGAATTTTTTGGAGCAATATTAATAACCTGTGTGACTTCAATTTTAAAAGTAAAGCCATCTTTAGAGCGAAGGTCTAAGGTTTTCAAATTAGAATCGTAGTTGGTTGCTGGTTTATCTCTATTCGTCCATTCCAAAGTTATTTCATGGGCAGGAACTATTACTATACTTTTCACTCTTGTATTGATAGGATGTGTTCCAGCTTCTATTGGTATGTTCTGAATCCCTTTATACCCAATTGGAACGATATTAAACTGATAACCATGAGTAGTTTGCTCTTGATTTGCTTGGCTATTCTTACCAACATTTGAGATTAAAACTCCAACTGTTCCAGATTTAATATTAGTTAAAGGAACTTGTTCAACTTCCACAAACCAAGGATTTAAACTCCAAAAACCTTCTTCGATAAATTCTTCTTGTAAACCTCGATAGCCACCTTTTTCAATAAACTCCTGTGGCTCCTGAAACTTATTATGTCCCTTAATAACTGCTCCCGCAATCTCCCCTCCTGGTAAGGGCTTACCATCAAAAGTGGTAACAATACCAATTTTACCTGATTCAACTCTGTAAACTTTTAATTGTTCTGGCTTCAGTCCATATTGCTTGGCATTGTCAGTAGTAACTACTGTAAATAGTTCAGTGTTTATTCTATAGTAACCTTCAGTAAGAATTGCTCGCTGTTTACCTTGTTGACCACCGTTTTTGACAAAGGCTTCAACATTCTGAAAATTATCGCAATCTACAGCTTTACCTAGTATTTGTCCTGGTGGTAGTTCAGCACCATCTTGAGCAATAACTAGCCCTATCTCCCCTGATCGAATATTAATTAATGGTACATTGTGAACTTTAAACAACTCTGTATTAATGTAGTGAATTCCAGGAGGAAGAATTGCTAATTGGTTCCCTTGTTGACCGCCGTTTTTGATAAATGCTTCAGCGTCCTGAAAAGTGCCACATTCAACAACTTTACCAAAGTTCTGACCAAGTGGAAGTGGCTCACCATCCCTTGCTTCCACTAACCCTACTTCATTAACTCCAATTTTGATAAGTTCAACTCTCTTAATTTTGAAAAGTTCTGTATTAATTGCGTATTTGCCAGTAGTAATAATCTTTAACTGTTGGCCTCTATATCCTCCATTTTTAATAAATGCTTGAGCATCTTCAAAATTGTTGCATTCAACAGCATCACCAAAGGTTTTTCCAATCGGAAGTGGCTTGCCATCTTTCGCTTCTACTAAGCCAATTTCATAGTCATTAATGTAAGTAATTGGCCTTATTTCAACAGAAAACAGTTTAGTATTAAGGCGATAAATACCATTTTTTAAAATACCTAACTGCCTACCCCGTTGACCACCATTTTTGATAAAGGCACGACCATCTTGAAAGTCATCGCATTCTTCGACAACTTTACCAAACATTTTACCTGTGGGAAGAGAATCACCATCGTTGGCTGTTACTAATCCAATTTCATCTTTATCAATCTGTATAGCCTTTTGTATGACAACTTTATACGTCAACGGAGAGCGAAAATGTCGTCCAGGACCAAGAGTATCAACCTGCCAACCCATTTCTCCATTAAGAGCAATTTGACGATTAGATGGTAAAGGACTACCAAACTTTTGATAAACAATTCCCATCTCATCTTGAGAGATTACATAAACGCCAGGTGCCCGATCAATTGCCATAACAAAAACTCCACTTAATTAGTTAACTAGTTATTTAAAATAATAGTCTTTCCCTACCTTAATCGTTATTATTTGAACGTGAGTTCGAGGAACTGGACAAAGGTGAAAGGTAAGCATTCAGCTCTCAGCTATCAGCTCTCAGCTCTCAGCTCTCAGCTTAAGCGCTACGCGCACGCTACGCGAACAGCTCTCAGCTAATGGGCTACAGATGGTGCTACTTGAGATGCTATCAGCTAATGGCTTGTGGCCACGCTACGGTAACAGTTTCTCCCCATAGCGTGAGCCTTGGCCTATGGCCACGCTACGGGAATGGCTGACGGCTGACGGCTGACGGCTGAATGCTTACGGTGAAAGAAAGGCGCTCGACTAGATTTGAAGCCATTGAGTCTCAGCCAGCTATGACCAATATTGTATCGCGTTTGGATATCACCCGTATGTTCTGTGAAGTAGACGACTTTTTTCAGTTGTTTGAGTGTTACTGGCAGCAGTTGCCCCAATTACCTTCCATTGCAGGGGAACGATCCTGTCGCTCTCGAATGAGTCGAGGGTGAGATGATGACCATCGTGATCGCTTTTCATGGTTCTGGGTTCCCTAGATTCAAAAAGTAGTATATAAGATTACGGAATTCTGTTGGGAAGCGATTGACCTTGGCCTTTAGGCCACGCTACGCGAATGGTCACGCTACGCGATGCTCGGTACGAGCCGCTACGCGAACGCATTCTCGGGCAGTTCCGGTACATGGAAAAACAGACTTAAGGAGTGACACCGAAGCGATAAGGGAAGCGTACCCATTCTCGGCCAGGGTAAACGCCTAGAAATTTGGATCAAAAGTTACAGCTAAAAGGTAAACCATAGTATGCCCAATAGTAATCCTTGTTGACGATTTCTTGGGAAAGAATAGAAATTCAATAATTCACAAATTAGAAATTTTGTCAAGCACATTTAGAGGGAGCAGGTCAGTTTTGTAAGAACAAAAGTACTATTAAGCCCTAAAACTTGGAAGTTTTGAGGTAAGCATTCAGCCGTCAGCTAATGGGCTACGCGCACGCTGCGCGAACAGCTAATGCGCGTAGCCCATTAGCTGAATGCTTACCATTAACTCAATTTTTTTTTGAAATTCGAATAAATCCCATCCTAAAGAAGTTTTTTTGTTCAAAGTCAACGAATTTTCCCCTGACTTTGAACAAAAATCAAAGTCGGATTTGCGTACGCAACCAGAATTTAGAGTACTCTCAAATCGACCTTGGATAACACGGCCAATAATTGAGCAATGTTTTGGGCTTATTGAGAATCAACCGGGTGATTAGAGATTTTTGATACTATTGTTTACTTTTTAACTGTAACTTTTGATACACAATTAGAGGCGTTTACCCTGTTTATGAGGTTTTATATGAGGTTTATGAGGTTTGATATGAGGTTTGATATGAGGTTTATGAGGTTTATGAGGTTTGATATGAGGTTTGATATGAGGTTTATGAGGTTTGATATGAGGTTTGATATGAGGTTTATGAGGTTTGATATGAGGTTTGATATGAGGTTTATGAGGTTTTATATGAGGTTTTATATGAGGTTTTATATGAGGTTTTATATGAGGTTTATGAGTTGACAAATACTTTTAATTAGAGTTAATCTTTATATCAAAGGAAGCAAACTTTCCTTTCTCGAATACAATTACGAGTTGTGAAACAGATGAAAAAAACCATACCCTTGCATGTCTAGCGCGTACTAAAGAATCAGTTGCCGTGGGAATAGGTCTTGCGTTGCAGAACAAATGAACTATGTACCATCAGAGCAAGCTTAAACCCATGAGGGGGCTAGAGATTTAGTACAAATGTTCTGCATAAGTGACATGCTCCCAAACAGACTTGAGGAGTTACACCGAGCGGAAGTACTCAACGCAATTTTATAGCTGCTATCAACAGGGAGTGCTGGGAAGATGGTGCCCGATGGTATCCTCACTAAATGGCAACAAAAAAAGAGTTGGGGCTAGGATAAATAGAATGATATATTGACTGGCCTAAAACTTTTAAAACAGGCTTTTTTTGCTTGTCAAGTCATTTTTAATACTGTCTTGTTGAGGGTTGCTCAGGGTAAGCTATTAGCCATCAGCCATCAGCTATTAGCCATCAGCTATTAGCCATCAGCTATCAGCCCTCAGATATCAGCTATCAGCCATCAGCTTATGCGCTACGCCCACGCTACTTGAGGGGCTATCAGCTCAGTTCGCTGATTGGGAGCTGATTGGGAATAGTTCCCAATCATTATTTTGGTCATCAATTCGGTCATCAAGGGTGTTATGGAAAATAGCAAAATAACCACAACCCAACTATCTTTACCCAAAGGCGGCGGAGCGATTCAGGGCATTGGAGAAACGTTTCAGGCTAACGAATTTACAGGAACAGCAGGGCTGTCGATTCCGATTCCGACAACTCCTTGCCGGGGTTTTGAACCGCAGTTGAGTGTTCAGTATAGTTCTGGTTCGGGAAACGGGCCTTTTGGTTTGGGGTTTGCTCTAGCTATTCCTATTGATATGGGGGCAGGAAGTCAAGGAATGCCAATCGCCGCTACTCGGAATAGGGTCAGCTCGCCCGATAGAGGGAACCGGAAAAACCCTAAGAAATTTGAAAGAGGGGGAATTGTTGAGGAGTTTTGGCAGCAATGGAGCCAACATCAAGAGGCTCTTTATCGGTGCTGTCTGCAGTTGATGAATTTCAACCCAACGGATGCGGAGGATGCCCTGAGCCGGGCTATGCTGAAAGCTGTTGAAAAGGTGAAAAAGTTTGCGGGGAAAATTGCTAACTTCAAGGCTTGGTTGCGGAAGCTGACTTACAACGTATGCATCGATATTATCCGAGAACGTTCTCGGGGCCCTGCGGCTGTAGAAAGCATCGAATGGGTGGGGAATACGGAGGAAATGAGTACGTCGTCTGCGGTGGAGTCGCCAGAGACCTTTCTGGAAAGGGAGGAGAGATCTATAGAGATACGAAGAGTGATCGCTTCTTTACCCGAAAGGATGCGGGAAACGTTTATTTTGCATTTTTATGAAGAGCTTACCCATACAGAAATTGCCGAGCGGCAAGGGATATCCTATGACAGCGTATGTAAGCGCATCTCAATAGCTCGCAAAAAGCTCAAACAGATGTTGAGCGCCTATTTCATTGAGTCGGAAGTGGCTGTGCCCAGCACGGCAAGCTCGGAAGCGGGTATCCAAAAGTCGGGCAAGAAATCAGAAGATTGGGCGGAAGCCTCAGTGCAGCCGAAGAAATCGCCTACCCCAGGCGAATATGGAGAAAAGCAGAAGGAAAGGTCGGCTGAAGAAAAGAAAGGGTTAGAGACGGCGACGGATTCGGCAGAAATAGAGTGCG
Organism: Moorena sp. SIO3A2; assembly: GCF_010672265.1. Taxonomy (NCBI): domain Bacteria; kingdom Bacillati; phylum Cyanobacteriota; class Cyanophyceae; order Coleofasciculales; family Coleofasciculaceae; genus Moorena; species Moorena sp. SIO3A2. Next base: position 186,142 of record NZ_JAAHHC010000007.1, read on the forward strand.
CCGAGGTGGTAGTGGCAGAAAAACCAGAGCGTGTCGATGGTGCAGTCGGGCCAAGGGAACTGGTTGACGAGAATATTTCTAATTTGATTAATGTTAGTGACGAGCTACCCCTATGCTCAAGAGAGGCTGTTGCCTTGCCCAGTTCGATGTTGGATGAAACTTGGGCGGAAAGGGGAGGGGCGATCGCTTCGTTATCCAAGCAATTGCGCAATAGGTTTAGTTTGCATTTTTATCGAGAGCTTACCCATCCTGAAATTGCTATGGGGCAAAAGTGGATAGTCCCAAATTCGAGGATGGCTCCTGTTTCCTTGCAGGATTCTACAAGGGATGATATATGGACAGAAAAGGGAGGGGCGATCGCTTCGTTACTGGAACGAGGGCGCTCTAGGTTGATAAGGGGTTTTTATCAAGAGCTTACCCATCTAGAAAAGACAGAACAGGATTTGTGGAAAGCTGACGCTATTGTCAATACAGTCTGTTTTGTTGCTGAGTCAGGACTTACGCAAAGCCCCCTAAATAACCAAATTATGGGTAACTTTGACATCATTATTCTCCAAAATTGGGTGTTTAGGGGGGCAAAACCAACTCAACTTCGTAAGTCCTATGAGTTTGACACGGGATGAGAGATTGAATGAAAATTAAGGGGGCGATCGCCTGACTGCCTGACACATCTGTGTGAAAACTAGGCTGATCAGGTTCTACACTAGGCTGTTCACTCTAGGACTTGATTGATGGGATGAGTTCATGCATAATCTGTGTGAAGAGGTTGCCAGGATCTGCCCATGATACAAGGATACAAAAGCTCAATTGAGCGTCTGGCCAATTTATTTAAGCAAAGCCGTGATCGTTGGAAGCAAAGAGCGAGTGAGAAGCAAAAGAAATTGCGAGCACAAGAAATCCGGATTCGGGACTTAGAGAAAAGTCGAGCCCTGTGGAAACGACGAGCCCAGATAGCGGAAAAGGAAGTGCGAGGGTATCGTCAACAGACCTCATCCCCATCGCTTAGCCCCCTGTCTGATCAGACAGCAGTCCCCCCCCGTCCTTAGGCGGCTCTGCCACCGTTGGGATCGTTGAAACCCAAGGCACCCTGTTAGCCAGCCACCATTATGGAGCATTGACGATTAGCTTAGCCATCTCGTTTGTGGTTGAAAGTTTAAGCAGTTTCCGGGGAGCCTCGAAAAATTTTGCCCTATTGAGTCGGTTCATCGGTCAAATTTTACCGAGTTATAGTAGTATTCGGCAATGGGTATTGCGGATGGGACTATACTTGCTACAGCGTCCGTGCGAGTATCGTCACGACTGGCTATACATTGCCGATCTTACCCTGGAATTAGGGGCTCACAAATGCTTAGTAGTGTTAGGAATCAGCCAAGCTCGGTGGAAGCAAATCGTCGAGCAATCAGCTGGGAAATTGTGCTATCAGGACTTGTCACTACTAGCGTTAAAGGTCATGAAGAGCACTAAAGGAGACTTGATCTACCCCATCCTCGAAGCGGTTGGTGACCAGGTCGGGGTCCCCTTACAGCTTGTCTCAGACCAAGGCAGTGATCTCTATAAGGGCATTCGCTTATACCATCAAGCTCATCCTTCTGTGCAGGTGACCTATGATGTGACTCATCAAAGTGCCCGATTACTCAAAGGTGAGTTAGAGCTCGATCCAATCTATCAGCGCTTTGTCAGTCGGTGTACCCGTACTCGTCAACAGTTGCAGCAGAGTCGATTATCTTTTTTAAGACCACCCGCACAACGATCCAAAGCTCGATACTTCAATATTGACACCTTATTGAAGTGGGCCAAACTCGTATTGGCCTATCAGAAGCAGCAGGATTTCTCAAGGGTCAATCCTGGCTACTGCTTAGATTCGAGTGCCTTAAAAACCTTGAGTGAGCAGTTGACTACTGAGGTCAATGCGGCCTTAAAACCCCTTAAACAAAAGCCATTTCCTGACCAGAAAGCCTTTATTGAAGCCCTCAAAGGGTGTCTTTCAGAGGCAGTTTTCTGTGACGTTGGTTCCTTAATTTGCCAAACCGCTGACCTCGGTAGACGGTACTTTGAGGAAAAATTGGGTTGGGTGTCGGACTATCAGGAGGCCCTCGAACCCTTCAACCAGATGCTTTTCTTAGTGCGCACCCTCCAATACCAGCTTAAGCATCAAGGGTTTAACCAACACTCGAAAACAGACTTTATCAAACAAACAGCTGATTTAACCTTATCGAAACGATTAGAGGACTTTTTGGCCAAGTTAATTGCCTATATTGACCATGAAACCACAGCATTGCCTCCTAATCAGCCCCTACTTGCCTCTTCTGATCTCATCGAGTCTGTGTTTGGTAAATATAAACTGTTTTCCCAAAGGTCATCCCTGAAGCATATGGGGCATTTACTCTTGACACTGCCTCTGCTCACCACCCAGTTGACCTCTGAACTTGTTAAAACTGCCATGGAAACAGTTTCCTTCTGTGATGTCCAACATTGGTATCGACAGCACTTTGGAGAATCTCCCTTGGCCAAGCGTCGGGCTATTTTTCAGACTACAAAAATTGACATATAAACTGCATGAACTTTTATCGGCATAAGGGATTCAAACTCAACAGCCTAGTTCTACACTGTAATGACCGGATGCGCGAAAACCAGATCTGGTCGTAGTAATCAGACTTGGCTTGATGGCTAGCAAAGCATGGTTGTGGATCAAGAGGCAACAATGGTACTGGCGTTAAAAGTAGCCGACCTTTATTGACTACGCCCTTGAGCCAACGCAGACCAATTTTGAGATAGCTGAGGCCTCGAAACCAATGGGGATCTACCTGTCGCCGTAAGCCAACAAGAAGAACAGCCATGCCACGGGCGGTGGTGGCGTAAAGCAAGGCCACGGCAGCCACGGGCATAAGCCGCTAAGCGTGCAACAGCTGAGCGAATGCGAGAGTCTTCGAGCTTCTTTGGCTCCGGATTTGCGATTCTATAAATAGTTCCTCTACCCTAAAACGCAAACCGTATTGCCACAAAGAAAGTAAGGTGGGAGGCTGATCGGTAATAACGGCCCAGGGCTCCTTGACCCCTTTGACCTTGGCTAATACAAGATTACAACGATGTACTCCATCAAGCCATAGACCAACATTACGATAAAAGACAGCTTCTCCTAATGGTGGCCAGAGATAGCTGACTTCAACGGGATAGCGATGGGGGCCATGAAGCAGTACATCACAGGGCAATCGTAGGCAGTAGTGCCAATTGCTAGCTTGTAACCAACTAATCAGATCGTGGTTTGCTTTGCCCCGATGGGCTTTCAACATCACATCAGGATGTTGACTTCATAGCCACTGGCTTCGACGTAACTTGGGTCGATATGTATCGAAGGCTACTGCCGCGCTGTTGTGTTCCAGTACCCGCCATAGGAATGGTACGGCGCGACCACAACAGACCACCGATAGATGAATCATACAGTAGCGATTCCAATTGACTGTGGTATCGAGGGCAAGATCTAGACGGTGAGACTGCCAATCTTTTAAGGCGAGTAAAAAAGCGGGGAAAATAAGCGCGACTTCACACAAATGGCGAGTATTGCTCAAAAAGCGCTGCCAAGGCGCGTTCAACACTTTGGGCAAATTTGGCACGACTCGGGACATAAGGCTCCGGTGGCCGGTTGGCAAAACTATCCACTACAGATTAAGGCGCTGGCCAAAAGGCCACGCTACGCGAACACCATCCAAGCATTAGCTTTGATATGACGCAGTACGCGGTAGCGGCTGTATTGACGCAAAAAGTTAAATAGCTGATTATAAAGTTGGGTAGAGTAAGACATGCTTGCTGTTGAGCTAGTTGTGTAGTGACTCTTGCGCTTGCCTATCACTCTGCCCCAATTCTAGCAAACAACGTCATTGCAAGCTTTGAGCCACTTGTGTCAGGCAGCCAGGGCGATCGCTCTTTCCCGAATAGCTACAGGAAAGCAGGTTTTCCGAATAATCTCATCCCGACCTGACTTTGACGGGCTAAAAATGGAAAGCGAGAACTTCCGTAAGAGGAGGCAGGCAGACGAGGGAAAGGGATTGACTTGGATGGGGTATACGTAAAAAAAACGGGAATGCGGGTAAAAAATTCAGAAAATCAACAAGGAAAACGTCTGGTAGATGAGAGTGACGAAGATGACAAGGGATAAAGCTTGAGTCCAATGTGGTCAAAGCTTTCTCTGGGAGTTAGAATCACTCAGGTAATTGAGCAAAAATAAACAACACGAAACAGAGGACAAATCCAATGTTAAATTTAGTGAAAAAGACAGTTGTCACAGCCATCGCATGTCTGTTTACCATGATGCTTTTTACATCGGGATCGGCCATGGCAGGGAATTATCTGGGATTCAGCACTCCAAATTGTTCCGGCATACCAGTTCTTGAGGCTGATAATCCTATTGAAGCCTGCTTTGCTCAACCCGGTGTTGTATCATGGTGGGATTATGCCGAATGTCATCCGTGTGATTTCTGATTAAGTGCTACCCATGTAGCGATTGGAGTGGAAAAAAGCGCATTAACTGTTTTGTTATCAGAGACTAACTCAAGCCTTATAGCGCTTTTCAAGTTGATGGAATACAAAATTGTATTGACTTGCTATTCGGCTCAACAATGACCTGTAGTAAACTATCTTGAAAACCGCTGTAACACTCCACTCCTAACCCATACTCCTTAAGGGGCTCCCATTCCTTGGAAGTACCCTTAAGGGGTGAAAATACAGCTACAAGAAAGATAGACTGTATAATAGACTGTATAAGGGATAGAGCTTTTATGCCTTTGATAAAATTGAGGTGTTTATGAGGTTTGAGATTCATCAGATCAGTAGCGAGGTCTGACCAAAGTTCCATGGATCGATTCAACCCATAGAGACCCATATAATCCTATCCAAAAATAACTGTGTATTTTAACAGAACGTTTCTTTTCATTCGGGCGACAAATATACTCATTAACTCTCATTTTTTTTTGGGAAATATTTTCCCTGGAAACTGGCTAGGTTATAAGCGAGAGTAATGAGCGAAATAATAGCCATAAAACGCGGCTTATTAACTATCGTATTTTGTCAGATTATATTATCCAGTTTTGTAATGTTTGAACATTGTTTCAATACCCCAACGATTCCCATAAAGCGACTGCATCAAGACAATTATAAAGTCAGTTGACTCTTCTGGAGACTTGTCAGGATATAGCGTTTCTAGGACTCATGAGGTACAGTAACAACAATGAGTTAACCAGTTATGAATATTTTCTTGAGTCACCTTCAGCATTGCGGAGGTAATCCCATCAATTAAATCTTTATAGGTTCTTGCTCCGATTTTTTTTAAAGTACTTTTAACTTTTGATCAAAAATTTTATATCGGTTCTCTTGGTGCGCGTTCACGCTTAGCTTTGAAAAAGCGCGGGGTCGCACCGCGAAAATTCGGGAGAGTAGGGGGGTAAATAAACTAGTTTAGCTCCAGCTTCTTCAATCACTTCTCTTACCATTTCTCCCAAATGGATTTTGGCATTATCCATAACAACACAGGCATTATCCCAAAGTTTTGGTACTAATTTTGGCCGAATAAATCCTTTGATAGTTGTGAACTTCTTGTTTTATTATTTGCTTGATTGTAAGAAACCACAACAGTTTTGCGCTTAACTTAAGCAAATTCAAAAACCTTTGAATATTGCGTACTCTGCTTTCATATTTTATTGGCTGTGGAAAGAGTTTTGCCAATCTCGATAAGCTAACATTTCGATGGTCTTGCAGGAGCAAGATTAACAATTGTAGAGTTAAATATTGGCAAGTATTCAGATGAGTCTCGAAGACGGTTTGGTAGAATTGTTCGCGTAGCGTGGCCGAAAGGCCAGGGAACATTATTGATTTTGGGGAGGTCTCATACCTCCCTATTTTTATAGATAAGGATTGGCTTAAAGCATTATTTTCTCTACTTTATAGCTCCCTTGTCACCCCTTGAGAAAAACCTCACAAACGTCTCTATTTTAAGTGAGGACTTAATGCTCTATCCATTATCCAGACTGTTTTATAGCCTTGTTGTCACCCCTTGATAAAAACCCTTGACAATTAATAATATAATCGTTATGATTATATTATTAATTTCAAAACCACTTTTGAACTATGCCTGACAACTTTCGCCCGAATCAAGAAAACAATCCTGAGGAAATCACTCCTAGTAATACTCCTCAGGAACCTTCTCCAAAAAAATACCCCGTTCAGCACATTCTTAAGGGCTCCCGCCGGGCAATAAGCAACACCATGTATACCCTTTCTGCACTGCGTTATGCCCAAATTTCCGACTGGAGCCCCCTTCAGCCGACGGGAATTCCTGGCGAATTCATCACCACTATGACGAAGTACATAATTCTAGATTAGACTAACTTAGTAGGGGGGGTTTCCCCCCTAGCCCAAGAATTAAGTCTGTTCGCCTAGGGTGGCCTTTGGTCAATTGGATCGGATTATTTCTGGGTTAGTGTACGAAGTTCAGGCATAGTAAAATTTCCTAGCCGTGGAAGGTATTTCTGCGGCTATTTTTTTTGGGGAGTTTAAGGTTAGAAGGTTTAAGGTTGAAGGTTAGAAGGTTGAAGGTTAGAAGGTTAGTTAGAAGGTTGAAGGTTAGAAGGTTGAAGGTTGAAGGTTGAAGGTTAGAAGGTTGTTCGCGTAGCGTGGCCTATTGGCCAAGGTTAGTTAGAAGGTTGTTCGCGTAGCGTGGCCTATTGGCCAAGGTTATGAGGTTGTTCGCTTTTGGTGTTCGAGAAGGGTAGGTTATTAGGTTGAACGCGATGGACGCGCGTCCCGCTTTTAGCGATCGCGTGGCCTATTGGCCAAGGTGATTAGGCGTTGCATATTGTCGTGGAATGGGGATGTTGGTGGAATGGGGATGTTGGTGGAATGGGGATGTTGGTGGAATGGGGATGTTGGTGGAATGGGCATCTTGCCCGTTCCATTTCTGACGGATGAATGCTTACGGGATTCCTAAATATGATCAGACGAATACATTCCTTATCTACCGAATTCAAAACTGCTATAATAACAAAAAGAGGTAATCAATAAAATGGAAAAGCTGACGGTTACTGCTACCCAAAAAGAGTTAATTAACCTAGTTGAATCAGTCACAGAAGAAAACAAAGTTTATGAAATAGAGGTTTCTAATGGCTCTGCTGTTTTAATCTCTCGAAAAAACTATGAAAGCTTACAAGAAACATTAGAATTACTTTCCATCCCTGGAATGAGGGAAAGTCTACAAATATCCCTTGAACAAATAACCAATCATGAAACCTACTCCCTCGATGAAGTCTTGGGAGACATTGATTAATGGTTGTAAGCATTCAGCTTAAGCGCTACGCGCACGCTACGCGAACAGTTCTCAGCGTTTTTCATAACTATAAGGTAGACAGGATTTTTTTCCTGTTCCCTGTTCCCTGTTCCCTGTTCCCTGTTCCCTAAAACCCAATAATTTGCACCTCACCCAATTGCAAACCGCTGTATAATGCTCGCTAACTAACCATCACACGCCGATTGTACTCCTCAACCAACTGTGCCTCATGTTCACCATGGAAAAATGACAGCAGAGCAAACCGTCGTCCTTTAATAACATCTGTAACCTCGTGAAGCAGGGAACAGGAAAAAATCAAAGCACTGCCTGTTTCCGGCTGATATAAATCTAATCCGTATTCTGGAAATCTTAAATAGCCCCCTTCATAGTTTTCCACATTCAAATTAATAGTCATAGCAAAGCGACGGTAGGCAGTTCCTTCCGTAGCATCATCCCGATGGGGTCGAAAATATCCCCCAGTATTAGCATCATAGCAACCAATCCGAAAACTCTCAAATCGAGTAATTTCAAAATGAAAAGCTTTCTTGATTGCAGGGCGAACCTGTTGACGGATGAAATATCTTAAACGTTGATGGGTTTCCCCTTCTTGAAGAAAATGGTCTCTCCGTCTTTTATAATCATCGTCCTCAATGGGAGTCAATTCTCCCTTATGCTCAATCATTGAATAGGACTCTTGATTGCCTTCAGTTTCCCAAACATTAATTAGGGTTTGACAAAACACCCGATCCAAGACATTAGGAATAAATAAAACTGGCGCTTGATTAGTAATTTTACGGGGAGCTTCTGGAGATTTATTCATTATAGTTAATTAATTAAATAATAAAGGGAGTAGGGAGTAGGGAGTAGGTAAGAGGTAAGAGGTAAGAGGTAAGAGGTAAGAGGTAAGAGATAATAGGTAATAGGTAATAGGTAATAGGTAATAGGTAATAGGTAATAGGTAATAGGTAATAGGTAATAGGTAATAGGTAATAGGTAATAGGTAATAGGTAATAGGTAATAGGTAATAGGTAATAGGTAATAGCTAAAAAATCCTGTGTACCTCATAAGCTATAAGAAACCATATATTTAATTATCAGTAGGATGCGTTATTTCAGGCACCCTACTGGGCTGTTGCCTATGGGAGCATGTCAGTTTTGTTAATCCCTGATTCAGATCCCCCTAAATCCCCCTTAGTAAGGGGGACTTTTGAATCTAATTCCCCCCTTTTTTAAGGGGGGTTAGGGGGGATCTATATACATAATTACAAAGGTTACATGCTCCCGTTTCCTATTGCCTATTGCCTTGGGCGTAGCGCTATACTTCACCAGTCCTAGTTATATAACATGACCTGGATGAAAACCAGGTTTTGGAGGACTGTAGAGGTCTTCGAGAAATGGCGGTGGTGGTGGTCCTTCCCGCAGAATGATACAGTCGTGGGGTGGCGGTGGTCCTTCCCGCACAATGATCCAGTCCTCGATTGGAGGAGGTCCTTCTCGTATAATTGGGAAGTCTCGTATGTCATGGATCAATTTCGTCCCCCCCTTGATGTCTTTAGTTTTTTCGTGACCAAAATTGGTCACATACTCTAACGATTGATCATCACTGGGAGAATCCAGTTCGTAGATTTTAACAAAACTCGCGGAATTCCCCACCTTCTTTAAAGGTGTTGAAGTTACCGTAAGGATAGGGTCGCCTTTATGGTTAGTCGATTATGGGTAAAAGGGTTAAAACTTTTTGATTAAGGCTCCACTATCCTAAGGTTTCGTCTCTGGGATGGATAGCGAGACGAGGACTTGTTGCGAATCGTGTTATAATAAAGTTGGTCGATGACCCGCCTGACTGACTAAAAGGCTACCTTAAAGGTGTAAAAGTACTAGCAGAGCTCAGGGAAGAGACAAGCCCCGGCTGGTTGGCCATAGAGCCGTAATTCCAAGGTGAGTCTGTCGAAAAACTATACATCTGCGGAAGGCGGATGTCTGCCTGTGGACGCTGAGTAAGACCAACGCTAGCTTGCTGGTTGAGGCATCGGCGGATGAAGCGGGAAGCCCATTTGACGAATAAGACCGTCCCTGATTTGAGTTGAGATTGGAAGCCCCAGCCTCAGCGAAGCAGGCTGGGGTACTTCACCCATGTTGCAATGTAACGTTAAGTGGACAAATTTAACACTATAGCGGTTTTGAATTCGCTGAGGTACACAATTTTTTGATTTTAGGGAACAGGGAATAGGGAATAGGGAACAGGGAAAAAATCCGGCGTTGCTGATTCTGGGTATGGTTTCGCCCCCCTAGGGCGTGTTTTCTTGCCTCGGAGATCCCCCGTTGGTCCCCCTTAAAAAAGGGGGACTTTGAGTATGGCTCCCCCCTTTTTTAAGGGGGGCTGGGGGGGATCATAATCTTGCGGAAAACTTTGAAAACACGCCCTAGCCCCCCAATTTTGCGGTGCGACCCGTGGCGAATTTAATTCGCCAACGGAAAGCGCACCGGCGGGGGAACAAAACTCTCAAAGTCCCCCGCCCCCCTAACCCCCCAAGCGAGGGATTGCTCGCTTGGGGGGAATTAGCGGATGCTTCGCTTTTTTAAAGATGGGGACCCACGGGGGCTTTAACAAAACCACATGATCGCGCATTCATTCCTTGATTCAGCAACGCCAAAAATCCTGTGTACCTAATAAGTATTTAAAACGCTATATTTTAAAATTAAATTACCAAATTTATGGCTATGATTATTGACATTTATCAATTTTGTCTAAAGCAATCTTGGCTTTGAAAAGAACTCTCCAATAGGCTAAATTACTAGTCCATGCTGTTCGATGTAACAAGGTGGGAAGAGATTCTCCTGGAGTTTTAGAGTTATCAAGGGATGGTTCTAACGAGTTATTTTTATCCTGCATAGTGGTATATAGCGTTTGGATCTGGGTTGTAAACACACGAATTGCTGAAAAAGGCAAAAGGCAAAAGGCAAAAGGCAAAAGGCAAGAGGGGAAAGAGTAAATGTTGCGTAGGGTGCGTTAGGGACGGGCGAAACCTTATTTTCTCGGTAGAAAGTGTTAGGAAATTCCGTCCCGTAACGCACCACCCAAATAGCAAAAATTAGATGTACCCGAGTATGGAGTAGGAAATAGGAATAAGATTTGATTATTTAATCACTGAAAATTATTGTTGTTATTTACAATAATAAGTTGTTTTTTAGTGCTACAAGAGCTCAGTAAAATTCAGAGTTTACCGACAACTGCCGCTAAGTCTATAGGGGTTTACTAGTAAGCGTGAAGTAAATTTATAGCAATTCTCTTTCCCATGAGGGACAAAGGGATCCCCCTAAATCCCCCTTAAAAAGGGGGACTTTGAGGTTGATTATTACACCTCATACATGCAATAAACGCTATAAATTTTCTTCCCGACTCCCGATTCCCTTCCCCCCTTAATAAGGGGGGCTAGGGGGGATCCCTGCTCCCCCTTAATAAGGGGGGCTAGGGGGGATCCCTGCTCCCTAAAACCTATAAAGACGCCACTAATTCTTTTTGATCTTGCCAATGGTCTGACCACTGAATGCGATCAGCACTAAAGTGAAGGGGATCATTGTTTGGCCAAGGGGTGTTAATTGGCTCTTCAATAATTTCAAATTCACCATTATCAAAGGGAAGTCCTTGGGCTTTTACTTTAGGCACAACTCGCTCTCGAATTCCTTGAGATGCTTGAGTTAAGGCCCGATGGTGACAGTAAGGATTATTCCCTCTGCGGTCAAAGAACACATGAGCGGTCCAAGAGCAACCACCGCGACATAGTTCAGCAAATTCGCAAGTCTTGCAGAAACCCCACAGATGGGATGTCCCTTTGGGAGTATCGGCTCCTAGGTTAAACCGCAATTCTTCAGTTTCTTCAATAATTTTCCTGAGAGAGTGGTCTCGGATATTACCTCCGGTGTAAGCTGAAGTCGGTAAGGAGGGGCAACCTTTGATCGCACCATCGGCTTCAATACCCAAGGTAGAGAGTCCAGCTTGACATCCCTGCCAAAATGTCCAGGGATTGCTATCTCCTCGCCCTCGCAGTAATCGCTCGTAGGGACCGTAATAGCCTACATTATTTCCGGCCTGTACTTTCACCCCTTCCCCATAAGCCCGCTCAACTACACGAGCAATCATGGGATATAAATCCAGCAGTTCATAGGGTTGGAGCAGAATGTCGTAATTGTCAGCTGCATTTCCCATGGGTACAGTTAACTGAATCTGCCAGGCGAAGATTCCTGCATCCCTAAGCAGCTGGTAAATCTGGGGAAATTCTGGTGCGCTGAGGCGATTGATTTGAGTATTGCAGCCGAAAGGAATACCAGCTTCCTGGAGATGGCTCATGGTCTTAAATGCCCATTGCCAAGAACCCTTTCTCCCCCGTAAGCGGTCGTGGGTTGGTTCTAAGCCATCCACAGAAACGGAAACTACCCGAATTCCAGCCTCTTTCATCCGGCGGGCTGTCTCTAAACTAATCCCAAATCCACCAGTGGTCATACCACAAACCATTCCTGCCTCGGTAATGGCTTTGGCAATCTCTAGCCAGTCCGGACGTAAGAAGGCTTCACCCCCAATTAAGGTGACTTCTGTAATCCCAACTTCGGCCATCTGTCTGACCAAATCCAGAGCTTCCTCTGTAGACAGTTCTTTTTCCCGTGCATGACCAGCACGAGAACCACAGTGCTGACAAGCTAGGTTGCATTTAAGAGTAATTTCCCAAACCGCATAACTAATTCGGCGATAAGTCATAACTAAGCACGTTTGTATCTAGGTTGTAAACACACGAATTGCAGGAAAAGGCAAAAGGCAAGAGGCAATAGGTAAGAGGGGTAAGAGTGTGGGAAGTTTGGGGAGATGGGGAGATGGGGAGATGGGGAGATGGGGAGATAGGGAGATGGGGAGATAGGAAATATTTTTATAGCGTTTATCTTACTGACGAGGTACAGTAAATTTTCGTCTTACCCCGACACCCGACTCCCGATTCCCGATTCCCGACACCCGACACCCGACACCCGACACCCGACACCCGACTCCCGATTCCCTCGGTGCGCTTTCCGTAGGCGAATTAAATTCGCCACGGGTCGCACCGCTCCCGACTCCGTAGACTATGAAATATTGTCTGTGTTCGCGTCTTTTGAAATGTAAGCAATTTGATCAGGAGGTAGGGAAACCCCATACAATGCGATCGCTTGAGGAGGTTTCGGTCCAGGCTCGATGACTACTCCATAGACGGGCTGAATCGTAATAGGTGGCTTATGTTTGGGTGGCTCAATCGGATGTATAGGTCCCCATGGCCAACCACAGTAGCCTCTAAACACGCCACCAACAAGTACTTCTAGGTCTTCTTCACTGAGATGCTTGAAATTATCGTCTAAATCTCTAAGCTTATTCTCATCGAGAATTTTAGCTGTGGTAGTTTCCAAGTCTTCTGGTGTGAAATCAAAGCCAGCATCTCGCACCATGGTTTGGTAGTCTTCTGGACTTGCAGCATCTTCAAGCTGGCTACGGAAATTTTTATCAGCAGCTAAGCGCTTAAAGAAAAGGATTACACTTTCTAAAAACATAAACGTTCTCCAACCGTCAATACTATAAATAAAAATCCCATAGCATAAATTTGTCTCGCCAATCTGGCTAAATTTACAAATCTTATTAATAAAATACACAGGATTTTTTCCCGATTCCCTGTTCCCGATTCCCGATTCCCGATTCCCTGTTCTCTACTCCCTTTTGTAAGTTCATGTAGGGTGGGCAGTGCAGCAGACAGATTCAGAAGTTTGCAAAGCGCGTTGCTAGACACTGCCCACCCTACGATTAATGACTTTTGTAACTGATTAACTGCACTTGATATGACTCTGCTACCTCTACCGATCTTTTTTTTAAAACCTGGGAACTTTCACTTCACCTGTGCGTCTGGGGATGGTGTTTGGGAGGGTGTCAACTCTGATAACTAAGGAGTTGAGCTGTCTGGAAGAGTTATCTAAATCAGGAGAGTTGTGTTCTATGTCTAGTGCGTCTACTTGGAATTCCACGAGCACTGCCATGTTGCTGTTGGGAATAGTTACTGGTGTCACTGCGCCGATGGTAATTGCGGTACCAAACCAAACTAGCTTTATTGATATTCAAGGTCATTGGGCAAAACCGTTCATTGAAGGGTTGGCAGCAGAAAACCTGGTAAGTGGATATGCTAATGGCACCTTTAAACCTGATCAAGCTGTTACTTACGCTCAGTTTTCTGGGATGGTGAGCCAAGCTTTCAGCGAAAATAATTTAGCCTTGCCCAAAACATTTGATCGTGAAGCGGCTGAGTATTGGGTAAGTCGTAACCTAACTGAGCAGGATAAATCCAACCGCCAACTACGTCCATCTTCGCCACTGTCTCGGGGACAAGTATTGGTGTCATTGACTAATGGTTTGGGTTTAAATGGTTTGGGTTTATACTCTAGTAGTTCAGTAAAGAACACCCTCTCTTCCTATGAAGACCTATCCCGAATCCCTGACTATGCCAAAGATAGCGTTGCGGCTGCTACCGAAAAGGCTATGGTGGTTAACTACCCGAATGTAACCTATCTTGATTTTGGTAAACCTGCCACCCGTGCTGATGTGGCAGCCTTTATTCATCAAGCTTTGGTGAATCAAGAGGTATTAGCTCCCCTGTCTAGTCAACATCCAGCCTCTCAATATATTGCTCAGCTGACGCAAGAGACTAAACCTGTCACTGACGACAGCCTGATGGAGGAAACTGAGCCAACTGAAAAAACTGAGGGGACTGAGGGGACTGAGTCCACTGAGTCAATGACTACTAAAGATGAACTCCCAGAAACTAAGGAATATCAAGTTTCCAAAGGCACAGTGATTAATGTAGCCTACACAGTATCAGAAAAATTGGCTGTGGAGCGTGGTGAAACCATTGATATGACGCTGTTAGTGGCTGAAGACATCAAAAATGAGCAAGGAATAGTATTAATTCCAAAAGACAGCGAGATTGAGGGTCAATTAGTACCGCGTTATAGTGGTTCTCAGTTTCTTGGTACTCAGTTTGTGGCTCAAAAACTTAAAATTGGTGAATTATCCTATAACACCATCAATGCCACCTCGAAACTGGTTACTGATGCTAAGCCTGATGATACGGAGAAACAAACATTAGAAGGTGCTGCGGTTAATATTTTGACTGGTGTCTTAACTGGTGGTGATTCTAATCAAGAACCCGAGCAGCAAAATCCAATGATCATTAATCCGGAAGAGGATTTACCACTAACACTGGGTTCTGATTTATATCTGCAAGTAGCTACTAAAACGCGAGAAATGCCAGAAAGCCCAGAAGCCCCAGAAGCTATGGACACTGAAGAAATCCCAGAAGCTATGGACACTGAAGAAATGCCAGCAACACCAGAAGCCCCAGCAGTTCTTGAAGCACCAAAACTTGAGCTTCCGCAAGTGCCACCCTTACAGGTTCCAACTCGTTAACCAACCTACAAAAGTTCCTAGTTAGTGCCTAGTTAAGGACTCAGAAGAGACATGCGATCGCATGTCTCTTCAATTGTATCGAGGCAAACGCTTAACAGTCGGACAGACTATCAATACTGAGGGGAAGCATTTCTCCGTTGATCGTCAGTCCTAATAACATCGGCTCTTGGGGTTCTATAAACTTGCCAGTCAGTACACAACGCTCTTTGCGCTCAGCGATCGCTTTAATGGTGGCTCTGATATCAGACTTACAAAATTGAGGTCGATAATCACCGGACTTGTGCTGGACATAGTTCCAGAGAATATCTCGAATCAGAGCTTGATACCCCTGACTGCCAGAAAGTTCTTTGAGTTTATCTTTCAACTGTCGCTCCAGGCGGATGCTGGTAACTTCCATATCAGTGGTTGAGTTTTGACGGGTGAGTGTAGGCATTAATTTTTTCCTCCAAATATCTGGACATTCCCGTAATACAAGTGTAGTATTTAAAAAGCGGCTTGAAAATCGTTTTTCACAAATTTCGCCTTCAAACATTTCATCTTCTATGAGTCATCATTTAACCTCCTCCACCAATTGCTCAGATATCAACTGCTTCGGCGGTTCGGGATTCGGGGCAATATGGGTGGAGCTTTTGTTTAGGGGCAAATATGACTCGATCGCACAGGGAACAGTCGAGTATAGAAGGCATGATTCACAACCAATCAATTGTCGGCCAGAGATCAATCTGAAACTAAATAGACACAGCGGGAGGTATAGGCGAACGCTAGCAGTACTGACATAGCAATCAGCCTACCCTAAAAAATCTTAAACGCCCCCGCTCCTGACAAACAGAAGCGGGGGTTTGGTTTATGAGGAGTCAATCCGTGACAAGCACAACTGAGGTGTTGAGGCAATCGGTAGTGGTTTTTTCCAAAAACTACTTACCCATTAATCGAGTCAATATCAAACGAGCGATTGCTCTGTTGGTTACCGGGAAAGCTGAACCAATCGATTTCTTTGGTGGTAAGGGCTACAAAGTCCGTTCTCCTAGTGTGGTGATCTTGGTACCAAGCCATATCCGCTTGATAGTTACCGAAACTGAACCAACTTGGCGAGTTCCTCCAGTAAATCGGCGGGAGGTCTTAAGACGGGACAAGCATCGGTGCCAATACTGTGGCAGCACCAAAAAGCTAACCCTCGACCATGTCATGCCTCGGTCAAAAGGCGGGAAACACAGTTGGGACAACGTCGTTACAGCATGTGAGCGTTGTAACAGCCTTAAAGGCAACCGCACTCCCCACCAAGCGGGAATGAAATTACCCAGGCAGCCCAAAGCACCCATGCATCCAGCTGTTGCTTTTGCGGAACAGTTTTGGCGTCAACAGCAAATCAATCGGTTAGAGGAGGAAGTTACAGGTAATGCTGAAACTGATTTATACCGAAAATAGCTTTTATCTAGAGCGTTTGGCTCAATCCCTAGAAGAATGGGTAACAAAACGAACCCTTGTCTCGCTCCGTGCGGGTGCAAGTTTCTATATCGAACCCAGCACTGCGTCATTTTTGCTACCAGCTAACTTGCCCCACCTCAGGGAATTAGAGGTGTTTGTGGAGCAAGACAAAACCGATGCGATCGCATTATCGATTTGTGATGCGGAATATGTTGAAGTAAGCCTACAAGGCACCTGGCTAACGTCAGATCCAGAAGATGAAGAGGGAATTTTTGTAACAGCAATGAACTATGCTGTTGAGTTTTTTCTCTATCAGCTGTGGCAAGAGGCTAACCATCGGGCTTCTGTTCCGAAGGATTGATTAAGAGGCGCACTTAGGTGTGCCTCTTTTTTACAGTTTTCTTTTAACAGTTCTCTTTAAACTTCTCAATGTCGATAGGCACCGATTTCTGGTTGAAACGGTACCACTTCCTGGTGTACCTCTACCCCCAACTGCTCTAACATCCCTTGCAAAACTGGGTCAGGAGATAACCTTAAATAGCTAGCCGTTACTTCTAAAGGGACATGGCGATTACCCAAATGATAAGCAGCTCGCAGCAAATTCACCGGTTTTTTGGCAGTGACAGTCAGTACCGGTTCTGGTTTAGCAGCAATTCGGATCATCACCTTCGTATCTTCAGCTTCCAGTAAATCCCCATCCTGCAAGACACTGCCCCTAGGCAAACGCAAATACAAATTTTCACCATCCGCTGTTTCAAAGCGGTGGCGAGTTCGGGTACGCTCCTCGGCTGTCAAGGAGAGGGTAAAGCCGACTTTAGTATTCTGATTAGCTCTGAGGCGTTTCGTAAAGGTGAGCATGGGCAATTTACCATTGCTTAATTCAGACTTCTGTTTAAAACAAATACCAAGTGAAGTGAGCAAAGGTAAGCTATCAGCTATCAGTTATCAGTTATCAGCATTCAATTATCAGCATTCAGTTATCAGCATTCAGTTATCAGTTATCAGTTATCAGCGGTCAGTTATCAGCGGTTAGCTGATTTTATTCAAAAGCTGAATGCTTATGATGGTTGACACTCCCCGCCCTGGAAGGACGGGGATTCTTGCTTCTACGAGGTGACTTGTAAAACCCTTGCCGGAGCCAGAAAAAATAGAGGTCTCCTCGACCCAAGCGTAGTTGGTCTATGACCCAGGTTTCGGTGTGCCGGAAACGAAACCTTATCAGAGGGTCGCCTTAATCAAAAAGGTTAAAACTTTTTACTCATAGCCGACTAACTATAAAGGCGACCCTCTGAATACGGTAACTTCTAACCCCACCGTACCTAATCTAGTTAACAAGTTAGATAAACTTTTTCTTGATCTTATGTTTTCGTAGATATCCAAATCTAAGAATTTGATTATGCAATAAGCTGATATCTTAGCTTATTTTTTACATCATCTACTTATTTTAAGATCATGTTTATCTATAACATTATTTTTTTTTATCTTAACACGATGCGATCAAACCGTCAAGTCTTAATTTCAAAAAAAGCCGTCCCTAGAAGTTACCGTAAGAATAAAGAAGCCTTTAAAGGGGGCAGGCTATGAGCAGAAGGGTTAAAACTTATTAATTAAGGCTTCAAAATTCTAAGGTTTCGTCTCCTATAAGGACGGGGCTTTAAACCCAAATTTTTTGGTAAATCCCCAAACTTTCAATTATGTAACATCTCGAACTATTAAATTATCCCAAATGAGGTTTATTTTAAGCTGACCGCTGACCGCTGACCGCTGACCGCTGACCACTGACTACTGACCGCTGACCACTGACTACTGACTACTGACCGCTGACCGCTGACCGCTGACCGCTGACCGCTGACCGCTTTTGCCCACCCTACAAGCTTGACATATTGTCAATTTTGTTGTAAGCGAACTAGTTCATTGTGGATGCGCCGTTGTAACTTCTGATCCGATTGGGCGCTAACGGTAATGGAATTAAATCGAGATATGGTCAAGTCATGACTTTCAGCAATGGTTTTCGAGCGCTTACAGTAGTTTACAGCCAGATCTTGGATATTTCGACGTAGACCTGCGATGGTTTTTACTTGGGTGCAGTTAATTTCAGGAACTATCTTGTCTTTGTCTTTGGTTAATTCCTGAATATCCTCATAGACACCTTGACGATTTTGATCGATCGCCAGAACAGCTTTGGCGTAATTCTTCAATTCCTGACTCTTTACTGCATCTGACGCTACTGTGGGGATAGCTGCGGTGGGGTCAGGGTCTGGACTGGAAGAACATCCAACCAAAACCACTATCATTCCGGCAAGCCATCCCAAGGGATAGATAAATTTGTTCATTAGCCGTTTTCTGGGAGATAAGCGACCTGCAGTGGCTAGCCGAAAGCTGGATTAGCCTATTTTTTACTATTACTAGTGGCTAGCTATTATGGTTGTTTTCAAGGTAACTATACCACTATAGGTCTAAACTTGATTGATAATTCCCAGGTGTGCAACTCGTCTTACTGCTTGCCCAAGAGGAACGTTGAGACCCTTACGCTTTTCCCAAAACGATTTAATTATGGTTGACGTTATGGTTTAACTTATGGGTCAAGGGAATAAGTGGCTGATGATTCGAGCTATCCCCAGCTAAAAGCTAGCGTCAAATTTGGCTTGTTGAATACGCACTAATTCACTTTGAATCTGTTCCCGTAAACTTTGATTATCTTGCATCTGAATAGTAATTTCGTTGAATCGTTTATTTCCTCCTTCGGGAAAATACTTAGAAACAATTCCCTCTGACTGTTGGCAGTAATCTTGAGCAATCTCTTGGGCGGTGGAGGGCAGCTTATTGATGCTGTCGGAGTCATCGCAGAAAATTTCTGGTTGCTCTCCTAGGATTGTGGTGATTTTTTCATAGGCAGATGCGCGAATAGGCTCTATTTGTAATAGAACTTCAGCATATTGAGTGACGTCATTAGGACTAATGTCAGAGGTGACATCTTGAGCATAGGCTGAAGTTCTAATCACAAGGGTATAAGAGTCTTCAGAAAGCTCAGGGATAAATCCAGAGAGCAAACTAATAGCAGTAAGTCCTCCCACAAGGAGAGATTGGGAGAAAAGTTGGGTCAACCTAAGTTTTAGAGAGTTAGCAGTGAGCATGATGATAGATTAGGAGCAAAACAAACAATAACCAAAACCACTAAGGGCTAGTTTAATGTGAATTAATTTATGGGTGGTAAGTTCCTCATAAGGCAAGATATTCTGGGGATTGGGAATGTAAGCTATCAGCTATCAGCTATCAGCTATCAGCTTTGGGCTTTTGGCCAGGCTACTGGAGATGCTTTTAAATAAAATAAGCTGACGGCACCTCAAGTAGCGTGAGCTTTTAGCTCACGGCTGACGGCTGAATGCTTACTTGGTAAATATGAAGCATGAGTATAAAAAGAATTTAACCTTCAATCCTTTTAGCTAGCCTGGGTGAAGCCACTGACGGTTCTAAACTCTTGAACTGTTACAGATTTCACAAAGTTGTATCACCTTAGTTTGTAATGTTGAAAGGGGGTCTGCTCCGGTTTTGAGGTAATGGTCTAACTCCAGCAACACCCCCAGAGTGGAGATCAGTTGCTTGGGGGAAAGGAACTCCACGTCTTGTTTGAGGAAGTAAACTCGTTTGGGGTTATTGATATTGGCAGTGTTAGCGATCGCATTTGGATCAGTTTCCCCCTCACTTACCAGCAACTTCACCCACAACCAGGTACGAAACTGGGTAATTAAGGTAGCGACAATCTTTAAAGGAGGTTCATTGTGGTTGATCAAGGCAGCTAACAACTCTAAGGCTTTTGCCCCATCCCCTTGCCGAATCGCCTCTGCCAGTTGCAAGGTATTTTGAGTATTAGCCACTACCAGGGTGGCAACGGTACTTTCTGATAAGGGTTGGCTATCATACAGCGCGTAGAGTCGTAATTTTTCCAGTTCGTTGAATAACTGTCGGGTGTCATTGCTAACGGATTCGGCTAAGAGAACAGCCGCACTATTGGTTAGTTTGATCCCAAATTCAACGGAGTACGACTTGACCCGATGCACTAGCTGCTGGGTTTTCCAGGGGGGAATCAGAGCAAACTCCTGAATCTCGGCGTACTGTTGCAGTAATTTCGTGGACTTGAGTCGTGGATCTGGTCGATGGGGGGTAGTTAGTAACAAAACGGAGTGTTTAGGAATGACTGGTATAGTACGCTCTAATTCTGCCAGTAAATTGTCCGAACATTGCTGGCAAACGGTTGTATCGACTAACCACACTAGACGTCCACCCATGCCAAACGGAGGAGTCATGACTTGATTCAAGGCTTGAATTACAGCATCTGGTTGGTCTGGGGAAATTTTGTCATAGTTAAAACTAGCCCAGTTGGGGTCAACTAAGGATCGACGCAGTTTGTCCACGGCTTGAGCCATGGCAAAGTCATCCTTTCCCCAATAGAGTTGACTACTCCCCCGCATAAATGACGGGGGATTCTAATAAGGATGTTTCGTGACGGGATGAATCCACGTCACTCCACGCTGTTTTCTTATTAACTGACCACAGGACAACCCTGTGGGGACGAGTCAAAACGCCCCTACCCAGTCGGTCTAGGCTAATACCTAGCGTTCTGCTTACTTTACGTATTATATTGGCAGCACCATTACAATCCGCATTGACATACCAATTCATTGTGGTTCGGTATAAACCACGCTTAGTTCTTCTCCCTGACGGTTTCCAATCATCGGGTTTTTCACCATATTTTGGCAGATAGTCACCATCTAAGAACGATGCTTTACTGGTATAACTTTCCTCTGTTTCTATGAACTCGATTCCATACTGTTGACAAAGCTGAGCAATTCTTTCTTTGAGTCTAGCTGTAGGAATTGGCACAAACTCCGAGTTAGTCTTTTTGCCTAGCCTTATCTCATGTTTGCCTCCTTTATTCCAACCAAAAATTACTCGACCAATTTGATTTTCCAAGCAATGATTGACAACCAGTCTTGCGGCTTTGTTAATTCCATCACGCATCTGACGGTTACGTTTTTCAGTTATCGCCGCTAGGTGGTTAGACCAAAATCCTTGTGGTTTGTCTTGTTTGATTGTTGATATCTGTTTGTTATACCAACGATTCATCGATTTGATGTGCTTACCATCAATAATAAAGCTAGTTCCTACATTAGAAACACAGGTTAGCCAATTATCCAATCCTGGGTCAATACCAAGTACATTATTTATTTCTACACTTGGTGTTTCTATTCCTTTGTTATAAACCAACTCAACATAGAAACATCTATTCCTTGGCAGTATTCTTAATTCTCTGATGTCATCAAATTTAATATTGCTAGGAAGAGGTAATCTAAAACTATCAATGCCAAACCAGCACTTTACTTGTCTGCCCAATGGTATTCTTATGTTTCCATCTATTAATCTTAAGGCTTGCTTGGGATAACTGACCAATGCCAAACCTCCCTTTTTTCTATACTTGGGCAGTCTTGGTCTAGTCTCAATCTTCCCTTCTCGGTATGCTTTAATCAATTCTTTGTAGGATTTAAAGGACTCGTACACTGAACGAAGTATTTGTTGTGCTGCTTGGGAGTGAAGTGCCTTATAGTGACGATTGGTTAGGTGCGCTTTCCGTTGGCGAATTAAATTCGCCACGGGTCGCACCTCTTGTATTCTTTTTCTAGCTCAAACTTGTCGATGTAGCGATTAGCTTTAAAGTAGAGTTGACGGGCAAAGTAGATGCCCATGTTTGTCAATCTCTGAGATTGTGTGCATAAAAAGTTGAGAATTGCCAATAACTCAAGATCTGGACTCAATAAAACTTGCTGACAGCCGTACACTTGGATCACCTCCTCGCTAATTACTCATTATACTATAAACAGGACACATAAATGTGTCGGCTGTGAGGGCTCGCTCGGTTTCATCCCCTGCTTAAAAGACAGGGGCTTTCACCATCGCTTTTTGGTAAATTCCCATATCAGAACACGTAAGGGGGCAAAATTGGACGATACATATCAAAGTTATCTAAATCGGGTCACACGGCTGACCCTAACCGCAACCTATCAATCGCAGTTACTCAATATCCAAGAGTCACCCAAGTTTAAACGTCTCCCTAATGGCAGCAGAGAGCCTGCCCCTTTTCCTGGTTACACTGTAATCACACCACCTTGGGAGGAAGAGACGAATAATTCAACATTCTATAATAACATGCAGCAGCTCCAAAAAGAGCTGATCCAGCAACTAGACCCGGGTTTAATGGTACCCATACCCCCGGATAGTTTTCATTTAACCCTGGCTGACTTGATTTGGGAAAATGCTTACCGAGATGCCACGGCTGAAAATCCACAGTTTGAAACTCAACTGCTTCAGTCGATACAGGCAAGTTTCGACAAGTATGTCGGTATCAGCCAGGAAACGTCTTTAGCAAATGGTGGTAATCCCATTAGCTGGCAGCTGTTGGGCTTAATGGTCATGCCCAGAGCGATTGGTGTATGTCTAGCGCCCAAGGATGAACAGGCATACAATCGGATTGCGCAACTGCGTCGGTGTATTTATCAAAATTCTGATTTAATGGCTCTAGGTATTGAACAGCAATACCATTTTACGGCTCACATCACTCTAGGATATTTCGGAGATATCCCCCAGGAATTGGATAGCGATCGCATTAGCAATATCCTATTCGAGTTAAGTGGCCAAGCCCTAGAAGTAGAAGGGAGTGTACTATCGATTAGGCAGGCTCAATTAAGGAAGTTTGACAATATGATGCGCTTCTTGCGGGAACCGGAATGGCCAGTTTTGGAGTTTTGAGTGGGTAGCGTGCTGAGTGTTTAAGTTGGAGCAGAGTATGGGTTGGGGATTGAGATGAAAGCATTGTCGATGCATCCGATTATGGAGCAAAGTTTTGCCATTATTGACCAACAGATTGGGGAGCATCAGTTTAATCGAGCTGAGTATGCTATTGTGCGCAGGGTAATCCATAGTACGGCTGATTTTGAATTTGCCCAACTGCTTCGGTTTAGTGAAAATGCGATCGCATCTGGTATTTCTGCACTGCGGCAGGGAGCACCAATTGTTACAGATGTCGGAATGGTCAAACAGGGGATAGCCAGTATGGTGGCAAAAACCTTTGGTAATCCCCTGATCGTCGCAGTAGACCAGGCACCAGTAGCTCTGCCAGGAAAGACGCGCACGGAAACAGGTTTACTCCGATGTTTTGAGCAGTTTCCAGGGGCTATTTTTGTGATTGGTAATGCCCCTACGGCATTGTTGGCTTTATGTGAGCAGTTGCCCCACTCTCAGGTCAAACCAGCTTTGGTGATTGGCGCAACGGTTGGGTTTGTTTCAGTGCTCGAGTCGAAAGCTGCTTTGGCAAAGATATCTATCCCTCAGATTCGGGTTGAAGGAGCTAAAGGAGGGTCTCCAGTGGCTGCAGCTATTTTGAATGGATTAATGGTATTGGCTTGGGATAGTGAGTAATAAAACATCCCAAAGGTCACCCATCCATGTAGTGGGCATTGGTTTAGATGGAGCAGCTAGCTTAACTGATCAAGTCAAGGAGCTGGTGGAACGAGCGACGCTATTGGTAGGAAGTCAGCGCCATTTAGGTTATTTTCCCAACCACCAAGGGTCACAACTGGTATTGGGGAATTTTGCTGACGCTATTGAATTAATTCGTAAGCAGCTCGATAGTGCTGATCACGATACCCTAATCGTAGTGTTGGTGAGTGGTGATCCATTGTTTTTTGGCTTAGGACGATTGCTCCTAAGCCAACTTCCCCCCTCAAGGCTGAGGTTTCATCCCCATGTCAGTGCGATTCAGTTAGCCTTCAGTCGGATTAAGGTTGCTTGGCAAGATGCTAAGGTAATCAGTGCTCATGGCCGTTCTCTCGAACAACTAATCCCAGCCTTGAAGCAGGGAGTTGACAAGATTGCAGTGCTGACGGATGGCAGCAATACACCTGAAGCGATCGCTAAATTATTGCTAGCGCTAGATTTACCCAGTGGCTACCAGTTCTGGGTATGTGAAAATTTGGGAGGTATGGATGAACGGGTGCAATGTCTTGGTGTAGAAGCAGTATTGAACCAGACCTTTGCTCCCCTGAATGTGGTGGTATTACTACGTCACCCTGATTCCCTTGACCAATCCCTGGATCCAGACTCGTTACCGATACTGGGATTACCAGATCAGACATTTACTAGTTTTAGCGATCGCCCTGGTTTAATGACCAAGCGAGAAATCAGGCTGCTGTTACTAGGAGAGTTAGCACTCAAACCAGGGCAAACAGTTTGGGATATTGGTGCAGGAACAGGTTCGGTTTCCATTGAAATTGCTCGTTTATCGAAGACATCTCAGGTGTATGCTATTGAAAAAACAGCCATGGGTAGTGCTTTGATTGAGCAAAATTGTCAACGTTTAGGTGTTAATAATGTTACATCAATTCATGGATCAGCACCGGATGTTTTGAAGGATTTACCAACACCAAATCGTATTTTTATTGGCGGTAGTGGTGGAAATTTGCAATCAATTTTGGATTACTGTGATACTCGCTTAGAGCTCGATGGTATTATAGTGTTAGCGTTAGCAACAGTTGAGCATACTAATACAGCTTATAGTTGGTTTGAGTCTAAACGTTTACCTCCTTCCGAGCGCGGGATTAGAGCAAATTCCTTCCCCCCCTTATTAAGGGGGGTTAGGGGGGATCACTGGAATTATCAATGGTTACAGGTGCAGTTATCAAAGTCGGTACCTGTGGGAAAACTAACTCGGTTTAATCCTCTCAATCCGATAACTATTTTGACAGCTTGGAAGTGCTGAGTTTGAGAGTTAATAAATTCCTTTTTCTTGCGCCTTTGCTTCAAAATATTCTATTACATCAATCCTCAAAGGCAAAGTTACTGGTTGCTTTAATTTCTTGGCATAAGGATTGGGGCGGCTTTTCATGTTGGCAAGGTCATATTCTGGTTTCATGGTTTTATCATTGATAGTATTGACTTTGATTTTTAGTTGTTTTTATGAAATAATTATGATTACATATTTTAGTTATCGGTAACAAGGCATAATCAGTAATATTCGCATTTTCGAACTTATGGCTAGCAGTAAAAATCGGTCTTCTATCTCAGAATGATCTTCTTCCCAAAACTGGATCCCAGCTAGTAGCAATAGGCAATCAACCCACACAAAAGATTAAAGGGTTGGCACTTTCGGGTGGATCTCATTTTTATTCTTTGACCTAACAGTGGTGCGTTACGGGGCTGAGTGTCTCAACTCTAGCTACCGAAAAAATGAGGGCTCCCCTAACACACCCTACGGAACTACTTATCCAAAACTGATGTCCAGACCTGTAGATTCCCTAACCAAGAATTGAGCTGCCCACGATTACAACCCGCAGCTTTCCCTTCAGCCTCTAAACTAATGGAATGATTTCCTGAGGAAACAGGGCCAAGATCAATTTTACCTGAGGTCAACGGAAGCCTACTGAACTGGCCAGATGCGCCCCTCCACCCAAGGGTATCTGTAGAAGTAACACGCTCACCGTCAAGGTAGAAATGGATTTTTATTGGACTGCAATGAGTAGGGGGGACGACATACTGGACTTTTAAGACACCGCGCGTTGTTACATCTATTGCGAAGCGGTTACTGCATACTTGGCCACTGCCAGTACAACTTACTTTTTCTGGACCAAAATTTTGAGACTTGGTAATCTCCTTAGGAAATAAATTATGCCAATTCGTGATCACAGCTGCCCCCAGTAGACCAACCAGGCCAATTACAGCGACAATTATCTGTATCCTATGACTTTTATCTTGACCACTCATCCCACTTTACCAAAGGTTATGATCATCGACGTTCGATGACTTTTCGTTTTTTAGTTTTACCTAATTTATAATTATATATTATAAAGAGTAAATATTAAATGGGTGGGTGGAAATTTTTTCGAGTCTGTTACCAGTTTATGTAGTAGGGTGGGCAATGCTTTATACAAATTCACCAAGCTGGGCTTTGCACCTTGATAAACACTGCCCACCCTAAAATTAATAACTATCCTGCAAGATTCCAGTATTAATCAACTGAAATCTGGCTGGCTTAATCCACTGTCAAAAACCTGACCGATCAAGCAGTAAAATATCTAGCGATGGGGTGATAAGCTACAATTGCCGTGGTAGATTGCTCTGGATACAACTGCTCACTCTCATCCATGTATAACTTGATGCGATCGCATTCCAACAAATCCAACTGCTTGTACTGATCCTGGAGATTTGGACAAGCGGGATAGCCAAAACTATACCGTGAACCCTGATAGCGCTGAGCCAACACATCCCGAATACTATCGGGTTCTTGATCTGCGAACCCTAACTCCCGACGAATCCGAGCATGACTCCACTCCGCCAAGGCTTCAGCCATTTGTACCGCCAATCCGTGGTAATACAAATAATCGGTATATTGATCACCATCAAATAATTCCTTAGCGTACTCTGTGGCAATATCACCCACAGTTACCGCCTGCATGGGGAACACATCGAATTGACCTGCTCCTGCCAACTCCTTCGGTAAAAAGAAATCCGCTATACACAAACGCTTACCAGACCGTTGCCGAGGAAACTCAAACCGTGCCACCTCTTGCAATTCCTGCGAGTCTTTAGCACCTTCGGGATTCATCCCTTTAGCATCATAAATTATCAAGGAATTCCCCTCAGCTAAACAAGGAAAATATCCATACACCACCTGGGGATGTAACAAGTTCTCAGCAAGAGTTTTTTCCTTCCATTTGTCCAGAATTGGGTCAACCTTTTCCTTCAAAAACTGATTATACTCTTCCCTCGACTGGTCCTTTGGCTTCCTAAACTGCCATTGTCCAGCAATCAACGCCTGCAAATCCAGATACCATAAGACTTCCTCGAAGGAAATATCCTCTGGCTGAAGTATCTTGGTTCCCCAGAATGGCGGTGTTGGACGCTCAATATCCAAGGTTACCCCTTCCGAACGATTAGTATCTACAGGAGTTGAAAGGGGAGTTGCTGGTTGAGAGTTGTCTTTTGAACCATTCTCCTGCAACTTGTCAACTTTTAACTCGGAAGAAGCTTCAACCGCTACACCATTCTCTAGCTCATCGATAAAGCCTTTACTATCATCCCAGTTACCAGCTGCTTTTGCTGGCATTAACTTATCCATGAAATGGAGGTCAGAGAAGGCATCTTTACCATAAACCACCTGACCATTGTAGGTATTCTGGCAGTCCTTATGGACAAACTTTGGTGTTAGGGCAGCACCCCCTAGAATAACTGGTACCGTAATTCCCCGCTCATTAAAGGTTTCCAAATTATCCTTCATAAACGCAGTAGACTTCACCAGTAGCCCACTCATGGCAATACAGTCCGCATTGTGCTTTTCATAAGCATCAATAATATTGTCCACTGGCTGTTTAATCCCCAAGTTAATCACTTCGTAGCCATTGTTGGACAAGATGATATCCACTAAATTTTTGCCAATATCGTGAACATCTCCTTTCACCGTAGCAATTACAAAGGTACCTTTAGCATTTTTCCCGGCTTCGGATTTTTCCATATATGGCTCTAAATAGGCCACTGCTGCCTTCATGGTCTGAGCGGATTGTAATACAAACGGCAGCTGCATTTGCCCGGAACCAAATAGTTCCCCTACTACTTTCATACCGTCCAGCAAAAAGGTATTGATAATCTCCAGGGGAGGATATTTTTCTCGGGCTTTCTCCAGTTGTTCTTCTAAACCAATCCGTTCCCCATCAATAATATGACGCTTGAGCCGCTCTTCTACCGATAGGTTTTCATCCTGAGAGCGATCGCGTTTTGTAGTTTTCCCTTCAAACAGGGTAGTCAACTTGGTCAAGGGGTCATAGGTACACACATCCCCATCAAACTCCCGCTGATCATAAATCAGTTTTCGACAAACCTCTTGATGCTCTGGCTCAATCTTGGCTAAGGGTAAAATCTTACTAGCACTAACAATGGCTGCATCCATCCCCACTTGCATTGCTTCGTGCAAGAACATGGAATTAAGCACAATTCTTGCTGCTGGGTTTAGTCCGAAGGAAATATTAGAAACCCCCAGCATAACATGACACCCAGGCAATTCTTCCCGAATCCGACGAATGGATTCGATTGTCGCTTTGCCGTTTTCCCGGTCTTCCTCAATGCCTGTGGAAATTGGTAGCGCTAGTGTATCAAAGAACAATTCATGAGCTGGGATACCATATGCGATCGCATCGTTATAAGCACGTTTAGCAATTTCAAACTTTTTATCTGCTGTCCGGGCCATACCATCTTCATCGATAGTACCAATTACCACTCCCGCGCCATAAATTTTAGCTAACTCCAGTACCTTATAGAACCTAGGTTCCCCATCTTCGTAGTTAGTGGAGTTCAGGATACACTTACCCCCAACCACCTTTAAGCCAGCCTCCATCTTTTCCCATTCCGTGGAGTCCAGCATCAGGGGTAAGGTGGAATTTGTGACTAAACGGGAGGCCAATTCGTTCATATCCCGAACTCCATCCCGTCCCACATAGTCCACGTTAACATCTAGGACGTTAGCCCCTTCCCGGATTTGGGATTTAGCCAAAGATACCAATCCATCCCAATCTTCTGCATTCAGCATGGTGCGGCACTTTTTAGAACCACTAGCATTGAGCCGTTCACCAACAATTAGGAAAGAATTATCTTGCTCATAAGGCTGGGAGCTGTAAATCGATGCTGCTGACGGTTCATGCTTAGGATTTCGCTCCTTCGGGGTCAGGGTTTGGGCAAATTCTGCTAACTGTTCAATATGAGCTGGCCTAGTACCGCAACAGCCACCAATAACTTGTACTCCCAAATCCTCTACAAAATGCATCAGTGCCATCCGCAGTTCCATGGGAGTAAGCCTGTAGTGAGCGTGCCCTCCGACATTTTCCGGTAATCCAGCATTAGGGATACAAGAAACCACAAATGGGGAACACTCAGATAAGTATTTGATATGTTCCTTCATTTGCTCTGGCCCAGTGGCACAGTTAAGACCAAGGATATCAATCGGGTAAGGCTCTAGAATCGTTAGCGCCGCATTAATTTCTGACCCCACCAGCATAGTACCCATCACTTCCATAGTGATCGATACCATCAGTGGCAGTCTTGCCCCTTTTTTTTCAAATACCTCTTCTATGGCATTCAGGGCTGCCTTAATTTGGAGCACATCCTGACAAGTTTCAACGATCAGCAAATCAGAACCGCCATCATACAACCCTAAGGCTTGTTCCACATAGGCGTTCTTCAAGGTATCAAAATCAATATGTCCCAGGGTAGGGAGTTTAGTACCAGGACCCATCGACCCTGCCACAAACCTAGGTTTTTCTGGAGTGGAGTATTCCGCTGCCATCCGTTTCGCTAGTTCCGCAGCTGCTTTATTTAGGTAATAGGCTTGGTCAGCTAGATCATATTCTGCCAGTACAATCGAGGTACCCCCAAAGGTATCCGTTTCAATCACATCTGCTCCCACCTCCAGGAAGCCCCGATGCACCTTTTCCACTGCTTCTGGTTTAGTATGGACAAGGTACTCATTACATCCCTCGTACTCAGGTCCACCAAAGTCTTCAGCGGTGAGGTTTTGGGTTTGGAGAGACGTTCCAGTTGCCCCATCAAATACGATAACCGGGCGCTTTGGGCTATGGAGGTGATTGAGAAAAGGGCTATTCATAGATTCAGTTATTTGTTGACTTCAGTGGTGTGTTGACCGTTGACAGTTTACGGAATTTTATTCATTTATGTCGGCTCTTATAATTAGTTTATCAAAAATCACCCAAATTATTTTATTTAATTTTTGCTATAATTTAAATTTTAGGTCAAATTAGTTTTTTTTCAACAGTTTATGTTTATAATTTCAAGGGTTTAATTAACTTCAGTTAAAGGGTGAAACAAACAGTAATTTACAAATTACATTATCAAATAATTAGTATAAATTCAATAGTGTGCAACGTTAATAAACTAGTTTCGTAAACCCATTAAACCAGATTTATAGCGTTGATAATACTTATAGTTAACAGATGCAGCGCTAACGACTCAGTTTACGTCGGCACGGATCTCTTGGAAAAGCCCAAGGGATAGTCGGTCCCTAAAGTGCAGCACAAGTTAGGCAGCGCAGGGATTAAAAACTTGGCTATACTTTGGCTAGCCGATTGTACCAAATTCCAGAAACTGCTGAAAGACAATCTCCTCTAAAAAATGCTATAATATAGAGTAATTATGTGATGGAAAAGACCATGCAAGTTAAAGACTTGACTATTGATGAGTGTAAGCTCCTCATCCAAGAAACAGTCACTGAAACTCTAGAAGCACTGTTGAGCGATCCTGATAAAAATAAACAACTAAGACCTGAGGTTGTGCAGGAGTTGATTGATTCGCTTCACCGCACTCAACTTGGAGAGCCTGGTATTCCTGCAGAAGAAGTAGCTGAGAAACTTGGCTTGAATTGGTAATGAGCTACCGCGTAGAGTTTACAGCAAAGGCAATGGTCGGGTTGGAGTCAGTTACTTAAAAGAACGAACTAGTTTTTTTTATCCTAAAGCTGCTTTTGCCCAGTGGGTTGCTATAGCAATCCATGTCGGAATTGTGAGAATTTTTGATTCCCTATTCCCTATTCCCTATTCCCTATTCCCTATTCCCTACTCCCTACTCCCTACTCCCTATTCCCTGATTAACCCATTCAACCTAGACTCTGAATTTCAGCCAATGTGGCAATACAACTAGAAATAAATCGTCTGTAATAACTATAGAAGGCTTGATTCCCAATGGGGAAAAACACAAGGAGAAATTAACATGGCAGTTATCAACGGTGATAAGGGGAATAATACTCTCGTTGGTACTCGGTTTGACGATGAGATCAATGGTTTTGATGGCAGAGACGTACTCATCGGCAACAGAGGTGATGATACCCTAAATGGAGGGGATGATTCGGACTTACTATTTGGTGGAAGAGGTCACGATTCCCTCAACGGTGGCGGACATGATGACTTCCTGTTCGGAAACCAGGGCGATGATATTCTTGATGGCGATACTGGCAATGACAGGCTGTTTGGGGGGAGTGGCAACGATAACTTAATGGGTAGCTTTGGCAAAGATACCCTCAACGGTGGCAGTGGTGATGATACCTTAGTTGGTGTGGATATCTTTGACGAACAACCTGGTCAGTTGGAGAGGGATACCCTCACTGGTGGTTCAGGCAAAGATACCTTCGTTCTCGGAGATACTCAGACAGTTTATTATGATGATAGTCAAGTTCGATTCATCATTCAGCCCCCTCCTACAGAACCCCCACCAAGCTACGCTTTGATTACTGACTTTGAACCTGGTAAAGATGTTATTCAGCTGAAAGGAGCCATAGAGTATACATTAGAAGATGTTGAGCTTCTTAATGGCGTTTCCGGTCTAGGAATCTTCTTCGATGCTGACGGTTTTGATGGTAACGGTTCTGAGCAACTGATTGGTATTATCCAAAGCGAAGAATCCTTAGATGGCCTGCAAATTAATATTGGTCGGGCAATCACGACTATTTCTTGATTTCCCAGAAGAGAGTGTCGGAAGTGTCGCAAGTGTGGGTAAATTTTGAGTGGTAATTGGGTATCGAACGATGGGATCGCCTCAAGCAGAAAATGCGATCGCGTAACGTGGCCTTAGGTCAATCCCGTAACCTAACCTAAGCCAATCGCATTCATCCCATCCTTAGATACCCTCAACTTTTCCCTGTTCCCTTCTTTATATCTTAACTAAAAATGCTATCGCTGTTTCAGCTTCCGGCAAAAGGAGCCCCACATCTCAATACGTAGTATGAGTGTGGGAGGAATTTTGCGCAGAGTCTTTCGGCACAGGTAGGCGAGCTATGAAGCTTCTCAGTAACTCGGAGCAGGTCATCCCCCTACGATTGACCGTAGGTCACGCTACGCGAACAGCCTCTTCCTGTAATTGTCTTTTCTCAAAATTGGTCACTCTGACCACAAGCTTTTGATCTTTCATTATGGGTTGACGTTTGTTGCTACAAATGCTATCTTAATAGTAGGTCGAGAAACAGGAAAAGTCAATGAGAACGGCGTACCAGTACAGGCTAAGGTTAACCAAGCAACAGAAAGCTGATATAGAAAGGTGGTTGGACATGTTGCGCTGCCAATACAACTATTTACTTGCTGACAGGTTTAACTGGTACGAACAAAATCGCTGCTCTATTAACTCATGTCCTCTTATCTGTCATTTACCTGAACTCAGAAATAATCCTGATTACTTTTCCCAGAAGCGAACATTACCTCAACTGAAAAAAGATCGACATTGGTATAAGGAAATCCACTCTAACGTTTTGCAGGACTGCGTAAAAAGGGTAGACCTTGCCTTTAAGAGATACCTTAAGGGTGATTGCAATGGGAAACGAAGTGGGAAACCTAGATTCAAAAACAAAGCCAGATATAGGTCTTTAACCTTTTCTGCTTTTTCTAAAGAGCCCATAAAAGAAAACAAACTGAATCTTCCTAAGTTTGGTTGGGTCAAAATGATCTATCATCGCCCCATTCCTGATGGGTTCAAGATTAAGACAGCCACCCTGACCCGTAAAGCTGACGGATACTATGTGACTTTGTCGCTGCAAGATGATACCGTTCCCAGTGTAATTCCAATAGAGGAAGTGTCTAATCCTGTTGGTATAGATATGGGTCTCAAATCCTTCTTGGTGAAGTCTGATGGTTCAGAAATTCCTATACCTCAGTATTACCGAAAAGCTCAAAAGCGATTAAAGAAGATCCAAAAGGCTGTTAGCCGTTCAAAGAAGGGCAGTAATAATAGAAAGAAAGCTGTAACTAAACTAGGAAAGGCTCACAAAAAGGTAGCTGACACCCGAAAAGATTTTCATTTTAAAACTGCAAAAGAGTTATTAAACAGTCATGACTTAATTGCTCATGAAAAGTTAAATATAAAAGGCTTGGCTAAAACTAAGCTAGCTAAATCAGTTTTAGATGCTGGGTGGGGGCAATTTCTGTCAATTTTGTCAACCAAAGCCGTTCGCGTAGCGTGGCCTACGGCCATAAATGCTGGGTTGATATCAAAAGCAGTAAATCCCCGAAACACCAGTCAAAACTGTTCTAATTGTGGCCAGAAAGTTCCAAAAAAACTAGAAGACCGAATCCATTCCTGTCCTCATTGTGGATATACAGCGGACAGGGATGTAAATGCGGCCATCAATATATTGAATTTGGCGGTGGGGCATCCCGCTAGTAGTAGTGCGGCTCGTTCCTAATAGGAGCCTTTCGTAATAGAAAGGGGTATGATTAGGGGGATTCGTGAGGTCTAACCTCAAAAATCCTAACTATCCTCAGGATGTGGGTGAAAGTCCCACCCTTGTCGCGACCCTAGGCCGGGTTCCCCGGCCTAGAGTCGCGCCTCTGGAATTGGTCTTACTCAGCGTCCACAGGCAGACATCCGCCTTCCGCAGACGTATAACTTTCACGACAGACTTACCTTGGAATTACAGCACTATGACTAACCAGCTGGGGCAAGTCTCTTCCCTGAGCTCCGCTAGTACTTTTATACCTTTTGGCCTAAAACTGATAGGATATTAGACTGTTTGCAAGGTAGCCTTTTAGTCGGTCAGGCGGGTCAGCGACCAACTTTATTATAACACGAATCATCACAAGTTGTCGTCTCGCTATCCATCCCCAACCTGAACGTTCGCGTAGCGTGGCCAAAGGCCAGGTTGGGGAATTCCGCGAATCTTGTTAAAATTTTACTAGTGCATCACTACCATCGGATTCCACCTGAAAACTTAGTTGCACTTTGTACCGGGTCTCACTTAGCCTATCATCAGGGGGTTTTTCCAGGGCCAACCCATCTAATTTTTTTGGACAAATGACCAAAATTATGTACTGAGAATTTAACAGGAGGATCGCTGTCTAAATAAGTAGCGATCGCCAACTCGCTTATTAGTCATAATAATTCTACAAACTTAATAATAATTAATAAGTTGAGAAGCTCAAACAAACATTTAATTATGTCAAAATGAGGGTAAGTACGTCAGTTGTGAGTGCTGAAGGGTCAGTAAGACCAAAAATTTTGATGACTTTTTTTATTTGATTAGTTTTGTTATTATTATTTGCCCGTGGGAGTCTAACGTAACGAGAATTCCTGTTAGAATTATTTGCTCTGATTATATCCTTATATCCTATTTCCCCTAAAGCCCTTATGTGCCCAGATGTTTCTATCCCTCAACCAGACCTCAGTAGCAATGGTTCAAACTCCCAAACCATGACTAATGTCAGTGGGTCGGTCTCACCACTGGTAAACTCAATTCCGCCATTGTTAGGAGCTTCTTTAACAGAGTTAACCAGCTGGATACAAGAACAGGGACAACCGGCTTATCGAGGGCGTCAGTTACATGGATGGATTTATGAAAAAGGAGTGCGATCGCTTTCTGAAATTTCCGTCTTTCCTAAACAGTGGCGTAACACCGTAGCCGATGTCCCCATTGGTCGCTCAAGGTTACACTACCGCTTAGAAGCAAAGGATGGTACGGTAAAATACCTGCTCCAGTTATCAGATGGTCAAATTATTGAAACTGTGGGTATTCCCACACCAAAGCGTCTGACCGTTTGTGTGTCTTCTCAGGTCGGTTGTCCCATGGCTTGTGACTTCTGTGCTACTGGTAAAGGCGGATTCACTCGCAATCTGGCTCGCCATGAAATTGTCGATCAGGTTTTAACAGTGAGGGAAGATTTTCAGGAACGAGTCAGCAATGTCGTGTTTATGGGTATGGGAGAACCCTTGCTGAATACCGAAGCTGTGGTCGGTGCAGTGAAGTCTCTTAATCAGGACCTGGGGATTGGAGCGCGATCGCTTACTATTTCAACAGTTGGTATTCCCGGTCGTATCCGCCAACTCGCTCAGCATCAACTACAAGTTACCCTTGCCGTCAGTCTACACGCCTCAAATCAGCAGCTACGGGAGCAACTGATTCCTAGTGCCAAGCACTATCCTCTCAAAGCACTATTAGATGAATGTCGAGACTATGTAAACTTAACCAGTCGCCGAGTGACGTTTGAATACATCCTTTTGGGTGGACTGAATGACTGTCGAGAACATGCTGTTGAGTTGGCTAAGAACCTGAGGGGGTTTCAGAGTCATGTCAATTTGATTCCCTACAATCCCATTAGTGAAGTAGATTACCAGCGTCCTAATTACCGCAGGATTCAAGGCTTTGTTGAAGCTCTTAAGCAGCAACACATTGCTGTCAGTGTACGCCATTCCCGTGGTCTTGACAAAGACGCCGCTTGTGGACAACTTAGAGCATCTAGAAGTAGTTAGAAGTAATGTTTTAAGGTCATGTTTTAAGGTCATGTTTTAAACGTTGGTTAGATAGGATGGAGGCGAACAAAATATAAGCGATGCAGCGCGGTCTTGGGGAGCCAGTGCGGTCTTGGGGAGCCAGTGCGGTCTTGGGGGTTTCCCCCATGAGCAACTGGCGTGGTTTCCCCCATGAGCAACTGGCGTGGTTTCCCCCATGAGCGACTGCATCAAGAAGGGACGTTTTACTAACCCTTCTGTTAAAAACCTACCCTTATGAGTTCGCCCCCTCACCCCCTCATTACTTAAGCACTAGGAGCATAGATGCCAGGGGCATAAGCCTCAACCACCCTGCCAGTGCGAGAGCAGCTAATCATTAAATAATCACAGACGGGGCATTGAGTCTGGGTTAGGTGAGTGTTTTGATAATAAATCCTTTGAGCGCTACTGCCACAATTAGGACAGTAAACTTTCTGTGTTATCTGCATGTTAAACCTTGTTTGATTCAGTCAGTTATTAAAAAATGACTGCCTCTAACAAGCACCGACCCTGGTTCAACCATCTACTAGTACCGCTTTGCGAAATTCAAAATGAATTCTTCAGGTGCGACCCAAGGGCGATTTACTCGCCCTAGGAGGCGCGCACCTTAAAATTAACAAAGCTGATGATGTCAGCTTTTAGTTTGTTTTGAATGGTAGCTTTATTTGTGCCGTCTTGTACTAGTTAGGTTTGACCACTCAACTGATTAATCTGGAGGCAGTAATCGTTAATCTTTCCTTAACTATTGTAGTTAAGTCTTATTTTTTTGGTAATTAATTTAACAATACTTATTAATAGTGTTTACATGTTTTAATATTTCGGCCAAATTGGCACTCCAAGACTAGGTGATTTTTATTAAAAATAAGCTTCTCTCCTAATTGATCCCTAATTGATCCCTCAGGATTTTATGTGATTTTTTATACAAATGATTGAGAATATCTACCGTAGATAAAACGAGTTTGATGACCAAAGATGTGAGATATGATACCGTACTCGGTTGATTACTGATCATATCCGAGTACGGGTAATTGGATCGGGTAATTGGTCATTGGTAGTTGACGATTATCGATCCATCTGTTAAATGGGTTAACCAATCCGTTGCCCCATCTTCAATAGCAGACATTAGCAATAGCCCTATTGCTGGAAATTAGAGATGTCCCGACGGGATGGTTTTATGAAAAGCAAGAGTGTTATAAGGGGATAGCTTGGTAAAATTTGGGCAGTATGGTGGTAGAGAGCTTAGGAAATAGACTACTTAAGTATTAATGGCAAACAGAATATCTGATCAATTAACACTTCTAAACTAATAATGAATAAACACTATATCTTTTTTACCAGAAATACTTTACCTCAACCCAATGCTGCCCACTTAGTTCATGATGTCAATTCCGCCAATGCTGCTGCTAACCTTGGTTATTCTACTGTTTTAGTCTATCTTCACCCCCCAGAGAAATCCCTGAATCCCTTAGACTGGCTGTATCCGTTTCGGCTCCAACAGCCACCGGAAAATCTAACCAAGTTTTACAGTATTCAGGATCAGCTCAAGGTGGCTCCCCTAGCTATGCCTTGGCCCATTGGTCACATGAAAGGGAAACTGACTAGCCCCAGCACAATCGTTTGTCGTTACTATTTTCCAATTCATATTTTTACCCATACTCAAATCTTACACACCTTGGATTGGAATTTAGTGAAAACAGCCATCAAATATGGTATACCAGTCATTTATGAGCGGGAACATTATAAAAAAAGTGACTATGATCAATCGATTGTCCAAAACCCACTTTTTCAAGTCGCAGTCACCGTAGCTGATAATATTCGGGACGATATGATTCGTAGGGGTATGCCCCCAGAAAAGATTATCAAACTCCATAGTGGCTTCAATCAGTCTTTTTTAGTAAGACAACCAGAACAAGCCTCTGAATGGCGCAAAAAACTTTTGGTGGATAACCGTCAAAGGTTAGTGGTCTATTCAGGAGGACTCTATCGCTTCAAAGGGGTAGACTTATTAGTTGATGTTGCTAAAGAATTACCACAGATTCAATTTGTCTTTGCTGGTGGCAATCAATCTCAAGTACAGTCTTATCAGCAGCTAGCTAGGGAAAAACAAGTTAACAATGTTACCTTCTTAGGTTATATTCCCCACCAGCAGCTTCCCAGCTTACTCCAAGCTGCTGATGTGTTGGCTCATCCTCACTGTTCTGGTGAGGCGGCTACCTTTACCTCTCCTCTGAAGCTCTTTGAGTATATGGCTTCAGGAACTCCGATTGTGGCGACGGAAATTCCCCCGTTGATGGAATTTAAATCTTCGAGTGCTATTGCTGGCTGGTGTGAACCAGATAACCCAGTTCAATTGACTCGTTGCCTCCAGCAGGTATTAGAAACCTATCCCAGAAACGTGAATGGTTATGCCGCTCAAATTGAGTGGGGGCGTCAGTTCTCTTGGGAAAATAGAATTGCCAAAATTATGAGCAATGTAGCAGAATCTATACATCCTATAATATCTGATTAATACGGTTACCCTTAGGGTTAAAGTAAGCTATCAGCTATCAGCTATCAGCTATCAGCTATCAGCTATCAGCTATCAGCTATCAGCTATCAGCTATCAGCTATCAGCTATCAGCTATCAGCTATCAGCTATCAGCTATCAGCTATCAGCTATCAGCTAATGCGCTACGGATGGTGCTACTTGAGGTGCTTTTGAATCAAAGAGGTAAGCATTCGAATAATGCTGAGTTAAGTCACAGCGCTTGTGGCCTATAGCAAAAACTAGAAGCTTGTGCCACAAAGCACCTCAATTAGCATGGCCAAAGGCTTTTCACCAGACTTTCAATTCTCATCAATCTCTCAATAATTAAATTCTATCGTTCCCGTAGCGTGGCCATAGGCCTGCATAGGTTTATGTTAAGCTGACGGCTGACAGCTGACGGCTGACAGAGGAGTACCCACCAGCCCCTGATAAGTGGGTATAAAAAACCCACTTACTGATCTCAATTTCGGTTATGCTTACTACAAATACTTGCCGATCTCGAGACCTCGAGATCGGGTGATGAGGTGATGGGGAGATCAGGTCAAGAATAGGAAAGAATAAGACATGACCACATGACAAGGTCAGCCCCCCTCTCCTGATCATTTAATGTCTAATCTAAGGACTTGATTAAACACCTTCTAAGATCACTTTATCAAGGAGCAGTTAACTAGATAGACTCATGACAATGCCGAACTTTTTAATCCTAGGTGCAGCTAAGGCTGGAACTACCTCAATTTATCGATATCTAAAGCAGCATCCGCAAATCTACATGAGTCCTTCCAAGGAACCTAGGTTTTTTGCTTTTGAAGGGGAAACTTTAGATTTCCGTGGGTTGGGAGATGAAAAAGAAGCTGATTTTATTGTCACTGATATTGACGCCTATCGTCAACTATTTAAAAAGGTAACTAATCAAGTAGCTATTGGTGAAGCATCTACAAGTTATCTCTACCTTGCGAAATCTGTTGAACGCATAAAGTACTACATTCCTAAGGCAAAACTGATCGCAATTGTTCGAGATCCAGCAGAAAGAGCCTATTCCAACTATTTACATTTACTCAAGCAAGAGCGCGAACCACTAACGGATTTTGCTGAGGCTCTTGACCAAGAAGAGAAGCGCATTCAAAATAACTGGTGGTCCTTCTGGCACTATAAACACCAGGGACTTTACTATGTCCAAATTAAGCGTTATTATGATACCTTTGAAAAAAGCCAGATTAAGGTTTACCTATACGAAGATTTGAATAATAATCCTCTAGGTATGCTGAAAGATATGTTGGGTTTTTTGGAGATAGACGATACCTTTACCCCAGATATATCTGAAAAAGTTAGGCAAGCTCCTCGCCTTCCCAAGAACAAAGCGTTGGAATCATTTTTGAACCAACCGCACCCAGTTAAATCAATTCTCAGTCCATTGCTTCCTGCTAGCCTAAAGGATAAACTAGTTAACAAGATTAGATATTTAAATCGTGGTAAACCTAAGTTATCATCAGCAGTGCGGAAGCAATTGATTGAATTCTATCGCGAGGATATCCTCCAGCTTCAAGATTTGATTGGTCGGGATCTGTCCCAATGGCTAAAGTGTTGAAAATTAAGTTAACAAGTAAGTTTACAATTAGAATTTGACAATGAAGTTAAGTAAGTTAAGCTGTAAGCAGTCAGCCGTCAGCCGTCAGCCGTCAGCCGTCAGCTTATTTGATTCAAAAGCACCGATTGCGCTACGGGCACGCTGCGCGAACAGTAGCACCTCAAGTAGCGCATAGGCTGATAGCTGATAGCTGATAGCACCTCAAGTAGCGTGGCCAACGGCATTTAGCTGATAGCTAAATGCTTACGTTAAGCTGAAACTAAGCTGATCAAATTATTATCAACTTCAAATTGATGAGTTAGGAAATTAAGCTATGTCCAAAACTATGGACAAAAAAGTTATCGGTATGATCAGTAGCTATAAGGCACTGAAACCCAGTCCTGTTGATTGGCTATGGAAACAAACCCCTCGTCCTTTGGGGGTTTGGAAAAATATTCAAATGATAGCTACTGCACCTCAACCGGATTTTTTACTGCTATACAACTTTAACGAATTTTCTGACATCAAACCAGTTAAACCCAAATTTGGCAATTTTTTTGGGCTAGCTCACAAGCCCGCTGAGCCTAAGGTCGCAGATCTCAAGACTCTCTTGCGGGGAGTGCCGAAAGAACGGATTATTTCTTTGGTGCGAGAACCTCCCTTTCCAGAACGGGAAGAGATCCGAATTAATGAATATAAACAAGCTCAGGAATACTGTGGCTATGTATGTGGTCCTGATGATTTTGCGCCAATTCCTGACTATATGCCTGCTATTTCATACCACAACAATTCGTTTCGTGAATTGAATGAAATGGGACCGCCTGAAAAAGCTCGTTCCTGTTGTTGGATTACCTCCGGTATTGCTCGCACGGCTAATCATCGTCAGCGTTTGGCGTTTTTGAAGCTGTTGAGGGACAGTGATCTAGAATTTGACGTGTATGGACGGGATTTGCCAGACTGGGTAAACGGATATGGAAAAGTAGGGAATAAGTGGAATGCGATGGCTCCTTATTACTACAACCTGGCGATTGAAAACTATGCTGGTAATGATTGGTATGTGAGTGAAAAGTTGTGGGATGCTTTATTAGCCTGGTGTTTACCCATATACTATGGTGGTTCTGCTGCTGATAAATTATTGCCTCCAGGAAGCTTCTTGAGACTGCCAAGTGAGGATGAAAAGGGCTTAGCTTACATTCAGGAGGTGACCGCTACACCGGATGCATGGCATGACGCTCTAGATGCGATCGCAGAAGCACGTCAAATCATTTTACATGAGTTGAATTTACTCAACTTCTTGTCTAAAGTAGTGGAAAAACTGGGGTAAGTCTAGATGAGCACAGGAATTTATACATTGGCTAATGATGTGGTTTACAACCAACTGGTAGCACTGCTCAATAGCATAGAGGTTAATGCTGGGAAAGAGACTCCAGTTTGTGTAATTGCCTACAATGATCAATTAGACAAGGTCCGTCAAGAAATTGCCACCCGAGATAATGTCACCTTGCTGGATAATCCAGAACTATTTGCCCGTTGGGAAGAGTTTTCCTACCGTGTTTGGAAAACTCACCCTGACGCTTTACAAGAATGGCAAGCACAAGGCATGAAGACGAAATTCTATCGGGTTGGTGAAAATCATCGTTACTGTGCCTTTGATCCACAGAGTCCATTTGAAAAATTTATCTATCTGGATGCTGACACTCTGCTGATGAATTCCTTAGATTTCGTCTTTAAGCAGTTAGATGAGAGTGATTTTGTGGTTTATGACTTTCAGTATAAAGACCCAGCACATATTTTTAACTTAGCCTCACCGAAGTTACTGGAACTATTCCATGAATCCCAGATTAATTCAGAAATTTTCTGTTCGGGATTTTATGGGGCTAAGCGGGGATTATTTCCTGAAAAGCAGCGAGAATGGTTAGTTTCTCAGTTAGCTAATGGGGAAGCAGAAGTTCTCTATAAGCGAGCGCCTAACCAATCTGTACTCAACTACATGAGGATGAGGTCTGGGTTATCTATCCATAATTTTTCTCTGAGTTTGCCTAAAGATCAAAGAACAGGCAATTCGGTAACATCTCCTCACTTTGAGGTTCGGGATAATCTACTTTATGATCATGGGAATCGGCTGACTTATCTTCATTACATTGGAATCAAGTCAAAAGTTTTCAATAAACTGTGTGCTGGGGATAATATTGACTTTCCCTACCGGGATATTTTCTTACATTACCGATATTATCATCAACCAGAGAAACGTCCTCAGTTTACCACTAAAGCTAAACCTTACAACCAGCCTCCTAGTTTAACCGCTCAAGTATTCAAGAAGTTAGGATTCACTCGTTGAGGCAGATTTTATGAATCGTGGAATTTACATCACTGCTAATGACCGGGTGATTGAGCAGTCTATTGCGTTACTAAATAGTATCCGCTGTTATGATAGCGATACCCCAATTGTTTTGATTCCCTATGATGACAATTATCAAAACGTCGTCCAAATTCTCCAAGAGTCCTATGGAGTAGAGATTTATCCAGATTTGGAGTTTATCGAACGCCTGTCTACTAAGCTACACGAAATTTTCGGGGAAGGATTTTTTGCTAGGCCGAATCAGTTCCGGAAACAGGCTTGCTGGTTTGGAACTTTTGATGAATTTATTTATATCGATACCGATATAGTTGTTTTTGAGAAGATAGCTGATAATCTTAACTACCTGGCTGACTATGATTTTATTTGCTGTGATTACCAGCATGTCGGGGGAATCACCAATGTTTTCACCCCTAAA
This sequence comes from Moorena sp. SIO3A2, assembly GCF_010672265.1. NCBI lineage: Bacteria > Bacillati > Cyanobacteriota > Cyanophyceae > Coleofasciculales > Coleofasciculaceae > Moorena > Moorena sp. SIO3A2. The sequence goes on from NZ_JAAHHC010000007.1 coordinate 228,558, forward strand.
GTTATTGAAGATAAGATTTTTAGTGAAGCGGAACTGAAGGATATCTTTAATGGGGGGTTTTGGGGAGCCAAGAAAAATAAGATTAGTGAAGAAACCTTATATGAAACCTTTGCTGAGTGTGCGGCTCATCCCGAGTACTTTGACTTTTCCCAGAAAACCTCCGATCAGCCGATTATCAACTATATGATATTGAAGCAGATGCACCACCGATTTAATATTGTGCGTAGACCAGGGGGAGCTCCAGGAAATTGGGCAGGTAGTAAACAATTTCAAACCCAAGGAGTACGACTTATTGATCCAAATTTGAATCAACCCCTACAATATCTACACTGGGCTGGTATTCGTATTCAGCCTGGTTGTCCTTACTGGGATATCTGGAAACATTACCGCTATTTGAATGAACCTATGCCAGAGGATGAGTCTTTGCAGACTAAAACTCAGAAGAGCTTATGGGAACAAATTACCAACAAATTACACAAATCACTGAAAAAATAAAGCGGATTTAGTCCTAAAAGGGTGACAAAAAGGATTAATGGAATAGTGTCAGATGTCAGTTTGATGGTAAGTGACTCACAACTTCCTCTGTCAGGTCTGATGCCGGAGGAGCAGAAGATGTTGAGTCGGTGCTGATTAAACCGAAATCTGAAGATAAATAAAGTACTAAGGTGAAGGTTATAGCTAAGATAAGTTTTTCTAACATTTTACACTCCTCTAGTAGCAACGTCATCTAGTAGTAACGTTATTAAGTAGTTACCCCTATCTTCAGTATCCTGAATTTTTCTTCGATCGTAGGTGATCCTGTGGTAATAGGGGTTGTGACAATTGTCATAAGGTCAGGTGACGTAAATCATCGACAAATAGTTTCTTTTGTGCGAATAAAAATAGCTAGAGAGTTGGTTCACTCAGAGATGGGGTGATGGGGTGATAGGGTGATGGGGTGATGCGGTGAAGTTAATTCAAGTTAATTCAAGTATGGGGAAGAATTTGGGAGATCAAGGATTTTGATATCGGTATAGTTGTGTCGAAATACTTTGTCCTAGTCATGGTTTCTCAAGTTTGTGAGAAATCTGGGGTTACTGGTTACCACTACACTGCTATAGTCAAAGCTACTCAATTGTTCGGTCAGCAACAGACCTAACCCTCCAGCTCCTACTAATCCGACCATGACAGTCTCCCGGATGCAGACTTCCCAGCGATAGAGGATATAAGCTAGGAAACGGGGCAAGTTAATCGGCAGTATTCCATAGAGAAACAGTAGCGTTCCCGGAGTTCCCTGGGCTTTCAAGGCTTCTAAAGGAGGCTTTTCCAGGTTTTCATTGGTTTCTGTCATTAATCTGCCTAGAATACCGAGGTTGTTTAATCCGAGTGCGATCGCACCAGGTAAAATTCCAGGAAACAGGACAAACAGGGCTACTATTGCCCAAATCGGTGCGGGAATGGCTCGGCAAAAGAGTAGGACTATCCGAGTTAGCACCAGTATTGTCCAACCTTGTACCGACGCAATAGTTAATGCCTTAGGATTGGGATTGAGCAATCCACCAGGAAGCAGAAAATTATGGGCTGCTGGAAAAGACAGCACCATCCCAGCAATACCAGCACCAGCAATCCCTAGTATCGACATGGCAAGGGTTTGGATGGAGAGAGTCAATAACTGTGGGAATTGCAATCCATTAATTTGTGGTGGAAATGACCCTTGGGCAATATCTCCCAAAAGTTCCTGAGTACGGGGAGACCAAAGCTTGCTGAGTCCGGGACTGACATACCAAAAGCTCAAAAAGCAAAGGCAGACTAAAATCAAAAGCACCCTTAGATTAATCCGACGGCGCAATATAGCACTACTGATATCGACTGCGCCGTTTAATCAGACCAGAACATAGAAAAATGTCCACAGTTGCTCGTAACGCAGGGACTGTAAACTCAGAAACATCTGATCACCTAATCCTCCAGCACCAATAATCCCCAGTACTGTTGCTGAGCGAATGGCACAGTCAAAGCGATAGACACTGTAGGAAAGAAGATTGAAAAAGGCTTGGGGAATCAGACTGTAGAGAAGTGCAGTTAAGGGGGATACGCCACTATTGAGCAAGGCCATTAACGGTTCCCGTGGGGTTTCATCCAGAATTTCTGAAAAGACCTTGGCAACGATGGCACCATAGGGAATAGCGATCGCAATTATGGCCACTAGGGGATCTAACCCCCAGATATTGAGGAAAAATATCCCCCATATCATCTCATGAATCGCTCTAGGAAAGGCCAGCAGTCCCCGCATGGCTAGCCAAATACTGTGGTGCATGGGCCAGTGAGGAAAGACGGTCAACCACCACACTTGTGACGTTAAAATTCCTCCTACCATCCCCAGCAAGATACTCAGAAAGGTTCCGCAAGCGGCATAAGCGAGGGTGGTAAGAGTGGCATTCAGGGTCAGGCGCAAAAACTCAGGACTAATCTCTGGGTGCCAACTAGCCCGCAAAAATCGCCAGAGTAAGGGAAATCCACCGGGATTGAATAGGTCTTGTTGAAATATTCCAGCTTGGTAGGCGGAAAGAGCAATAGCAACAAAAAACAACAGTCCCCACAGCCGAAGTAGATCGAGTAAGGGTGGGCGAGATAACTGCTTCACCATTAAAACTAACGTCAATTTTGTTACCCCTACTCCCTACTCCCTATTGCCATTAACTGAGGATGAAAATCTCTGACCCAATTGAGAACTGCTATATTTTTTGATATGCTTAATTATCTCTGTTCTGTCACTCTCCGCAAACTTTTGTATTTTCGCGCATTCTATAACTTTTGTAGTTCAAACGATTGCCAGATTTTTTTCTAGCAACAAATACAGTATCCAAGTTTTTCTAATAGGATAGCTTGTATTGATTGACTGATAAGGCTTGTGTAGATTGGCTTCCCGGAGAGTGACAAAAGCCGGAGAGTGACAAAAGAGGGTTATAGCATTTTTCAATTAGGTGAGGTACAAAGTTTCGGTTTTTAGGGAATAGGGGACATGTAACAGCGAACATGGAAAAAATTTTGTGTACCTCATTATACTATAAAACACTAGAATAAATTAATAACTCAAAATAAAATAAATATAAATTTTTGATTTTATTTGAAGTTTACCGGTCAGATTGCTGGTAATATTGATTTTGGGCTTGCTAACAAGTCAACCATTGATATTGCTGAAGCATGATAGTAGTGCTCGCAAACCAGAAAGGGGGTGTTGGCAAAACAATGGTTACCATCTGACCCAAAAATTGGCTCTTGCACACTTTTGGCCAAACTTCCGCGCACCCCATAGCGGTTCCTGGGGGATATCTAAGAAATTTAACACTATTTTTAGATGATGCTCATTTCATCAGCAAATCCGGGAGAAGCAACATCCAGCGGAGCTCTTAGAGGTGGCTAATATTGCTAAGAAATGTAATGCTCTTGTTCGATCATGCTCATGTCATGAGACAATCGGGTAGAAGCAGCTGACCGTAGTGATTGATGATGTTCTATGATCATCAACAGGATAATTCCCACCTACTACTACAAGATCTATTACCAGATTTTTTTGTGTTAAGCTAATCACTGGCAATCTAAATTCACAACACCACAATGAAATAACAAAAAGCGTTCAAACCAAGTCCCAGAAAGCGGTTTCCCTGATTTGTAACTATCTGACCGAAAAAATTCCTAGCCATTACCAGCGATCGCTAAATTAACGGCAAGCTTCAATAGTCAGTTGAAGCAAAAGTATCGCTTGCTAGGTTATTGGATTGATAAATTTTTGGTCAACAGAGGAAATCCGAGATTAAGAAGAGTTTAAGGAGAAAAAAATTGACTGTTTCCCAAGACAAAACGCAACTGAACAACCATGGTTTAGGTTTAAATTCCGTAGATCCAGAGGTCTTTGCGATTATTGAGCGGGAAAACCAAAGGCAAAAAGACAATATTGAATTAATTGCGTCAGCTAACTTCGTTAGTCGCGCTGTATTAGAAGCCACTGGCTCGATTTTGACCAATAAGGTGGCTGAAGGATATCCAGGTCGTCGCTACTTTAGCGGCTGTGAGAACATTGACGAGTTGGAAAACTTAGCAATTTCCCGTGCTAAGGAATTATTTGGAGCCGCTCACGCCAATCTTGAACCCTACACAGGGTCTCAAGCTAATCATGCAGTTTATCTGACTGTCCTTAAACCGGGCGATCGCATCTTAGGGATGGATCTCGGTCATGGGGGGCATCTGAGCCATGGTGCGAAATTTACCATGACAGGTAAAATCTATGACTGTCATTTTTATAAAGTCGATCCACAGACAGAGCGTCTGGACTACGATCAGATTCTCGCCCAAGCTCAAGAGATTCGTCCCAAACTAATTATTGCTGGTGCGAGTTCCTATCCCCGCATCATTGATTTCCAACGCTTTCGGGAGATTGCTGATCAAGTCGGAGCCTATTTATTGGCTGATATCGCCCACATCTCAGGATTAGTTGCAGCCGGATTACATCCTTCTCCCGTTCCCCATGCTCATTTCGTCACCACCAGCACTCAGAAAACCATGCGTGGACCCCGTAGTGGCATGATCTTGCTGGGAGAACATTCCGCACCAGAATTTGCTCGCAAGATTGATAGTGCAGTCTTTCCTGGGGTACAAGGCGCTGTTCACGTCCATGCGATCGCTGCAAAAGCTGTGATGCTCAAAGAAGCCATGTCTGACAGCTTTGCTGCCTATCAACGTCAAAACCTCGAAAATTCCAGGATATTAGCAGAAGATTTGAAGTCAAGGGGATTTCGCCTGGTTTCTGGCGGCACTGATAACCATCTGATGCTTCTCGATCTCACTGAGAAAGGTATCACAGGTAAAGAAGCCGAAGATCGCTTAGCTAGCGTCAGGATTACTGTCAACAAAAACCTGCTTCCCTACGATTCCCAGAAGCCTACCGTCTGTAGCGGTATCCGGGTAGGAACATCCGCAATCACAAGCCGGGGATTTGGTTTTGAGGAAATCCATTGCATTGCCGAACTAATAGATAAAATGCTGAGCAGCGAACCGACAGTTAATACCATTGCAAAGGTTCAAGATGAAGTCAGTCGGTTATCAAAGAATTTGGGTCTAAAACCCCGTCCTTCTAGGACGGCTTTTAAGTTGACATTTTCATAGCGCTAGAGTATGATTTGAACATAGGGTACAGGCTGAAAAACCGTTCGCGTAGCGTGGCCTTTGGCCTTGGCGCAACCGGGAGAGAGACCCGCCACTGCTAGACCTAAAAGAAGTAATGCCCGGAGGGAAGGGAAAGTCCTCCTTAAAAACCCAACCATCAATTAACCGTTGGTGTGTGAACCTGAGCTTTGCGAAATTAGAGAATGAAAACGGTACGGCGGGGCACGCCGGAACCAGGTGAAAAGGAGGGAACAGACTTTTTAAGGCACTCCTAGTAAGTAGCCAAACGCGATCGCGAGAATTGCCCGCTGGGTCTATCATGAACTGAACTAGAATCTTTGTCTTGACGGGTTTCCGGTTTAGGTATTGCCTACTTTTTGGCGGCGTCAAAGATTAGGACATGATGGTTTAAGGCAGCTCGTTGATCTGGGAATCCCCGCTCTTCCAGGGCGGGGAGTGTCAAGTCGCCTTCATCCCCACATCGATTCGATTTACGAGCAAGATCGGGACAGGTTTGCCCTCGAATCCCAATACCAACTTCTGTGATTTCGCCCCCCGACCCCCAATTCTGGGGCAGAAATACAGTTCAACTCCCCCAAGTACCCCCATCTTTCAAAGTCCCCCAGGATTGGGGGATTTAGGGGGCTTTACCCAAAGTTTCTCTGAATTTCCTGCACATCAAACTCTGAAAACATCAGCTATAGATCCATATCATGACCACAACAACAGCAAACTCTGAACAAGCCACAGAACGCGCCAGAGTACATTACAACAGTGAAAATGCTCGTAATTTGTATGAAATTGCCATTGGCAGCGACACCTTAAATTTAGGGATGTACGAGGACGATCCAGACCGCCCCATCGCTGAAGGGATGGCGAAAACCACTGAGTGGATGGGGGCACAAGTACAGAACCTCAATCCCGATTTCCGTGTGCTTGACCTGGGTTCTGGATATGGGCCAGCCGCACGGCATTTAGCTGGCAAATATGGCTGTCATGTCACCTGTCTCAACATTAGCGAGGAGCAAAATCAGGAAAATGAGCGGCGCAATCGTGAACAGGGTCTTGACAATCTGATTGACATTGTGTACGGCAATTTTAAAGACATTCCATTTGACGATGCCAGCTTTGACCTAGTTTGGTCTCAAGATGCCTTGTTCCACTCTGACGGGCAAGATCGCGTCCTAGAAGAAGCCTATCGGGTGCTTAAACCAGGGGGACAGTTAATGTTTATGGATATTCTGCAAGCAGATGATTGTCCAGATGGAGTGTTAAAGGATTCACTCCAACGGGTTAATATCCATCACGGGCGTTTGGGTTCTTTCCATTCCTATACTAGTAAAGCCGAAAGCCTGGGTTTTGAGACTATCAACGTGATCGACAAATCCTATCAGTTGCTGGTTCACTACACTAAATTGAGGGATTCGGTAATTGCCCATTACGACGAACTCAGCCAAAAATGTACCCCAGAATTTTTAGAATCTTCTAAGAATGGCTTATGTCAATGGGTTGAATCTGCTGAGAAAGGTCTGTTTACCTGGGGCTTATTTCATTATCGCCGTCCAAATGCCTAGTTATAGCACTGTTGGCAGGTAATAGGTAATAGGTAATAGGTAATAGGTAATGGGTAATAGGTAATGGGTAATAGGTAATAGGTAATAGGTAATAGGTAATAGGTAATAGGTAATAGGTAATAGGTAATGGGTAATAGGTAATGGGTAATAGTTGATTTTATCCACACTTAATTACTTATTACTTGTTACTTATTCCTTGTGTACCTTCCCCTGCACTCAAAACCTAAAGCCCACTTGTTGGAGTTACGCCCAATAAATTATTAGGCGTTTTTCAATAGGTAATGATAAGTGTTGCAAAATAGAAAGATTCAAGTAATGAACCCTCAAGAAATTGTTAAAACCCATCGCGACCACGTCTTTTTTTCCTGGGTACCTCAGAAAAACATCCAAAATCCCATCGTTATGGATCGTGCTGAGGGCGTTTACTTCTGGGATAAAGATGGCAAACGTTACCTGGATTTTTCCAGTCAGTACGTCAACATGAATATTGGCCACAGCCACCCCAAGGTGATCGCAGCCATAAAAGACCAAGCCGATAAGCTTGTGTTTGCCCATCCCGGTACTGCTACGGAAATTCGTGCCGCAACAGCAGCTAAGTTAGCAGAAATTACACCAGGGGATCTCACCAAGACTTTCTTCACCCTGAGTGGGGCTGAAGCCATTGAAAATGCCATCAAAATAGCACGACTGTACACGGGTAGGCATAAAATTGTCACCCGATATCGCAGTTATCATGGCGCTACCCTCGGTGCAGGAATCGCTGGAGGAGACCCCAGACGCTTGGCTCACGAACCAACTATTAGCGGGATTGTTAGAGTTCACGACCCCTATGCTTACCGTTGTCCTTTTGGCTACGCACCAGAAGGAAATCCCCAAGTTTATATCGATCACGTAATTCAAACCATTGAATTTGAGGGGCCAGAAAATGTCGCAGCCATCCTGATGGAAACGATTACGGGTTTCAATGGTTGTATTATTCCCCCCGATGGCTACTGGCAAGCCCTACGGGAATATGCTGACCAGCACGGCATTTTACTCATTTGCGACGAAGTTATTGCAGGCTTTGGTCGCACTGGGAAAATGTTTGCGATCGAGCATTATGGGGTGGTTCCCGATATTATGGCAATGGCTAAGGGACTCACCTGTGGCTATGTTCCGATGGGGGCAGTGATAGTAAGGCAGCATATCGCCGACCACTTTGAAACCAACCCCTTCGTCTGTGGGCTAACATTCAGCGGTAATCCCATTGGTTGCGCTACAGCCCTGGCGACCATGAAGGTTTATGAAGAAGAAAATCTGGTGGAAAACAGCCGGATTATGGGCGATCGCATGGCAGAAAAGTTACAGGAAATGAAGGCAAAACATCCATCAGTGGGGGATGTCCGTAGTTTGGGACTGTATGGATTGATTGAGTGCGTCAAGAACCGAGAAACAAGGGAACCTTTGGCTCCTTGGAATGCTAAACCCCACGAAATGGTGGTCATGGGTAAAATGGCTGCCCGTCTTCGAGAGCTTGGTTTGCACGGTCTGATGCGTTGGAATTGGGTGTTTATGTCTCCCCCACTTTGTATTAATGAAGAGCAGCTTGAAGAAGGGTTTGCCATCATTGATGATGCTTTGAAAATTGCTGATGAAGCCTACGAAGGTTAATCACCTCATCGATAGTTGAAATAGGAGAAAGTTCCCATGCAAATTGGATTTATTGGTCTGGGTAATATGGGCAGTGGTATGGTTGCCAATCTGCTAAAAAAAGGCTTTGAAGTTGCGGTGTACGACATCCAACCTGAAAAAGCTGAAGCTTTAATTGCAGCGGGAGCAAGTTGGCGCAATTCCATCCCAGAGGTAGCAAGTGATGCGGATGTGATCATGACCAGTCTGCCAGGGCCAAAGCAGTTGGAATCTGTGATGTTGGGAGATGCTGGAGTAATTGCCCATGCCCGTCCTGGAACGATTTGGCTCGATACTGGAACCAATTCCATAGAAATTATGAACAAGATTTCTACCTTGGCATCCGAGCAAACAATTGACTCCATTGCAGCCCCTGTTTCTGGAGGCGCACCAGCAGCTCAGAAAGGAACAATGTCAATGTATGTGGGGGGAAATGAAGCAACGTTTGACAAAATCAAAGGCATATTAGAAGCCATTGGTTCGCAAATTTATTATGTAGGACCACTCTCCCATGCTATCCTTTCCAAATTGCTGATTAATTATCTTTGCTTCATCAATACTAAAGCCCTGGGAGAAGTGCTGTCTTTAGGACAAGAAGCAGGAATTGATCCCAAACAACTCACAAACATGATTCAAGCAGGTTCGGGTAGTAGCTGGGTCGCGGAAAAATTACTTCCCTCTATATTAGAAGGGAATCCGGGTCCAGCATTTACCTTGAACTTAGCTCACAAGGATGCCTGTTTAGTTAATGAACTCAATCAAAGCTTTAAAACCTCTCTAGAGTTTTCAGAACGTCTATGCGAGGTCTTACAACAGGCTTGTACAACCTATGGTGGGGATAAAAGTTTTACTCGGATGATGGATTTGTAGTAGCAAGAAGAAAGCGATGAGTTATAGTAACTTGGCGATTGACCTTTCCCAACAATATCAAATCTCCAAAGTCCAACAAGACCACAGAAAACTGTTCGTTGATTGGGGCGACGGTCATCGAAGTACTTTTCACTATATTTGGCTTCGGGATAACTGTTATTGCTCTGGTTGTGGGGATCCCAAACATGGCGAAAAGCGTTTTCGGCTCGTTGATGTTCCCTTAGATATAAAACCCCTGTCAGTTCGTTGGGATAGTGGCAACGCACTGGAAATAGTATGGAAACCGGACGGTCACAAAAGCATCTATGATGCTCAGTGGTTGCGACAGCACTGCTATTCTGCTACCGAGAGAGAGCATCGTCAGCATCGACCTATTCTTTGGGATAGCAATATTGTTACTAACCTGCCCCAGATTGCTTATGAAGAAGTCCAAACTGGGGATAAACATCGGCTACAACTACTAAAACACCTGAGAGATTACGGGATTTGCTTTGTGCGAAACGTGCCTACTCAGAAGGGAGAACTCGAATCTTTGGCTCAGTCCTTTGGTCCTTTATTGGAAACCAATTACGGGCGTGTTTTCGAGATTGTTGTAGACCCAGAGGAAAGCCAGAAAAGTGTTGCTAACTCCCAAATTAACCTCATACCCCACACAGATGATGCCTATCAATATGCACCACCTGGAATTATTTTCTTCCACTGTTTAATGGCAAACAACGATGGCAGCGGTCAGTCTACCTTTGTGGATGGTTTCCAAATAGCAGAGGTGCTGCGTCAGGAAGATAGGGAGGCATTCGATCTACTCTGTCGTTACGAAGTTCCCTTCCGAAAATATTATAGCAATCGCATTGATATGCGGTTCAGCAGTCCAGTTTTTTGCCTCGATAGTGGTGGTAATTTGAAGGAAGTTCGGATTAGCAATTTATTTCCTGCTCCCTTGGACTTACCAGAGGAGATTATCGAGCCATTTTATGCCGCATACAGAAAGCTAATGCAGCTCTATACCCATCCGAAATACTGCCTCAAACAAGGTCTACAACCAGGAGATCTGGTGATGTTTGACAACCACCGTATCCTACACGGACGCAATGCAATCGGAATACAAAACCAGCGCCGCCATTTGCGCTACTGTTCAGTAGACCGGGATTATTTCCAAAGCTGGCGACGGCTTCTTGAGAAAAATCTCAGCTTTCAGGGATAGGTTGCAAATCAGGAATGGCTTGGCGGAGTTTCGAGAAAGACCAGGCACCCTCGCGCAATAGCTGAGCCGGTGACCCTGTAAAATCAACCAGGGTAGAAGGTTGTTGTTCGGGGTTTGGCCCTCCATCCAGAACCAGTGGAACTCGCTCTCCCAATTGTGCAGCTACTTCAGGGGCTGTTTTCTGAGTCTCCATCCCTGAAACGTTAGCACTGGTTACCGCTAGGGGAGCCCCAACCTGACGCACCAATTCCAAACAAAGGGGATGGTTAGGGATTCGGACTGCTACTGTGTCTTTACCTGATGTCACAAATGGTGGCACAATGTCAGTCTTGGGGAAGATGCCAGACATTGCCCCCGGCCAAATTTTACGGAGTGACTCGATGGTACTTTCAGGAATTTCTTGAGTCACTTGTTGCAGTTGTTCAAAACTGGCGACATAAATGATCAGGGGTTTATCTGGCGATCGCGATTTCACCTCGAAGATCTTTTTAATACCTGATTCCTTAGCAATGCTGGCTCCAATGCCATAAATAGTATCGGTTGAGAAAACCACTACATCGCCCTTTTTGAGCAAATCAACTGCTTTATTTCGTGCCGCTTGATCATCAGCAGGTAAAATCTCTGTCATAGGATCTTCAAATTTTTGTCGAGCTATTGAATGTTTCTATGGTATTATAAAATATTGTACAAGATTAGCTTGCCACAAATTCTTCTTTGAGGAGCTGTATGGTATCTAATCCCGAAATATTATCAACTACGAAAAGTACCCTTAGCGCGATCGCACTAGGTAGTAACCTCGGTGATTCTCAAGCCACATTAGAAGCTGCTCTGATCGAACTCGATCAAACTCCAGGCATTACTGTCAAAACCCGCTCCAGTTGGTACAAAACTAAACCTATTGGACCTGTGCAACCAGATTATATCAATGGTTGCGCCCTAGTGGACACACAACTAAGTCCCCAAAAGTTGCTAGAGACTATGCTAGAAACAGAGCAAAAGTTTGGTAGAGTTCGTGTGGAACATTGGGGAGCAAGAACCTTAGATTTGGATTTAATCTTGTTTGGTAACCTGATTCTAGATACTCCTGATATAACAATACCTCACCCACGCATGAGAGAGAGAGCCTTTGTGTTAGTGCCGTTGGCCGAAATTGCTCCTGATTGGGTAGAACCAGTCTGGGGAATGAAAGTATCCCAACTTCTCGAAAGGTTAGATATTTACGGAGTTACTCGGTATTAATTTTTAGGATATCAAATCCGGTTGATAGACTATAATAACAACCGAAAAAAATAAGGCAAGGCAACCTAACCTAATGCCGATGAATGATAGTCTATAGATTTGTATATAGATTTGGTTTAAAACCAATACAAAAACAATGCTGATGGAGTAAATCAAGCAGTATAAACTTAAAAACAATGGTGAACAAAGACAATGCTGAAAAAAGCTTTAGTGACCGGATCAGCAGTGGGAATTGGAAAAGCGATCGCTATTGATTTAGCTAGTAAGGGATTTGATGTTGCATTTCACTATAACCGCAGTGAACAAGCAGCCAAGCAAGCTTCTCAGGAAGCAGCGACTCACGGAGTAAAAGGGATCGCCCTACAAGCAGATATCACCAAACCTGATCAAGCCAAGTCGTTGGTAGAAAATGCAGCAGCACAACTAGGGGGTTTATCGGTAGTTGTTAATAATGTGGGCAACTATTTGAGTAAACCTACTAGCCAAATCTCAGTAGAAGAGTGGCATTCTGTAATTGATTCCAACCTCAATACTACTTTTTATGTCACTGGAGCCGCAATTCCCTACCTGAAGTCCGCAGGTTGGGGTCGCATTGTTAATATTGGTGCTGCCAGTGCCCATAATGTCACTGCCCGTGGTACTAATACAGCTTATATGATCGCTAAAACTGGCATCATTATTTATACTAAGTCCCTTGCTAAAGAGCTAATTACAGATAAGATTACTGCCAACGTGGTATCTCCAGGAATAGCAGAGAATTCCTTTGAATACGATGATGATTGGCAGGATGCTATGCCTAAATTACCAGCAAAACGCCCTGCTACATTGTCAGAAATAGCCCATGCTGCTTGGTTTTTTATCAGTCCTGAGGCTGATTACATCACAGGACAAGTAGTAGAAGTTTCTGGCGGCTGGAGTTTATAGTATTACCAAGCGATGCAGCGCGGTCTTGGGGGTTTCCCCCATGAGCGACTGCATCAAGAGAAGATAAAAACATTTTTAATAGGATAAACATGCTTACTATAGAACATCTATACGAAATTAATGAACAGTATAAGGATTCCTTAAACGTAAAAGTTGAAGAATTTACCATTGGCAACAAACATTTGAATTTTAATTCTCAAAAAGCTATCTTAGGAGTAGTTAATCTTTCTAGTGATTCTTGGTACAGGGAAAGTGTCTGTTTAAGTTCAGAACAAGCGATTCGTCGTGGCATAATGTTAACAGCCCAAGGAGCGGATTTTGTAGATATTGGTGCTGAATCTACTTTGCCCCATGCTGAGAGGATATCTGAAAAGTTGTTTGATACTGAATTTTGCCCCCCTATCCCCCCAATTCTGGGGGGAAAAAGAATTTATTTGCTGGTAAAAGTCCCCCAAAATTGGGGGATTTAGGGGGCTTTGATGTAGCAAATGAGACTGCTCAGACAACCTCTGAGAGAGTAGAAGATGTGAGGCAACAAAGTAAAATTTTGCCTGTGCTGGAAGCCCTCCATCAAGAAGGTGTATTAACTTCTATTGAAACCTATTATCCTCAAGTGGCTAGGGAATGTTTAAAAGTTGGAGCAAATATCATCAATTTAACTGGTTCCCAAGACAATCAGGAAATTTATAAACAGGTATCCGAGTTCGATGCTGGGGTTATCATTTGTTACGTTCAAGGAAAAAACGTCAGAGAAGTTGATGACTTTAATTTTGGCAACGACCCAACCGACTTAATGTATGATTATTTTGCCAAGAAAATTGAAATAGCTACTCAACTTGGTGTTAGGAAAATTTTTGTTGATGCCGGGTTAGGTTTTTACTACAAAAATCTCGAAGATAGCGCCCTACGCATCCGTTTTAAAATGAAAACCTTTTTAAATACTTTTCGTCTTCGGAAATTAGGGTTTCCCGTGTGTCATGCCCTCCCCCATGCTTTTGAATGTTTTGGAGAAGAATTCAGAAGTGCTGAACCTTTTTTTGCAGTGCTAAGCTGTTCGGCATTTAAATTGGTATAATAAAAATTAATAAATAACCCAATAATAGGAAATATGCCAGCAAAAAATTATCTGACAGCAAAAAACAATACTTCAAAAAGCCTTAAAAATAGAAGAAAATGGAAATATTAGAGAACGTATTTNCCAAGGTCGTTTGGCGATTTACTACCGAAGATGCACGAGTCAAACTTAAACACCTATATCCTGTATTTGAACTTGATGAAGACCTAGAATCTAATGCACCAAATTAGCTGTGCCACGCCACTACGCACTCTTTCCCCTCTAGCATGCATGCCTCTTGCCTTTTGCCTTTTGCCCCAAGAAGTGTGTTTACAACCCAGATACAAACACTATATATACTCAAACGGTTACGGCTGATTTAGCCAAACGAGCTTGCCAAGATTCCACAATTTGCTGAATTGTTTCTTCCAAGGACACGGAAATATCCCAACTGGGGTAATGCTCGCGCATCTTACTCAAATCGGAGTAATAGCAAATATGATCGCCAATTCGATTCTCTTGTAGATAGGTATAGTGCATCGCTTTACCACTATACTTCTCTGCCAGCTTAAACGCTTCTAGAATTGAACAGCTATTGCCTTTTCCGCCACCGATGTTATAAACTTCAGCAATTCGAGGTGCTTCGATAAAAGCGTGAATAAACCGCGACACATCCAGAGAGTGGATATTATCCCGTACTTGCTTACCCTTATAGCCAAAAATCTTGTATTCCCGACCTTCGAGATTACACTTGACCAGATAACTGAGGAAACCGTGGAGTTCCACACCGGAATGATTTGGTCCGGTCAGACAACCACCCCGTAAACAAGCTGTGGGCAGATTAAAGTAGCGACCATATTCCTGCACTATCACATCAGCAGCAACTTTCGATGCCCCAAACAAAGAGTGCTTTGATTGATCGATGCTAAAGCTTTCAGGAATGCCGTTGGTGTAAACCCGGTCCTCATAATCCCAACGGGTGTCTAGTTCCTTAAGCTTAATGGTATTGGGGCGATCGCCATACACTTTATTGGTAGACATGTGTACAAAGGGCGACTCTGGACAAGATTGCCTCGCAGCCTCTAGCAAGTTCAAAGTCCCCACTGCGTTGGTATCAAAGTCAGCGAAAGGAATTGCTGCGGCGCGGTCGTGGGAAGGCTGGGCTGCTGTATGTACAATCGCGTCTGGCTTGAGCTGCGCCATTAGGTCTAAAATACCTTTGCGATCGCGTATATCGAATTCATGATGAACAAAGTCTTGAATTGTCTCTTGCAACCGCTGCTGATTCCAGCGTGTATCCCCTTGGGAACCGAAGAAAACAGCCCGTTGATTATTATCAATACCGTGAATTTGCCAACCTTGCTGAGCAAAGTAACCACAAACTTCAGATCCAATCAATCCTGAGGAGCCTGTTACCAGTAATTTTTTCATAGAAAAGCTTAATTTTTTAGGTAAATAATTTAGATTGAAAATAGAGTGTTTATCATAGTAATGAGGTGCACAAATTTTTTTTCCCTATTCCCGACTCCCCACTCCCCACTCCCCACTCCCGACTCCCTAAAACCATAGACACAACATTTCCCCATTACTCCCTTTCCTGGCGTTGACATAAAAACCTTAGAAAAGTAGTATGGGGAGAGACTGAGATCAACAGGACCATCGAAGCCCACTCCTAAAGGTAAGTATCTAGATAGTAATAGCTAGATAATATTTAATTTGAGTTTAGTAGTTTAGTTAATTAAGGTGTAGGTAGCCCCGATTTAAATGTTGATAGTTTTTTATAAACCAATTCGGAAAATAAGCCCTTAGTTAGGTTCCACTTAGTTATTCTTACTAATCGATAGCTT
Organism: Moorena sp. SIO3A2; assembly: GCF_010672265.1. NCBI lineage: Bacteria > Bacillati > Cyanobacteriota > Cyanophyceae > Coleofasciculales > Coleofasciculaceae > Moorena > Moorena sp. SIO3A2. The sequence goes on from NZ_JAAHHC010000007.1 coordinate 244,074, forward strand.
TCAGGAAAATTATGTTAATTGGTAGAAAACGTTTAATCCTTAATTTACGTTTAGTGAATAATTATGGGCTGATCTAGCGTTTCTTATAGCTATGAGGTACACAGGATTTTTTACCTCTTGCCTCTTGCCTCTTGCCTCTTGCCTATTATCTGCTCCCTGCTCCCTGCCTTACTAAGGGGGGTTAGGGGGGATTCCTGCTCCCTTTGTCAAAGTGTTTATTTAGCATAACAAGTACGGAATACCCAAACTTTTGCCTAAATCTTGCTAGTATTATATGAGAAAGGAGTTGTTGATTACTATGGCTTAGCAATAAGGGAGACTCTAACAACATCAATCCCCGCAATAGCATCCCTAATTTTCCCCGGGAACTATAAACATCCTCCTCTGACAAAATATGTCGCCCCACTAGTTTTGCATAAACTCGCACCACCAAGTCCGACTTAATCTTCTGCCAAATGAATGGGGGTAGGGGAGTTGCTAACAAGTCATGAGTTAGACATAGTCCAAACAAAAGTAGTCGTTTTCCTCCCCAAGCAGTGGCACGGGCTAAAACCTTTTCCCAATCTAGATTAGGATAGGCGCGGATCACCTCAGCAATATCACAAACTTTCGATAATTCTTTTTGATGATGATGGGCATCTTTTGCTACCTGAACACACAACACCACTAGCAAGTCTTCCCATGCCAGATGCTCTACGGTCTGGTCCATCAGTTGGATCGGCTGTTTGTCCTGCCACAGGGCCTTAAAATCAAGGCGAAACGGAAAATAGGGTTGAGTCAGATTACGATGTACATCAAGGTTAACTAGAGTCCCCTCATGGACATAATTTTGCGACCAGGAAAAGCTGAAGCTACCCAAATGATACCCTAAAGTTCTCAAAACCTCTTTAATTGATTCAAAATCCTGTTCGCTAACTAGTAAATCTAAATCAACAAACTCCCGCAAAGCTAAATCACCATAGGCTGCTGCTGCTAAAGTAGGCCCTTTATAGGGAATAGCGGCAATACCGCGAGCTTCTAGTTGGGGTAATAGCTTAACCAGGGTTCTAGTAAGAGACAAATTATATAAGGTAATTGAGCGTACCTTAGCTTGCATATATTGCCATAAATCAGAGGGAATTTGAGTGCATTCTAGGTAACTAAGATTTCTAACTAATAAAGGCAGTACTTTCTGCTGCTGTGCCATCCCAACAATCCATAGCCAATCTAAATCCTGCTGGACTAATAGTTGGATCTGATCAACTAGGTCAGGGTCTAATTTAGTACGGGCACAGCACAATAACAGTTTAGCTTCTGGACGGACTAATTGAGGAGCAATACCCAAGCCTGATTTTAGCAATTTTTGTATTTATATTAAATTCAAATTTTTTCAATACCGGTCACTTTGTAGGGTGGGCAAAAACCGTTTGATTGTTTTGAGTATTAATGATTATATTACTTTGCCCACCCTACTTTAATTCGTCTTTGTAGGGTGGGCAAAAACCGTTTGATTGTTTTGAGTATTAATGATTATATTACTTTGCCCACCCTACTTTAATTCTTTACTATTGCCTATTGCCTATTGCCTATTGCCTATTGCCTTAAAGGGATAAGCAATGTCGCTCACTCGTCCTGAGAACTGCTATAACTCAGGGAACTGGAGAAGTTTTTTAGCCTTCAATCGGAGTATTTGTGTAAAACTGAGATGCATGCCCTGGTCTGTTTCCCGTTCGCTACTATGCATTTGTGCTTGCCAAGACTCGGCATAAAGCCCTCCCTGAGTGACTAATTCATCGTGACTACCGGACTCGACAATTTTTCCGTCTCGCATCACGTAAATTAAGTCAGCCCGCATCGCCAAAGTAAAGCGATGGGTGATTACAATAGCAGTTTGTCCTTGGGCCAAGATACGAAAACGATTTAACCAGTCCATTTCTGCCCAAGGGTCCATGGCGCTGGTTGGTTCATCTAGGATAATAATCGGAGCTTGTCTAAAAAAAGCTCTTGCTAGTGCTAACCTTTGCCACTCACCACCACTAAGATCCACACCTCCTGGGAAAGATGTTCCTAGCAAGGAATTGTACTCTTGGGGAAGTCGTAAAATTCGCTCGTGAATCCCGGCGGCTTGGGCTGCTGTTTCAACCGCTGGTAAGTTTGCTGATTCTGCTAAATTACCAAAGGTGATATTCTCAGCAGGGGTAGCCACATGACGCAGGGGAAATTGAAACAGTACTGTAATTGCCTTGCGCAGATCTGCTACCGAAAAGTTTTTCAGGTCAACACCATCTAGCTCTACACTGCCGGATTCCGGGTCATAAAAGCGACACAGTAGTTTAGTCAAAGTGGTTTTACCGGCACCGTTATCCCCGACAATCGCCACAATTTTACCTGCGGGAATTGTCAAGTTGAAATTTTCTAGCACCAGGTGTTGACTACCGGGATACTTAAAACTTACCTGTCGAAAGCGAATTCCCTGCTGCAAGGATGAGGGAATAGTTTTAGGCTGAGGCGGATCAACAACCTTAGGCTCTAGATTAAGAAATGCGAAAAGATTGCTAACAAATAGGCTGTTTTTATATATTTCTCCTATATTACCTAGCAAGGATTTCATTAATTCTTGTCCTCGGTTAAAAGCTTGATAAAATAGGGCAACATCTCCCATGGTAATTAATCCTAGGAGCATTTGCTGTCCAATCCAAACTATAGCTCCACTTAACACCAGTAAGGTAATTAAGTTAGCACCAAAGCGTCCTAAACTTCGCTGTTTAATCAGTTGCAGATGTTCTAGGCGCAATCGTTGACGCAAGGTTTGATAAGCAGTGCGAAAATGGGTTCCCAGTCCAAACACACGCACTTCCGCCGCCGCCGCACTATGGGTAAGCACAATCTCATAATACTCCAGCCAACGCCGGTCTAGGGTGGTTTTCTGCCACCATTGATGATGGTGGCGATTGAGACGTAGCACAACGTAAAAACCCGGTAGAGTACCAATTACTATGGCTATCGGTAGCAAGATACCATAGGGTAAAAGAATGGCAATTACCGAAATCAAGGTGATGCTGCTTTGTAGTAAAATCCCCAGGTTTTCCATTAAAGCCAAAGAACGACCTCCAGCCCCACTCCTAGCTCGATTTAGGTAGTCGTGGTATTCTGAGGACTCGTAGCAGGCTAAATCAATGGCTAAGGACTGCTGATGTACTAAATCACTGATGTAATCTTGAACTATTTCTGCTTGGGCGGTGCGCACCCACTCGCTAATCCCTTTGAGGATTTCAGTGAGTAATAATACTCCCCCGAATAAAGCAATAGGTAACATTACCAAGCGAATAGTCTCCGGTTGTAATCCAGCCCCTACAACTGCGACTAGTCTATCCACTAGCGATCGCGTTAAATACAATGTCGCAACAGGTAAACATCCTTGTAATACCAATAAAATCAGCCAAGCAATTGTCCAATGGTGAGCAGATTGCCAAATTAGACTCAGGGTTTTTGGTAAATAGGAAGCTAGTTGAACAGTACTACGTAAATTTGAAATCAAAACTGATTAATTTTTAATTTTTAATTTTTAATTTTGAAAGACTGTTGATCAAGTAAATCTGCTGACAGCGATTAGTGATTGACTATTGGTGGGTTACGGCGGACAGCTATCTTAAAAGGTGAGTTTTATACTATTCGCCGCCTAACCCACCCTACGACTAATTACTGACGGCTGACCGCTGACGGCACCTCAAGCAGCGTGCGCGTAGCGCATATGCTTACAGATGGTTTTCTACCAATGCCAAACTCTTTGGTAATTCCTCTAAACCAGGACGACGCACGAGATAGAAAAACGTAACTTCCTTAAACAAAGCCGCGCACTGCTGCACATGGGCTTTAACAATTTCAGGAGCATTTAAGATTTGGGTTTCCCTGGTGTGACGCACCAAAGCAGCAAACGCCATTTGAGGGTTTACCGGTTTGATACTATGCTCAGAACCATAGGCCAAAATATAAATACGTTTTAAAGGTAAGGGTGTGCTTTGGAAACCCTCCTCAAACCTATAGCGAAGCTTATCAGCACCCACAAAAATAGGAGACAATTGTTCCGGCTTATGTCCTAAAGCATCTACCGTTGGTTGCCACAGTTTGAATTGAGGATAGGCTGGTAACACCATCGGCTGTTGAGCGGTGGTATTCACTGCCATTACATCATCGGTTAAAACCGGATAGTTTTGGCAATGGAAAGCATCTGCCAGGGTTGATTTACCTGCACCAGAGTTTCCCATGAAAGCAATCCCTTTACCATTGATATTCACACAACTAGCATGAAGTACCAATAATCCCCTTTGTCGCAGTACTGCTGCCATAGCAGACCCTACAATTGTCGGGCGTACTACTGAGGGGTCTTGGTCTGTTAAGGGATACACTGTAATTTCTCGACCCTGACAAATCAAGAATTTGCCCACTCCCTCTATGTAGCCAAGGACGCGCTCTTTCTCGTTAATAGTTTCGTGAGATAAGTCTTTTATATCGCCAAAACGGATCATAAGATCTGGCTGTCCTTGGGATGGTAATAATTCCGGTAACCTAATCTCAGAATGGATGCATAAACCAAAGGCACTATAACTGTACATTATTATTTATTGTTTTAATTAACTAATTATGAATCTGAGGTATAGTCATTTTTTTTACCTACTTCCTAGTATGGTGGGCAAACGTTGGCCCACCATAATCAATAAGACAGAGAATTTATTCTCTGTCTTAAACTGTGTTATATCTATGAGCATTAAAGATTGATTGACTTCAATTACTTTGGGTGCATCTCAGTTTTGCCAAAATATCAAAATCATGATATTATTGGAAGTCAACTATTTTTAATAATTACTAAAATTTATGAACTTGAGTCCGGAATAAAAGCAAGAGCTAAAAGAACATTTAAAAGCTGTCGCTCAACTTTTAGATCGCCACACACCCCCAGGAAATAAGCAAAGATTTGAGGATATAGAAACAACCTTAAGAGACTATATCCAAGAAGAAGTTTCCCCCATGAGCGACTGCATCAAGACAGGAGAAAAGTTACTCTGGTCAGGAAAAGTGGCAGAGACTTTAGAGTTATTTAGCGGTGCGACCCCGCGCTTTCTCAAAGCGCTAGGGAACGCGCACCGTGGGGCTTAAAAAAGAAAGTAGCACAAAATTTTTGCAACTATAGAGAAACTCATAAAAATCGAATAATTAACTATGAATACTATCAGATATAGCGAATTATTTCACTAGGTTCAGGAGCAATTGAATCGGGCATTAAGCAAATAGGAATGCGATTTCAAATATCAGGATCACAATGGAATATTAAAAATGTTAATAAGATTCTTTTTTTACGCTGTGCTTACTTAAATGGAATGCTTTATCAATGATGTTTTTACAAAGATGATATGCACCCATTACTTTTTCCTTGTCATCTTAGAGATGACAAGGAAAAAGTTGATCAAACTCTACAAATGAATAATTAATTCAGGTGAGTTAGGGTTGTGTGAAGTCACTGGAACCAGTACTGTTGGTAGTAATAGTTCCCGATGTTAAGATGATAAAGTCTTGATCAGCTGTGACACCTTGAGATAGAGTGATCTCTTCCACGTTACCGTGAATAATGAGATCGGGTTGAGTGTAAGTTTTAGTCATTGACTAATCTCCTGTAGATAATAGAACATTTGGATTTGGTAAATACAACCTGACCCTGTGACCCGTAAATCACTCTCAAACTGTCTTCTGATTTTTAGACAGTTTATTGAGTGCTAGGGTCAAGCTTGCACCCAGCCAAATAGTCATTTTTTCCTGAGACGTTAGATTCTTAGCTGAGATTAATTTTTGATAGGTCTTTTGCACAGTGTTGGTGTTTACATAGTTATTAATGGACTCAAGGGGTGTTCCCATAATCCCTTCCAGTTGGGCGCGATTAAATTCCAGTAAACCATGAACAAAATTGTCACTGAGATCCCCTTTTCCTCCTCTCCACTGTATCACCTCTGGAAGGCTTCCCCTCAAAGCACGGCGCATAACCATTCTACTCCATCCCTGACGCAATTTTTGCTCGGAAGGAAGTGCTAAACAAAACTCAATTAACCGCTTATCCATAAAGGGATGACGGGCTTCTATACCAGCAGCAGCAGCGCAGCGATCAATTTGTTCCAATACTAAGGTGAATACTCCCGCATTTAAAGCCTGGAATTGGTTTTTCCTAACGGTTAATGGGGTATATGGTGGGGTAGACCAATGTTTTAATCGTTCTTGTAAACCAATGCGTTCAGCAAACTCTTGGTTAATTAAAGGTGTCGATTTATTACCAGAAACCTGGAAAGGTTGATATCGCCTTACCCACTTTTTGATCAAATCTGGCACTATTGGTCGCAAACCATGCTGAACTAATAGTTGTTTGCGAGACAGCCCGATGTGGCGATGAATTTGCTGGATGGCTTCGATAAATTCTAACCAACCAAACTGTTTAGCCAATTTACGTAGAGTAGGAATGCCGTGAATTTCTACTAAAGTACTAGCTGAAGTACCAAAGTTATGGGCCAATGTTTTGGTTTCCTGGGCAAAAACTGCCCATTTTCCTTGAGAGGCTAATTCGGTGAGTCGATAAATGCCGTGGGAAACTATATTATCACCATCATGTCCATCTAAAAGAATACGAACCCCTTGTTTTTTAGCAATTTGAGTCAATCGCCACGGAAAATAATAATTGGGGCCAGGAAACGCCTCATCCTCATACTCAAAAATCTGATCAATGTCTGAGAGAGGTCCTATTTGGTCGCCAGCAATAAAATGGGGTATAAACTCCCCTTGATTTAATACTGCCTCAATAAAGGATCGTTCATCGCATTGTTTGAGGGTATCAAAAACACAGGAAAAGGTATGTAATGGCGGCTTTTTTGTCTCAGCTAATAAATCCCGTGCGACACAAGTAATCGACGAGGAATCTAAACCACCACTTAACTGAGAACCAATGGGAAAAGCACTACGTAAACGACAGCGCACCGCCTCGGTAAAGATTTCCCGAAAGGCATCTGCATAGGCTTGATCGGATTCTAAATGCAGTTCTTTGCTTGGATCTAATGACCAATAAGACCAAGTTCGCAGTTCAGTTTGATTAATAATCAAACTATGGGCTGGAGGTAAGCGGAAAACATTTTCATAAGTAGTAATAACCTTGTCCTCTAGCATTAACATAATAAAGTCAGCAATCCGGACTTCGTTAATGCGTTGAGGAATCTGAGGTAGGCAAAATAAAGCCTTCATCTCAGAAGCAAACAAAAAAGCTTTCTCTGCTTGATAATAATAGTAAAAAGGCTTAACACCAAGATGATCTCTGGCACAAAAAAGCTGTTGCTGAGACTGATCCCAAATGGCAAAAGCAAAATCCCCCAACAGGTATTGGGGACAGTCCTTTCCCCATCGGTGGTAGGCGGCTAAAATTAAATCGCTGTCGGTAATTTTTTCCGGCTCTTGCTCTGCTAATTCCAAGGTAGTAATTAGCTCATCCCGATTATCAATGCGAGCATCAGCGGTTAAAATACAATTACGCTCAGAATCCACTAGGGGTTGGACTTCTAGCAAAGACTCCGGTGTTGTCCACAACATCCGATGACCAAATCCCACCTCCCCCTCACACCAAACATTAGCTGCGTCAGTTCCCCGATGGGCTAAGGTATCTAACATCTGGCTGAGATCGGTTTGCTTTACTGCACAACCATCAAGATCAAAAATTCCAACAATACCACTCATGGTTAATGCTTTCCTAAGGATGGTAGGGTTTTGAAACGAGTTAAATCCGGCAATTGACCAATGACAACTAAGCCCTGATTTTCCACCCAAGCGTGAGCTTCTAGCTGTCCTGATTCTCCCTTAGCAACCCCAATACGTAATTGAGGAACATAGCCATACTGAACCATTAAGGTATAGGTTGTTAAAGCCCTTGCTAAACACTTGACTTTCCCTGGCATATAACGGCTAGTTATGTTTACAGCCCACAGGATGTGATTAAGTTTAACCAGATTGGCTGTGTGAGTAAAACGATAGTGACTTATCTGTTCTAAGCGCTGGTGTAAGGTTTGAAAGGATAAAAACTTCAACCCTACCCGAACTAACAGTAACATGATAAATGTTTTTACCAAGAGCAGATAAAGTCTAGGGCTAAGGTTGAGCAATTTCCACAGATGCTTCATCAATGACCTCGATTAGTCCTTTAGTGTGCATTTTTTCCAGCAGAGAGACGATATCTGGGTCACAAACTTCAGGAGTAACCCCGTATTCTTCTACAATTGCAGCACTAATATCAGCGAATTTTTGGGGCTTTTGGATTAATTGCCAAATCCTCGCACCAACTTCAGTTAACCCGTAATAAACACCAGATTTATAATCAAGAATGACTACTTCTTCAGCCGTTAAATCACAAGCAAATTGATCTTTAGCTGCTACTACGAGGCAAGAATGGGAATTTTCACCACTAAAAGTTATCATATCTAGTTATTCGTAAATACAATTAAATTGCACCAAAATCTTTAACCCCATAAAAACCAATCCGTTTAGACTGGCGACGGGTAAACTCTCCCACTGAAGAGTTGCCATTCGGATCTATCACCCCTGTTACCTGCTGCCATAACTCAGCCGGAGCCAAGGATACCTTATAAATGCGATCGCCACTCTTGCACACGTGATACCACTTGCTTTCCTGGCACTGACTACACCAAAAAGCCTCTAGCCACTCTCCTTCGATAGCTACCGTGGTTTTACTGGCTATCAGCATCAAGGCATATTTTTGTGGAACACCACGCTCCTGAAGTTGTCCTGCTCGATCGGCAAACAACCGATACTTTTGACTAACGCTATCAAGGTAGCAACCATGAATGGGACATAAAATAGCTCTTCGTTTAGAACGCTTCCGGTTGCGTTGACATCGTTTGGTTTGAGGTGTTGATGGTGGCATTAGGGAATTTAGAATGCGCGAATTTAGAATGCGCGAATTTAGAATGAAGAATTGAGAATGAAGAATTGAGAATGAAAAATTTAGAATGCGCGAATTTAGAATCGGGAGGCAAGTGTAGAACAGGCATCTTGCCTGTTGCCCAACCCTAGAACCGGCATCTTGCCTGTTTCATTTCCGGGCAGCCAGGATGGCCACCCCACTCCTATTCATTCCGCCCCTCAGCAATGCCCTTATAGCTGATACGCGACACGCTGATAGCTTACATTCAACTCACAAAATTTTCTGAATACGGCCTCTTGCCACTATTCGCGCATTCTAAATTCGCGCATTCTAAATTCCCGATTCTCTACTCCCTACTCCCTTCTTCTCCAAGAAGTCCCACAAATTCTCGCAAAGCCACACTAGAACCAAACTGCCATCCCTTATTAATGTATTGGGGAATTGTTTCTTTCACCGGGAAATTTGGAAAAATTTCGCTGGTTTGAACCTCTAAATAGCGGCCACTTTCAAATCGATAGATGTGAATTGTGTCCGCTTTGTAAATCCAAACTTCTGGAACAGCTAGAGGAATGTAGTCGTTAATATCAGTAATTGAAGTCAGGTCAATTTCTAGGGCGAGATCCGGTGGTGGATCTTGGCTCAGGTCTAGTCTTCGCTTTCCTAAAATTGCTTGGTAATTTTGGATGTAGAAACAAGCATCTGGCTCCACTCCAGGCATTCCCCCTTGCCTGAGGGTAATGGGATCAAAGCTCTGCCAATCTTTTCCTTCATAGCGTAGCAGTGCTTTAACTAAGTCAGCCAGTATATCAGCTTGGTTACCGTGTTCAGGAAGAGGAGCCATGAGCAAAATCTGATTATCTCGAAATCGCATGCGAATACTAGCCCGGTCACCAAGCTTTACCAACAGCTGCTCATAGTCTTCCCAAGTTCCTGGGAACCGCAATTGAGTTCCAGGAGCTAGATCAATAGTGGTTGGGGTGATGGTGGGCAACATATCGCAAAGGGAACAGGGAATTTAGAATTTAGAATGCGCGAATTTAGAATCGGGAATCGGGAATCGGGAATCGGGAATCGGAACCCACCCCTAACCCCTCCCAGGAGGGGAACGGTAATCGGGAGCAGGTGGAAGAAGAGTGGCAAGTGTAGAATAGGCATCTTGCCTGTTTCATTTTATTTAAAAGCTAATAGCTGATAGCTGATAGCACCTCAAGTAGCACCTCAAGTAGCGCATTAGCTGATAGCTTACCCTAAAACTCTTCCCCCTACTCCCTATTCCCTGTTCCCTGTTCCCAGATCCGCTGTTCCCTACTCCCTACATTACAAATCATCAGGATTGACCCCAAGGCTACGCAATCGTTCTGCCAATCGTTCAGCCCGTTGGTGTTCCTGTTCAGCCCGTTCTGCTGAAGTTGGAATCCAATTACCAGCTTCATCATACCAACGCAGCCACAACCCTTCTGTTTCTTGATATTTCCCCTGCCAAACTCCTAACCCTAATTCCAGCCTTGGAAACCAAAATTTCGGTTCAGAAAGTTCTACCGCCTGATACTGTATGGGCATTAATTGAAACACCTGCAACTGGTTGTCATAACGGTCAAAAACTACATAGTAAGGAATCCGCATATACTGCTCATAAGCTTGCCATTTAGTAGGTGGCTTGTTCGCAGACCTTAGGGTTTGTCCTAAATCTTCGGCTTCCGTACCTGGTGATAGGAGTTCCACCACCAAAAATGGCGCTATTCCTTCCTGCCAAACCACATAACTCCAGCGCAGGTCTTGTTGTTGTTGAGCGGGAGTCACACCCAATACCAGAAACCAATCCGGTCGCTTGTGCCATAACGAATGACGGCTATCGTAATATAAATTCAGGTCTGTACCAATGAACATTTCCTCCCTGGGATAGTTGGGAGGTTGGCAGGTTTCTCGCAATAGTTGGGGTTGGAAGTCATGAAACTCGTCAGGCAAACCAGGCTCCTCTGGGTCTTCACTAGGTAGATCATACATAGTGGGCATAGTTTCCCTGGGAGGACGGGGTGGGTCAGTGTGGTACATGATCCTCTGTTGAACCTGATAGTTTGAGCATAGCATCTTGAGCTTTAGGGAATAGGGAGCAGGGAGTCGGGAATTTAGAATTTAGAATGCGCGAATTTAGAATCGGGAATTTAGTGCGTAGGGTGCGTTAGGGGCGGGCTTGCCCTGATTTTAAACCTCGTAGCCAGCGTTGGGATAGTCCGCCCCGTAACGCACCACCAAGTAGAATTTAGAATCGGGAATTGGGAGCAGGGGGGACAAGAGTGGCAAGTGTAGAACAGGCATCTTGCCTGTTGCCTCAACTGTAGAACAGGCATCTTGCCTGTTGCCTCAACTGTAGAACAGGCATCTTGCCTGTTGCCTCAACTGTAGAACAGGCATCTTGCCTGTTTCATTTCCGGGCAGACAGGATGCCCACCCCACTCCTATTCATTCCGCCCCTCAGCAATGCCCTGATAGCTGATAGCTAATAGCTGATAACTCACCCTAAAACTCTTCTCCCTCGGTGCGCTTACAGTCGTCGAATTAAATTCGCCACGGGTCGCACCGCTCCCGACTCCCTCGGTGCGCTTACAGTCGTCGAATTAAATTCGCCACGGGTCGCACCGCTCCCGACTCCCTGCTCCCTAAAATAATAGACACACAATCTCCCCCTTAATCACTTTCCTGCTGTTGACATCACAACTAATGAAAAGTGGTGTGGGGAGAGACTGAGATCAACAGGACCATCGAAGCCCACTCCTAAAACTTAAGGATCTAGATAGTAATAACTAGCTAGTATTTAATTTTAGTTCGTAGGGTGGGTTAGGCTGGGCAAGGATTTTGAGAGATTACCAATCAGTTTTTATCCGCGCCGTAACCCACCTTCTTTAAATTTCGCGCCTGACTACGGACGCTTTTTAATTAGCGCGGGTTGCCAATTTTATTTTTTAGATGATTTCCTAAACAAACCAGTCAAACAAACTAGTAAACTAAACTATTAGTAGTTAGGCACCAATTAGTTATTCTTATTAACTGAGATCTGTCAGGATAATTGAGCAAATTGGTGAGATAATTTGTGGGATAATTTTGTTTAATCCTAAACATACTTTTATTAAACCATATAATCCCCATCCTACCCTTTATCTAGATATTAATAACTAGATAATAATATAGTTGTTAATTGGCTTTTATGAAATTAGTTAATGTAAGCATTCAGCTATCAGCTATCAGCTATCAGCTATCAGTTATCAGCTTATGGGCTATGGACAGGCTACTTGAGGTGCTTATGGGCATAGGGTAAGCAAAGGGAACAGCTTTTGAATAAGCGATGCAGAGGTGCGACCCGTGGCGAATTTAATTCGCCTACGGAAAACGCACCATTACGGTCTTGGGGGTTTCCCCCATGAGCGACTGCATCAAGACAACAGGTAAGCATTAGTTTAATCTGAGTTATGGAAAGCTGTTCGCGCAGCGTGAGCTTTTAGCTCACGGCTGACCGCTGACGGCTGAATGCTTACTAGTTAATTAATAACTTATATAGCACTACGCATTCAGATGTTTAACATTCCTAAACTCCGAAACTTAGTCATAGCTTACTTCTGACTTCTGACTTCTTACTTCTGACTTGCGCCTAGCGCTATAGCGAGCACCGATTGAAATAGATTATTTACTAAAGCCAGTCAAAAAAAATAGTCAAACAAACGCTTATGAGTTAGGCGTTAGGCACCAATTATTTATTCTTAGTAACTGAGATATTTCAGGACAATTGAGTAAATTGGTGGAATAATTTGTGGGTAAGCATTCAGCAGTCAGCAGTCAGCAGTCAGCAGTCAGCCATTCGCTACGCGAACAGTAGTGTGGCCATAAGCCATAAGCCTTTAGCTGATAGCTGATAGCTGATAGCTGATCGCTGATCGCTGATAGCTGATCGCTGATAGCTGATCGCTGATAGCTGACATTTGTGGGATAATTTTGTTTAATCCTTAATTTAATTTTATGGGACAATGTTTCCAGGAATTAATACTATCAAAAAACGGCGCATAAGTCAAGGTCATAAGGCAAAAGGCAATAGGCAATAGGCAATAGGCAAGCTAGTGCTGTAGGGAGCGGTTAGCGATAGCGTAACCCCACAAAAGCCTCACGCTTTGTTGGGTTTCGTTGCCTCAACCCAACCTACGCCATGATCTAAAGTCAGTCAACCAGGGGAAATTGCTTATCCTTTTGCCTCTTGCCTTTTGCCTCTTGCCTTTTGCCTCTTGCCTACTCCCTCGGTGCGCTTACAGTCGTCGAATTAAATTCGCCACGGGTCGCACCGCTCCCGACTCCCGACTCCCGACTCCCGACTCCCTACTCCCGACTCAAGGCTTCACAAAGAACCTGATCATACTGTTTAGCAATCACTTCAGGAGTAAAATTCTCTAGTAAATACTCACGACCAGCCTGACCTAGGGAGTTTACTAACTCCTGATTAGCGGCCAGAGAGCGGATATAGTCAGCCAGACCTTGGCTGTCTCCATTCACGAAGCTGGCACCGCACTTAGCCTTGGCAATCAGCTCAGTTAAGTACGCTTGAGGAGAGCAAATTACCGCCACGGGAACCCCAGCAGCTAACGCAGAGTAGAGTTTGCTAGGAGCCACTAAGGTTTCCATACCAGGAATCACACTTACTAAGGAGAGATCGCAAGCGGTTAATGAGTAAGGCAGCATGTCTTTGTCTTGGTAGGGCAAAAACAGAAAGTTAGTTAAACCTAAGCGCTTCACGTCCTCGATTAAGGCTTCTCGCTTCGCACCACTACCAATACAGACAAACTGAATCGGTTCGTCTTTCAGTAATTTAGCAGTCTCAAGAATCGTGTCGATATCATGGCAGCGCCCCATATTACCAGAGTAAAGCACCGTGAATTTATTAACTAAGTTGTGCTTCTGGGCAAACCAGTTATCTGGCTTGGGGAGTGGCACAATCACATCTGGGTTAGCCCAACTGTGAATCACTGCCACCTTGTTAGCCAATTTAGGACAGGTATCTATGACTCGTTGCTTCATGGCTGAACTAAGGACAATAATTGCCTCGGCTTTACGCCAAACCCGACGATTGAGACCTCTCCAAAATCGAGCCAAGGGATGATCGTGACCAATGACTCCTAACTCCACAGCAATGTCTGGATAAAAATCGTAAATTAGGCAAACATAGCGCATACCAAAAATCCTACGAGCCAGGTAGGCAACCACAGGGAAAAACGGTGGCGCAGTCGTTAATAACACCAAATTACGACGACGACAGTTTTTAACTAAGTGCAAGAAAGCTCGCACAGCGAAAATTAAGCCATTAACAGCTTTGCCACGAATCCGCTGAGGCCACAGTTGAGCTGAACGCGATCGCTTAATTTGTACTTTTCCCAATTTTTCATACATTGGTGCAGTGGCAGTCTCAAAAGCATAGCCTGGTTGCCCAGTAAACACCTTAATATCCATCCCTTGTTTGCCCAATTGCATCACCAACTCTTGAATTAGCTGGCCAGTCGCAGCATAGTCAGGAGGGAAAAACTGAGTTAGTACAGACAGCCGCAGAGACTGGTCACTAACTGTATTTGTTGGTAACCAGTCTTTAATTGGGTTTGATGTTTTTAGTTGTTTAAGTAAAATCATAGCTCCACTGATAGTCTTTTCAATTGGTTGAAGTACTTTTGTTTTAGGGAGCAGGGAACAGGGAGTAGGGAGTAGGGAGTAGGGAATCGGGAATCGGAAATCGGGAATCGGGAGTAGGGAGTAGGGAGTAGGGAGTAGGGAGTAGGGAATCGGGAATCGGGAAGAGGAGGCACGCGGAGATAGCGCGCGGAGTATGGGGAGATGGCCATCTGGCCATCTCCCCAGCCACATTTAAAATTCAGATGTAATTAAGATCTGTAGCGTTTCTCGTACTAATCAGGTACAAAGAATTTTTTCTCTGCTCCCTGCTCCCTGCTCCCTGCTCCCTGCTCCCGACTCCCGACTCCCTACTCCCTGCTCCCCACTCCCTGCTCCATGGAAGAGCCATGAACAGACTGCCATGCTCTCCAAATCACCAATCCCAGTAAAATCGTTGTACTACCGACAATTACCGGACTGCGAGGAAACTGAACAGAGACTAGGGCTAAACTGCCAGCCCATAACGTGAGGGCGTAAATCAGTAACACCGTTAGTCGATGAGACAAACCTGCCTTTAACAAACGATGATGGAGATGGCGTTGATCAGCCTGGAAAGGTGAACTGCCGTGACATAATCTCAGGGTAATCACAGCAGACATGTCTAAAAGGGGTACTGCCAAGACCAGAAAGGGTAAGAGGACTGTGGTAGCTACGGCACTCTTGACCAATCCAATCACACTCAGGCTAGCGATAGTGAAACCGATGAAGTAGGAGCCACCATCTCCCATAAAAATTTGGGCTGGATTGAAGTTGTAGTACAAAAATCCTAATAAACTCCCTACTAATGCCGCACTAATTAGTGCGGCCTCGGTTTCGCCCATGAACAAACTGAGGAGCAAAATCATCACCCCAGCAATACCAGCCACTCCTGAAGCCAAGCCATCCAGTCCATCAATCCAGTTAATCCCGTTGACAACCCCTGTCAGCCAGAGGACGGTAAGAGGTAAGCTGAGCCATCCTAAGTGTACAATTCCCACTCCTGGAAGGCTGACAACGCTAATCCCCAGCCCCATTTGCCAAGCGACACTAGCAACGACCGCTTGGAGTAACAAGCGCGTTAACGGCGATAAATTCACCAAGTCGTCTGTGACGCCAATCAAGAAAAAGCAGAAACTGCCGAGAAGAACTGCCCAAACCTCTGAAGAAACGTCAGGGGGAAAATCAGCCAACCCTCCTAGACTCCAGACTAAAAACAGAGCAAGTAAGGTGCCAGCACAAATAGAAATTCCCCCTAAACGCACCATCGGTTGTCGATGCACTTTACGCTCGGCTGGTAAGTCAGTGTACTGATACTTGATGGCAGCCGCTTTAACTAAAGGAATAGTCTTGAAAACAATTAAAGCGGCAATAATGAAGGCAACTACATAATATCCAAAGGAAACCATGGTGCAATAGCGTAAGAATTATCAGATCTCAGAACCAGGATTTATAGCACTACGCATTCAGATGTTTGACATTCCTAAACTCCGAAACTTAGTCATATCTGATTTCTGACTTCTGACTTCTAACTTCTGACTTGCGCGTAGCGCTATACCTAAGGGGCTTGTACTTCTGAAGCATCTAATTCTTGTATAAGCTGATTTCCTTGCTCTAATAAACTTGGCCACTCTGCACAATTAGAAGCCACACAAGAATCTAGCTGCTGCACAAGCTGTTGAGCAGCCTCGACCTGCTTTGCGTTATCCACCAATGTTGCCGTATTGCCTGATACATTGGTACCTGTGATGTCTGAAACATTAGGACCAGTAATATCTGAAATATTCAGACCAGTAATATCTGACAAGTTATTCGCCAGCCCAGGCAAAACTGGAGTGAATCCCACCGCCAAAGCAGTGATTGCCAAAATACTGGTAGTTTGATTTTTAATTGAGGAAATGAGTTTCATGATTTACCTCTGTGAATTTACCTCGTGAATTTACCTCGGTGTAACGTGTTAGCTTGCCTTAAAGGCAGTTGAGTCTAAACCAGAATCTCATAAAATGAGATCCACCAGAGAGAGAACATCGCCAATTGAGCCACCAACACCCAAAACAAAACGGGCTCCGTCACCTTGACCAGCAATATCTCTTACGGCTGGAGTAATTACAAGAGGGATACCTTTAAAAGGGACTATTGATGCCCCTATTGCTAAATCTTGTCCCGTCCACTCTGTAATTAAACTTACCGACGGGAGCACTCCCACACCCAAACTACCAAAGAAACCAATACTGTTTTCCCCATTAGTTATTTGTTCTACACTGCGAAACCGACCTGTACCAGCTCCTACAGTGATTACTACACGACTAAAAGGGTCATTAATGTTACGTCTGAGGTTAAACACCTTGGTAACTGCCCCGTAGTAGGTATTCTCGAAATCATTAAATTCAGTCGGACTACCTTCTGGTAATCGTCCCACGTTAATAATTCCTTCTCCTCCTAAAGCAACAGCCCATCCCGGAGCAAATTGAGCATGCAACTTGGCATTCACACCGCCACTACCAAGGGGTCGGCTACCACCAAAACTAGCGATCGTATAGGACAACTGTAATCCCACTGAGTCCCTCGCGTCGCCAAGACCGAAGCCAAATCCTAATGTTCCATCCCTACCACCTCCAATCAAACCACCGCTATTATTGCTAAAGCGCGTGCGAGATTGAAAGCCAAAGCCAACAAAGCCTCTGTAGTTATCAGCTCCAAATCCGGAGGGATTGGAAATGTTAAACCCTGGAGAAATTGAAGAAGTCTTACGGAAATTAGGCGCTAATTTGTAAGAATCTAGTTGCTTTTGTAACTTGCGGATTTGCTCTTGAGTTGATGGAGGAATTGGGGAAGAGTTTGGGGATTCAGAGGAGTCACTAGATTGAGAAACTAGTGTTCTCGATACTAGTTGATCAGGTGTATAGGCTGGAGTAACGTCAGCACCACTGGTTCTAGAGTGCCAAGTCAAAGATGAACTAGATCCTAACCATTGACTGGAAAAACGGCTTCTTGTTGACGTTAATCTTGCTTGAGTTGTACCGGTTTCAGTTGTTACCTTGGGAACCGAGTTAACTTGATTACCAGCAACTATTCCAGCTCCCAAGACTGGAGTTGCTAAGTTAGAGATGGCACCGAGATGGTTAATTCGTTGTGGACTGGCTTTAATCTCAGGGTCAGTAGTACGGAGGGCCACGGGAGTTGCTCCCAGCATTACATTTACCGATGGACCCTTAACAGTAGGAACAGAGGTTCCTAAATCCTTGTAGTTAGATTGTGAATTAGCAGTTGCTGGAGCTTGACCCCCTAGAAACCAGGGAGTTAACACAGCAAAACTGTAAGTTGCAAGCTTGGAAATGTGCATCATGCCTTAAGCTGACTCTGAATTTGAGTGTCAGTCCGTAACGTTTGAATAGTCTAAGTGTGGTGTAGCGCACTCCCAGAAAAACGATGCAGTAATTCAGAAGTGTTGAACATTAATAAAACTTAACAAATATCTAGGCAAAAATAGGTTATTATTTACTAATATTTACCTATTGAATAATTTTAAATTATGAGTGATTCCATTAAAAAAATCATCAAATATATCCTCAAAGATTTACCTAAAAATGATGATCCAGTCCTAAATACTAAATTATTCGTAAGTTGTTGGGTTGGTTATTGTTTGGATCAAAGCTTAAGCAGTATGAGGGATTTATTTCAACGATTAAATTATACGGGAATTAATCTTCATATTTATACTTTTTCCAAAGCTAGCAAACAAAGAAGTATTGAACCATGTCTTGAGGCAGTCGCTCATGGTTTGAAGTTACCGTAAGACAGTTGAGCCTTAATCAATGGAGGCGCGCTTTCCTATGGCGAATTAAATTACGGGGTCGCGCCTCAAGTTTTAACCCTTTTTTGCATAACCTACCAACCATAAAGGCTCAACTGTCTTAGGTTTCGTCTCCGGGGAAACCCCCAAGACCGCGCTGCCTCGCTTTTAATAATTTTTGAAAAGTTACTTCAAAAAAAACAATTTAATAAATCTCAATTTAATCCCTCCAATAAAAATAGCGCAACGCTACCAAATTTGTCCGATTGATTCAACAATAATAACTCTAACCAGCAAATTACTTTTTAAAATTGGTTATAGCCAAGTTAAACTAATTAGTGGATTAAATTTATCAACAGGAGTTCCCGAAGATACTTTAATAAATTTTGGCTCAAATCATGACTATAACTATGGACAAGAAATGATAGATGCATTGCCCAAAAATGCTATAGCCGTAATGGATAGAGGCTTTGCTTCTCTAAATTTTATCAAACAAAATAGCCTAATGAATAATTATTTTGTGCTAAGATTACCTAATAATTATAAACTACAGTTTTTGGAAAAATCTGAGTTTATGAAGGTCGGCACTGGTCAAAAATCAGGAATTTACAGAGTTATTAATTTTTGTGATCTAGAAAATAGATCTGAATATAAGACCTCTCCAAAAACTTGAAAGTATCTCAGTAACTGCTTTTCAGCCCTCAAATTGACCAAGTCAATTAAACCGTTGAATTAACGCTATAATAGGCTTTACGAAGCTATTGATATTAATTTATCACCAAAACTATGAGCAGATATAACCTCAATTGTTTCAGCACTTTCAGAGGCTTTTGTTACTTGTAATACTAAGGCTCCTGTTCCTGGGGGGGCGACATGAGAGCTAAAAAGTAGACTGTATAAGCTTCATAGCTCTCATACCTCGTAAATAATTATCGAGCTTATGACGACTTAAACGCATCAAATTTTCAACTAATTCCCAACATTTATCCATAAAATTAATCCACTTTTGGCCATAATTACCAATATAAAAACTGGACGGTGCGCTTTCCAATGGGCGAGTAAATCGCCCTTGGGTCGCACCGCTATGTCTTTTAGTTGTTCGCCCATATTATTTGACTCTAGCCACATACTTTTGAACTCCTTTTTTATTAATTTTATCTCCTTGAGATGTAGCAAATAGATAAGCAAAAGATCTTAAAAGAACTAAAGACAAAAAACGTTTTCCTACTACATTACTGCCTTCCATATTATATCCACCACTTTGATAATCTCGAAACATTTCTTCAATACCAAAACGTTGTCTTGATGCAGTCGCTCATGGTTTGAAGTTACCGTAAGACAGTTGAGCCTTAATCAATGGAGGCGCGCTTTCCTATGGCGAATTAAATTACGGGGTCGCGCCTCAAGTTTTAACCCTTTTTTGCATAACCTACCAACCATAAAGGCTCAACGTAATCAGGTTTCGTCTCCGGGGAAACCCCCAAGACCGCGCTGCATCGCTTTTTATAAGCAGCAATTGCTTCCGAGGTACTGCTCATATTTGTTATAATAAACCAACCTTCTTTTGTTACGGATTTTCGATAACTCTTTTTCCATTTACAGGCGATATTAAATCCAGCAATTTGTTTATTTTTTGTCACTTTTACATTTTCAAAAAATAAAGATATTCCCGGTTTTAATCCACAATTTTTTAAGGAAATCCAACCCGAATTATTAAGTTCAATTTTTTCCGATTCTTTTAGTCTTAAACAAAATGTAAAACCTTGTGTATCTAGCCATTTAGCCAATTTTACTGAACAAAATTCTCGGTCTCCTTGACAACATCATAGCTATCAAATAGCCCTATAATAGTTGATAAGCTGTTATGCATTTAAGCTGTGATAACAGCATTACCTTGATTTTTAATTTTTCGATCCCATTTAATAACTAATCCTCCTTCATTTAAAAGATGATTGAGCAAAATTTATAACTCTTCGATAGATTCAAAAAGACGATTAGCAATATATTCTTTAGCTGAATGCCAAACTAATTCAATTAAGTTATAGTCTGGGCTATATTTTGGCAAATACTCTAAATGTATATTAGACATCTCCAGAAACTCGGTTTTGACCCAGGCAGTGCAAGGGTTTGAGGTTAATTTTTGGAGATGTCTATTAGGCATTTCAGTTTCTATTTTATCGATATATTCGGCTTTCTTATGAAAACTAGCATTATCCAAAATAATTACTATTTTTGGTCCTTTTTTAACAAAGTATTCTTTTTTATTACCTGCTTTTATCCATTCATTGATTAGCTCTTCATAAAAAAGCTTTAAGACTTCATAAAAACTTTTACTATTGCTTTTTTTAAGAAAATCTACAAATCTTTTCTTATCTGAATATCGTAAAGCTCCCATTACATTTACTCTGCCTTTTCTTCTGTCTCCTCTGACTTTTTTTCGCTTCCCCTTTTTACACCAGTTTTTCCTCCTTATTACTCTTAAACTGAAACCACTCTCATGAGGGGCTGTGTGGCGAACCTGCGTCGCCACCTTGAAAGCCCCGTCCCAAAACCATACCTGTAAAAGCTCTGGGTTTTCTTTTTCTATTTTTAAATATTCGGATAATTTTTCTTTGAATGCTTTTCTTTTTTCAGAATCTCTCTTCGATTCTAAGCTATACTTTGACCAGACGTAAACGTACTTTTTTTTTTCTAATATCCTTCGCACTTGTGATCCACTTAATTTAATTCCTGTTACTTTTTCTAAATAGGTTGCTAATCTTTGGGCTGACCATCGCCCAAATTCATATCCTAATTCTTGTGGTTCTTTTTCGACCGTATCTAATCAAATATCTATGTACTTATCTGTAGCTTTTTGATGATTACCTTTCATTCTTTGATCTTTAAGGGTTTCTAAGTTATCTGGGTCTCCGTGGACACACCAGTAACAAACTTTATTTTTTGAGCAGCCAATAAAATTAGCAATTTCTTGCTGTGTTTTGCCATCATTTAATAATAGCAAGATCAGAAGTCTCTCTCTAATATATCCATTTTCTTCTATTTTTAGAGCTTTTTGAATTTTTGGTTTTTGCTCTGATGTGAGATGATTTTTAGCTGGCATCTTTTTTTATGGAATTGTTGTTAACTCTATTATACCCAATTTAAATGCGCAACAGCTTATAATTTTTTTTTGCTCTGAAAAATTACTTGAACCAAGTTTTGAAAGAAGTTCAAAATAAATTGGGATTGCTCGATTTTTATAAATTAGACTAATCATCAATAAATTTTTGTCCTTCCAATTAGTTCTATCGAGGGCTAAATAAATTTTCTGCTGTTTATTAAATCTTTGAAATATCCATTCTCTAATAATTGGAAACCACAAGGATTTTATTTGAAATATTGGTAAGGACAAAAATCTCTGCAACTTTTTACGTCTTGATCTAAATTGAATGGGTAAAGGTAATGACTCTGCGATTTTTTCAAGTTTAACATTTTTGGTATCTTGTATAATAATGACTACAAGGTTAAGAAATAATAATTGAGATTCGGAAAGTAGATTTTTTAGATGTTTTTGATATAATTCTGGTAGCATTTTAAATTGATAGGTCGTCTTGACAATTTCTGACCTATCTTTTTTTACCATAATTCGCTCAATTTAATATATATCAAGGGTTACAGGGCGCTTGTCGCCCCCCCAGCTCCTGTTCTCAATCTTACCAAACCGCATATTGTCAAAATTACCTCAGAATATTTACTAGAATTTAGGCGAAACCTTTCTCCCGCTATTTTAAAAATTTTCACCAATCTAATTACGTGTTCTACAAATATTCTGTTTGAAGATAATAGCTTGTTATATTTCTTTTCCTGTGAGGTTAATTCACCATTTTTTGGTTTTTTATGGGGAGTTTTTATTTGTTCTTCTCCAAGGTGCGCTTTCCAATGGCCGGGGAACCCGGCCTTGGGTCGCACCTCTATATAAGCTTTGTCTCCACTCAGTCGTTGTTTATCATCAAATTTTTTTAAACTTTCCCGACAAATATTTATATCACTTTTGGGGCCAGGTTTACCCACCACTACGTCCACAATATCTTCCCCTTTTGGCAACACAATAAAGCGGTGCGACCCAAGGGCGATTTACTCGCCC
Organism: Moorena sp. SIO3A2; assembly: GCF_010672265.1. Taxonomy (NCBI): domain Bacteria; kingdom Bacillati; phylum Cyanobacteriota; class Cyanophyceae; order Coleofasciculales; family Coleofasciculaceae; genus Moorena; species Moorena sp. SIO3A2. The sequence continues at coordinate 266,601 of NZ_JAAHHC010000007.1, forward strand.
TTGGAGGCGCGCACCGTTTGGTTTTTAAATGTATGACTTTTCTTCTTACCAGAATAGAAATTTTTTTGCTGATTATAATCTTTTGGTCTTTCTCTGACTTGTTCAGCGCTATCTACTATTAACTCATATTCAGTCAAAGCTTCCCGAATTATCTCCGACTCTTCTTCGCACTTTTTTACTTGTTCTAATAGCGATGCAGCGCGGTCTTGGGGGTTTCCCCGGAGACGAAACCTGATTACGTTGAGCCTTTATGGTTGGTAGGTTATGCAAAAAAGGGTTAAAACTTGAGGCGCGACCCCGTAATTTAATTCGCCATAGGAAAGCGCGCCTCCATTGATTAAGGCTCAACTGTCTTACGGTAACTTCAAACCACTCGCTATTGCATCAAGACAAAGAAGCTGGTAGAGCTTCTCTCAAAAGAGATTGCCAGTAGTTAAAAGTAGAGTTTGCTGTAGATTCACTCACCTGAAACTGTAGTCCTAGAAGTTGAAAGTTTATGTGATGTCGTAAGTAAATTAACGTCAAGACTATTTGGTCTTCAAGCGATGCAGCGCGGTCTTGGGGAGGCAGCGCGGTCTTGGGGGTCTCCCCCATGAGCGACTGCCGTGGTTTCCCCCACTCGCTATTGCATCAAGACAGTGATAATTTTTGTGAAGCACCTCCCCCAGGCTTAATTAGCCGGACTTTTTGATTTTGATTTTTTTCTTTATGTTGACGATGTAATAACTTGGCTTGTTCTATCAGTTGATAGAGTTGTTCATGATTTATCCCTAGCAATCGTTTAGTTTGTTTAGGATTTTTCTGGATATAATCCCAAGTATAGCTCATGGATGATATTCCTAAAATTAATTTATCATCCTCTTATTTTACCATAACTTTATTTGTTGGAGAGGTCTAAGGGTCACAGTGGTTAGAACCAGAAGACAGTGAGTGGGATTTGGGCCTTTGGCTTGGGGTGGCGCGACGGCGAGGAGTAGTCATTGTAGGGGTAGTAGTGACAGGGATGTCCTTCGTCATCCCGAGAACTTTAAATGAAGAGCCAATTTACCAAAGCAAATTCCGGATTTTAGTAGAGCCTGTTAATGCTGAAAATGACTTAGGCAATTTAACGCCTGGTTTAGGGAACCAAAACATTAAATCTAGTTTAGACTACCAAACCCAAATTCAAGTCCTGCGTAGTCCTGAGCTAATGGAAGTAGTGCTCGCAGAAGTACAAAAAACCTATCCCGAAATTAGTTATAATTCCCTAATTGGCAATTTAAAAATTACTCGCTTAGGGAAAACTAAGATCTTGGAAATCAGCTACCAGGGAAACGATCCGGATCTGATCCTCACTATTTTAGAGCAATTAGCCAAAGTCTACCTGAACTACTCCCTGAACGAGCGCCAGACTAACTTACGCCAAGGGATTCAATTCATTGAAAACCAGTTACCATCCTTACAAGCCAGGGTAAATCAACTCCAAAACCAATTACAAGCCTTTCGAGAGCGATATCAGTTTACTAACCCAGACAGCCAAGCTGAACTAATCGCTTCTCAAATTACCGCCTTGAAGGAGCAAAACTTAGCCCTTGAACAACAATTAGTTCAAACCCGCTTCTATGTTGGTTCTCTACAAGAAGAAACTGGAGCTCTGGCGGCTCTTAGTGACGCTCCACTATCTCAGCAAATCATTGGTCAGTTAAGAAATGTCGAAACCCAAATCGCTGGGGAATTAACTCGCTTCCAACCACAAAGCACAGCGATTCGACTTCTCCAAAATCAACGGCAAAATCTCCTCCCGATCCTAGAGCAAGAAGCAGAGCGAATTTTAGGCTCCAAGTTAGCAGAAGGTGTAACTGAGGTGCAAAGGCTTGAAACCCAACGTCAAACCTTATTAGTTGCCCAACAACAGCTAGAACAACAGGCTCAACAAATGCCTGCCTTAGCCAGACAATACACCGACTTACAGCTAGAAATACAAATTGCTAGTGAGGGGTTAAACCGTTTTCGGGCTACCCGCGAAACGTTGCAAATCGAAGCCGCCCAAACCGAGATTCCTTGGGAAGTAATTGAAGCCCCAGTTCGGCCAGTGGTTCCGATCTCTCCTAACATCCAACGTAGTCTAACCTTGGGAGCTGTAGCTAGTATTGCTGTAGGCATTGGTGTGGCTTTGATTTTGGAAAGATTAGATAACGTTTATCACAATCTCGAGGAACTAAAACAGCAAAGCAAACTCCATTTGTTAGGGAATATCCCCATTAATAAACAAATAGCAGCAACGCCAAGTAATAACTCCCTAGCCAAAGTAGGAGGTTTATTGTCTAAACCTTTTACGTGGCTAATACCAGCTTTGAAGCAAAAATCAACGCCTTACATCTATTATGGGGACTCCCAATCCTCACACTTTTTGGAAGCCCTACGAGTACTCTATACCAATATTCAATTACTGAGTTCAGACCGCCCAATCCGTTCTCTGGCAATCAGTTCAGCTCTGCCTGGGGATGGTAAGTCAACCATTGCTATTTACCTGGCTCAAACAGCGGCAGCCATAGGGAAAAAGGTGTTATTAGTTGATGCAGATTTGCGTAAACCCCAAGTTCATCCAAGATTGCAATTATCCAACCAGTTGGGATTAAGTAATTTAATTCTCCAAACCCTATCCCCTGAAGACGTAATTGAGCAAAAGTTACCTGTAGCTGGCTTATCAGTCCTAACCTCAGGTCAACTTGTTCCAGATCCTACCAAGCTGATATATTCCCATAAAATGACACAATTGATGGCAGGTTTCCACGAAACCTTTGACCTCGTAATTTATGATACTCCCTCAGTTTTGGGATTAGCAGACGCTAGCTTGCTTACTTCTCACACCGATGGGTTGATTCTGGTAAGTCGCATTGGGAAAACAGATCGTTCTGCTCTGACCCAAGCTCTTGAGAATCTGAAACTGTCTCAAATTCACGTTTTAGGCATTGTTGCTAATGGTGTTAAAGGTGACTCTATTAGCCCTTACAAGTACTACAAATCCGGTTACGGAAACAATCACAAAGAACAGGATTGGGAGGAGGAGGAGAACCTTACCCCGACATTGTTCAAGTAAAAGGGAATCGGGAATCTACCTCACCTATTTTAAACATGCTATATGACCCACCTATTGCTACTAAAATCGCTACAATCAACCAGTGCTTATGCTGGCGTAATCCTGGGATTATCAAGGAGGGAATTGACCAAACTCAGTTAGTGCTTGATGATGGTGAAAATGAACGTCCAGACTTTTCGTTTCTAGTCCTTGGGGATACGGATTCAGATACGAAATATGGAGAGAAGCTGCAAGCACAAATTGCTCAACAATTACGTGAGCACATGGATACTTGTTGCTTTACGTTACACACAGGGGATCTCGTTTATCCCTTTGGGTCGGGTGAGTTTTATCTGGAGAAATTTCTTAAATTCTACCGAGAGGTTTTTGGTATTAGGAGTCCTGTCAAAAAAACTGACACTACTCGACTAGTCTTTAATCACCCGATTTTCCCTGTACCAGGAAATCATGATTACTATGACCTGACTTTTCTGCCCAGATTATTTGCTCAGTTAAGTTTACCTCTACGCCGTTGGTTAAAATCTCAGTTAGGGTTGACGCTAGGTTGGGATAGTTCTAACCAAGGCAAAGCCTATGCTCAAGCTTTTCTTGATTGCTTGAGTCAACCTCACAAGCGCAGTAATTTAGCTGAGTACCTCAACCAACACTATACTGCCAAGACCGAAACGGGAAGATGCCTGCGCTACCAACCTGGTCACTTTACCCGTCTACCTAATCGCTACTATACCTTTAGATATGGTGGCATTGACTTTTTTGCCCTTGATTCCAATACGTTTTGTATTTCTGGCTCTTCGTCTAAACCTAAGGCTGATCCTGACCTAGAGCAACTAGACTGGTTACAGCAACGGTTAATTGATTCTTGGCATGATCCTCAGGTAAGGGGACGAGTGATCTATCTTCATCACTCTGCCTATTCAACGGAAACAACCCGATGGGAGCAGCCAGATGCGATCGCAGTTCGTGGCCATTTACGCCAAGTATTGGATCAGGTGGCTGCTGCTATTGGTTCCCTACCGGAAAAACGGCCACTGGTAGATTTAATCTTAAGTGGACATGCCCATTGCTTTGAGCATTTGCGTACCCTTGATACTAAACATGCTGACTCCAATTTAAATTGGCTAGTTTGTGGCGGAAGTGGTGCTAGTTTGCGGGGTCAGCGCAAAGATGAGGTTGAAGTGATGGAAATTAGTCAGAGCGGTTATGTTCAAATGGTGGCGCGATCGCTTTTATTTATCGGACGCAAAGGTAAAGGCAGAACAGCCCGCTCTCCTCATACGTTCCTACGGATTGATGTACATCAGGGTGTGCCCCCTAAGTTTGTAATTCGGCCATTTGTAGTTGAGAAACTCAAGAATAAGTGGAGTAGTAGTGCCATCAAACCCTTTGTGATCCAGAATTTATAGTAGTTCTCAATGCTAGCTCCCCATCTCCCCATCTCCCCATCTCCCCACACTTCCCATACTTCCCACACTTCCCACACCTCCCACACCTCCCACACTTACCTGTCTTAATCTGGTACTATTTATATAGTCATAGGTCAAAACAACAAATGAGTAAACTGCGCAACATACTAATGGGTGCTGGTATAGCAGCAGTAGGTGCGGTCGGAACTAAAATGGCTGTGGATTATTTCCGCAACCGTGTTGGCGTTCATCTATACCGATGAGGGTCGTAAGATGGTGGCTAGCGTGGGATATACTCCTGATGCAACGGATTACAATATCAATTTAGCTTGCGGCAAAAGAAGCCCCATAACTGCGATCGTGTTACGTGAGTGTGGGGGACGAAACCTTGTAGACGGGAGCCAAACTAATCGGTAGGTTATGAGTAATAGTTTTAAGTTGTCTGAAATAAGGCTCCCGTCTACTTACGGTAATTCCAGGGATGAATTTTGCACAGGGTATGCATGGAATTGCTATAATATATTTACTGATAAACAAAGCCGTTCGCGTAGCGTGGCCTACGGCCTTAAATGCTGGTTTGTTAGCAAAACAGTCTTAAAAAAAAGACCAAGAAAATAGAGCGGCAGCGATGCAGAGGTGCGACCCGTGGCGAATTTAATTCGACGACTGTAAGCGCACCTAAGCGGTCTTGGGGGTTTCCCCCACTCGCTATTGCATCAAGAGAGGGCAGTCCGTTCTTAAAGCCCAGCGCCTCCTAAGCAATAGCTGGATTGGCGCTTGTTGCCTACACTGATTCTATAGAATCAGTGTAGGAGCTGTCACACAGCACACCCTTCGCTGTTGAAGTGAATGGGGAACAAATTACCTCCGGTCAAGATCAAACTGGCGGAGCTGATGAAGTGGATTTTGTCCTAGCTGGTAGTTAAATCGGATTTTTCATTGGATAATCTCTGAATAATAAAAGCGATCGCTTGTCTACGGTGATAAGCGATCGCTTTTATTTCAAGCTAAACTATGATGATCTATACCAATTGTCATCAGGAGTGAGGTACACAGGATTTTTTTCCACTCCCGACTCCCTCGGTGCGCTTACAGTCGTCGAATTAAATTCGCCACGGGTCGCACCGCTCCCGACTCCCGCGCAACCCAGAACGAAAGTACTGACCCAATTGAAAACTGCTGTAAGCTATAGAGTAAACCATTTTTATTCCTTCCGGTCAATGAATAAAAATAAACGACCGAGAGAACAAATTATTGCTGATCTCAGTATCAATTATGTGGAACGATATATATTCTTATGTGGTTACTCAGTAGAACGAGTTGAGCTTGAGTACACTTATGGTTTTGACCTGATTATCTTTACCTATGATGCCAATTGTGAACTTGAAAATGGTAAAATTTACGTCAAGCTAAAGGCAACGGATTTTCTGAGCATGCTAGCCGCCGACCAAGAAACCATAGGCTTTCCCCTAGGACGCTCAGACATAGAGCAATGGTTAAAAGAACCAATGCCATGTATCCTAATTGTATACGATGCTCAAATCGATCTAGCCTATTGGCTGTACTTGCAAGCCTACTTTGAAAACTGGGAAAACTTTGACCCATGGCAAATGGAAGGAACGATTACGGTTAATCTTCCTAAAAAGAATATTGTCAATCAAGATGCCATTAAAAAGTTCGCTCGATATAAAAATGATGTGCTGCGACAGTTACCGGGAGTAATTCGTCATCGTGCTTAGAAAAGTTATTTTTCAAGAGTGTCAGCAGTCAGCATTCAGCCTTCAGCTATCAGCGGTCAGCTATCAGCGGTCAGCTCTGAGCAGATCAAAAAAATGATTACCTGTTTTCTTGATGCAAAGCGCGAGTGGGGGAAACCCCCGCAGGTCGGCGCTGCATCGCTTGTTCAAAAGCATCTCAAGTAGCGTGGCACAGGCTTCTAGCCTGTGAATTAGCCCATAAGCTGAATGCTGATAACTGATAACTGATAGATGATAACTGATAACTGATAGATGATAACTGATAGATGATAACTGATAGATGATAACTGATAAATAATAGCTGATATAAATTTAACTATTAATAGTTATAAAAAGGCATGATAATCAAGGAATGAAAATGCGATCGCCTTTCGGCCACACTAAGCGATTGGCCTTTCGGCCACGCTACGCGAACGCACAAAACCATCCTCTGGGAAATTCCCATAAACCTCAAAATTAGGGAACCTTTTCAGGGGAGGCTTAGTCGATAGATAGAGCAATCCCCTTGAAAAGCTGAATCGGATTGCTATATATATCTAGCGCCATATTAATGGCTACCGGGTGCAATCAGATCTGTTGCAGATATTGACCCATGAGGTAATTTATGCATAAAATCCATTTTTGGGCAATTGCTCCGCTTAGTTTGCTCGGATTATTTGAAATAGCGCTTCAGTCTAGCTCAGTTCTGGCTAACCCTTACTCCAATAACACTCTCCAGAGAGGTTCTCAGGAGCAGATAACTGTGCTAACCAGTAGCTCATCCTTAGCTAAATTCAATACTGAGTTGCTTGGACTAACCAATGCTGAACGGCGAAAAGCTGGCTTGCCACCATTACAGCTTTCTGCTGAGCTAACTCAAGCCGCACAGCTACACGCTGAAGATATGGTGCGCAATGGTTTTTTCAGCCATACTGGTTCAGATGGTTCTAAAATAAGCGATCGCGCTAAAGCAGCAGGTTACCTCTATTCCTATGTTGGTGAAAACATTGCCGCAGGTTACCCGACTCCTGCTCAAACCATTAGGCAATGGATGAAAAGCTCTGGTCATCGCCGTAATATACTCAAGCCTCAGTATCAAGAAATTGGCTTTGGTTATGTCAGCGACCCTTCCAGTCCCTATCGCCACTACTGGGTGCAGGTGTTTGGTTCCCCTCGTTAATACTCAGTCGGGAGTCGGGAGCGGTGCGACCCGTGGCGAATTTAATTCGACGACTGTAAGCGCACCGAGGGAGTCGGGAGCGGTGCGACCCGTGGCGAATTTAATTCGACGACTGTAAGCGCACCGAGGGAGTCGGAATCCTCGTAAACCCCCTTAATAAGTAAGGGAGTTATATCATGTCAGGATAATTACCCTTAATAAAAATCTCCCCATCTCCCCACACCTCCCACACCTCCCACACTCCCCACACTCCCCGCTTGACTCTGGGGTTAGATATATGCCTCCATCCCTTCACAAGAACAAACCAAATTCCTATCCCCAAAGGCATTATCAATGCGCCCTACCACAGGCCAAAACTTGTGTTCCCTTAACCAAGGTGCCGGGTATGCCGCTTCCTCACGGGTATAGGGATGGGACCATTCACTGACCATCAAGGCTTCTGCAGTATGGGGAGCATTCTTCAGCTGATTGTCGGTTTGGTCTACTTGACCCGATTCAATTGCTTCAATTTCCTGGCGGATGGCAATCATGGCATCACAGAAACGGTCGAGTTCCTCCTTCGACTCACTTTCAGTAGGTTCCACCATCATTGTCCCCGCTACAGGCCAGGATACCGTTGGAGCATGGAAACCATAATCCATCAGGCGTTTGGCAATATCATCCACTTCGATGCCCGCAGACTTTTTAAGCGATCGCAAATCCACAATACACTCATGAGCCACTAATCCATTGTTCCCCTTGTACAGAACAGGATAGTAAGGGTCTAACCGCTTAGCCATGTAATTAGCATTAAGAATAGCTACCTTAGTCGCCTCAGTTAACCCCCCACTCCCCATCATGGCAATATACATCCAGGAAATAGGTAGAATGCTGGCACTTCCCCAAGGTGCCGCAGAAATGGCACCAATAGATAAATTTGAAGGTTGAGGCTGTAAGGTTTTGGGCAGGAATGGTACTAAGTGAGGCATCACCCCAATTGGTCCCATACCAGGTCCACCCCCACCGTGGGGAATACAGAAGGTTTTGTGCAGGTTCAAGTGACACACATCTGCCCCAAAGTCCCCCGGACGGCACAGTCCCACTTGGGCATTCATATTCGCCCCATCCATATAAACCTGTCCCCCATGGTTGTGGACAATGGCACAGATCCCTTTAATCTCTTCTTCAAACACACCATGGGTAGAGGGATAAGTCACCATCAGAGCAGCTAGGTTTTGGCTATGGTGCTCGGCCTTATTCCTCAAATCATCTAAATCAATGTTGCCCATCTCATCACAAGCAACAGCCACCACCTTTAAACCAGCCATCACCGCACTGGCGGGATTGGTTCCATGGGCAGAAGTAGGAATTAGACAGATATTGCGATCGCTTTCTCCCCGGTTTTCATGGTACTTACAAATAGTGAGTAATCCTGCATATTCCCCTTGGGAACCAGCATTAGGTTGAAGAGAAATGCCAGCAAAGCCAGTAATTTCTGCTAACCATTCTTCCAGCAGCTGGAATAGAATTTGATATCCCTGAGTTTGGGAGACCGGAGCAAACGGATGAATCTTACCAAATTCCGGCCATGTCACTGGCATCATCTCAGCAGTGGCATTCAGCTTCATGGTACACGAGCCCAGAGGAATCATCGACGTGTTTAGAGCCAAATCCTTACTTTCCAGGCGGTGCAAATAGCGCAGTAACTCCGTTTCTGAGTGATAGCGGTTGAATACTGGGTTGGTTAAGTAGGTACTATGGCGAGCAAACGGTTCATTAAAATCAGCTGCCACCTTACGTGTTACCTCAGCCGCCAACTCTTCCACAGTAAAGAGTAGGGATGCACTGCTTGGTTCCCCTAAACTTGCAAAAATTTCCCACAAGTCTACTAAATCCCTAGCCGTCGTTGTCTCATCCAGGGAAATCCCGATAGTAGTTGAATCAATAATACGTAGATTAATTTGACGTGCTTCAGCTGCTTCGATAATTTCTGACACAGAGCGATCGCTTAATTCTACGCGCAAAGTATCAAAAAACGGTTCTGAGCTAATACTGTAACCTAAGCGTTTAAGTCCCTCCGCTAGGATAACCGTTAATTGATGAATTCTCTCGGCAATACGTTTGATGCCTTGTCGCCCATGATAAACTGCATACATTGAAGCTATCACGGCCAAAAGCACTTGCGCAGTACAAATATTGCTTGTGGCTTTGTCACGACGGATATGTTGTTCACGGGTTTGCAGTGCCAAGCGCAGTGCTGGTTTACCATTAGCATCTTTTGACACACCAACAATACGTCCTGGTACTTGCCGTTTATAAGCTGCACGAGTAGCAAAATAAGCTGCATGAGGTCCCCCATATCCTAGGGGAACACCGAAGCGCTGGGTGCAACCTATAGCAATATCAGCCCCAAATTCTCCAGGGGGTGTAAGCAGGGCAAGGCTTAGAATATCAGCTGCCACAGTTACTAAAGCTTTAGCACCATGAGCCTTATCAATAAATTCCCGATAATCGTATATGGTGCCATCCGTTGCTGGGTACTGAAGCAGAGCTCCAAAAATCTCTTCGTCAAATTCAAAAGTGCGGTGGTCACCAACAATCACCTCAATGCCCAAAGGTCTAGCCCTGGTTTGTACCACTGCGATAGTTTGAGGATGACAGGTTTGGGAAACAAAGAAGTGTTTGGCTTTCGTTTTACACAGACCATAGCTCATGCTCATAGCTTCCGCTGCTGCTGTTCCTTCATCCAGCAAGGAAGCATTAGCAATTTCCAGACCAGTCAAGTCTATAATCATAGTCTGGAAGTTGAGTAGTGCTTCGAGTCGTCCCTGAGCAATCTCTGCTTGGTAAGGGGTGTAAGCCGTGTACCAACCAGGATTTTCCAGAATATTCCGTTGAATTACAGGTGGGGTAATGCAGTCGTAATATCCCATGCCAATGAAAGACCGGAATACTTGATTCTTAGACGCAATTTCTTTTAGCTGAGCTAGGGAAGCATACTCGCTTTGGGCTGGTGGTAACTGCAGGGGTTGATTAAGCCAAATAGCGGCGGGTATGGTTTGCTCAATCAGGCTATCTATAGTGGATATACCCAGGACGTTGAGCATTTGCTCTATTGCATCTGGATTTAGACCTATGTGTCGATTGACAAAAGCATCGGTAGATGGTATTGTTTGTGATGCGGAAAGAATAGGGTCAGATTTCAGCAACGACTGAGTATTTGCTCTATTTTTTTGATCCTGGATATCCAAATTCTGCATAGTAAACTAATTTGTGAATTAAGCAGCGAAGGTGGGGGTCACTTTTGAGGGCTGTGACCCCCTAAGTTGGTAAATCTATAGATACACAAAGCCCGGATGTATAACTAAAGCGATTTAGACCTAAAGCAATTTAGTTCTAAATATACACTATGAAAACCTAGGATACTACAACCTAGAGGTATTGCTAGATTGGTTCTAGATACACAACTTTATACAGCCGGGTTTAGTTATGACAACCCTACTGATCAGATTTTTACCAAAAAATTTGGGTCATTAGCCCCGTCCTTCCAGGACGGCTTTGTGCTAAGATAAAGACATAACAAAAAAATAGTATTCTAGATGAACATGATCTTAAATAAGTAGACAGTGTAAAAAACCTGTTTTGAGATAATCAGGTTGCACAATCAAGTCTAACGATTTGGAAGTCTATGAAAGTCTAAGATCCCTAAGAAAATGTTTATCTTAATATGTTAATTATTTTAGGTACGGTGGGGCACACCGAAACCTAGGTTATAAACCAAATACGCTTGGGTCGAGGCGACCTCTATTTTTCCTGGCTCCGGCCTGGTTAAATAAGTCACCCCATTGTTCGCGCAGCGTGGCCTACGGCCAAGCAAGAATCCCCGTCCTTTCAGGGCGGGGAGTGTCATAGTCTACTCTGCCTCGACTTTGGCACGGTACTCCTCAGGAGAAAGGACACCCTCCAGTGGGTTATCAGGGTCATTCAGCCGCACTTTAATTAACCAACCTTCACCATAGGGGTCTTCGGCAATCTGTTCAGGAGCCTCAATCATCTCCTCATTTCGTTCTACCACCGTACCCGATAGCGGTGAATATAGATCCGAAACTGCCTTGACAGATTCAATGGTACCAAAGTTTTTGTCATTTTCCTTGTTACCCTTCTCAATGGTGTCGTCAATGTCTGGGAGTTCCAGAAGAACTAAGTCACCCAGTTGGTCAATGGCAAAGGCGGTAATACCAATAGTGGCAATTTCGCCATCAAGCCGGACATATTCGTGGCTATCAAGGTATTTGAGGTCATCAGGATATTCAAAGGCCATGTCAACTCCAAAATCAGCAGCAATGCTAATTATCCTTCCTCATTTGTCTTTCGTCCAGCAGCTCTTTGACCACTGACCGTTGACTATTGACAGGGAACCGTAAGAAGTAGTAATGCACTCATGGTTAACTTATACCTACCTAAATCGTTAAAATACCATTACTAAAATATCACCACTAATTGGCAATCTATGGTATTATTCCTTTTATTCCGTCAAAAGGAATAATTTTAACCAAGACTGGCTATTGCTTTGCCTGTTTATGCCACAAATCACTAATAAATTAAAATCAAAATACATGATGTCAGATAGGAGCTGCTCCGATCTGGAAGTTCAGTAGGCAAGCATTTCTAGAGTTTCTCGTAAGTAACGACGTACGCGGCTATCAAGACTATAGTCCTGAAATTGTTCACCCAAGGGATGTTCCATTTGCCAGCGTTGAAATCCTGAACTAGCTGCTATGGCTTGTTTGAGACTGTCCCAAACTTGAGTGTCGTGATCTAATTGTCCGGATTCGGATTTAACGAAGCTTGCCATATGCACCTTACCAAAATTTAATACAGATGAATCTAGTTGGGTAATGCTTAAGTGGTGACATACTCCCACACTTAATCAAAGATTACAGTGTGGGCTTCTTACCAACTCCACCTAACGGTTTGGATACTCGGTAAGCTTTATTAACGACACGGGATGCCCCTCCGCGCCGGAACAATACAATAATCCGGAACAATACAATAAGTTCTATTTTTTAGGCACGTAGGTGGCGGTTAGCTCTTAATTTATTTTACCTACTACATCTAGTATAGACGATATTCAATTGTAATTGTTTCCTTATTCCATGCAATAAGAGCGCAAAATTAATCCCACATCTCAATGCGCATTGAGATGTGGGATTAATTTTGCTAGAAGCTAAATAACCTTTAACCTTCAACCTTAAACAAAACAACCTTCCCAGCAAGGGACCCCTGGGTAAGAACACCCCTCAGCCCTACTTCAGGGAGAGAGTCCGTCGCTTGGTTACCATCTGATAGGTTTCAATGATATCTTTTTCCGTCCAGTCGTTGAATTTATCAACACCCATACCACATTCGTAGCCAGCATTGACTTCCTTGACATCATCCTTAACACGCTTGAGGGAATCCAAAACTCCTTCGTAGATAACTTTGCCACCACGCCGCACTCGTAAACGGCAATTGCGCACGGCTTTGCCTGAGAGTACATAGCAACCCGCCACGGCACCACGACCCACTGGGAAGACAGCTCGAACTTCTACTTCACCCAATGGTTCTTCTACCTCTTCTGGCTCTAACAGACCTTCCATCGCACCTTGAACATCATCCAGGAGTTTGTAGATGATGTTGTATTCCCGCACATCTACCCCTTCCTGTTCAGCTGCTGGTCGAGCACCAGGAGCTAAGGTAGTGTTAAAGCCAACAATAACTGCACCACTAGCAGCCGCTAAGTCCACATCCGTTTCGGTGACTTCCCCAGGGGCAGCCAGTAGAACTCGAATTTGCACTTCACTTTGGGGCAGCTGTTCGAGGGATCCCAGAATAGCTTCCACCGAGCCTTGAACGTCTGCCTTCAAAATCAAGTTGAGTTCTTTGAGTTCACCTTCTTGAGCCTGGGCTGATAATTCAGTGAGGGTAACTCGCCGTGATTTCATGCGAGTTTGCAGGCGAGATTGACGTTGCTGTTGAGCTCTTTCACCAGCAACTGCCCGGGCTTCTTTTTCGCTCTCAAAGACTTCAAACTCATCACCAGCAGCTGGAACATCACTCAAGCCAAGGACTTCCACAGCAAACGAGGGAGTCGCTTGTGCGACTCGCTGTCCTCGGTCATCAAGCATGGCTCTGACCTTACCGAAAACTGAACCAACAACCAGGCTATCACCGATCCGCAAAGTACCGTTTTGCACTAAGAAGGTGGCAACAGGACCTCTGGCTTTATCTAGGTGAGCTTCAATCACCGTACCTTTTGCTGGTCGATCCGGATTAGCAGAGAGTTCTTCTAGCTCTGAGACCAATAGAATCATCTCCAGCAGTGAATCCAAGTTTTCCCTTTGGATAGCACTCACTGGTACCATGATCGTTTCACCACCCCATTCTTCTGGAACCAAGCCCCGTTCTGATAATTCTTGCTTAACCCGATCAGGTTGAGATCCGGCTTTATCAATTTTGTTAATAGCAACTACCATGGGAACTTCAGCAGCTCTAGCATGACTAATGGCTTCAAGGGTCTGAGGTTGCACCCCATCATCAGCGGCTACTACTAGCACAGCGATATCAGTTACTTTTGTTCCCCTTGCCCGCATGGCTGTAAAGGCTTCGTGACCGGGGGTGTCTAGGAAGACAACCTGTTGAATTTTATCCTCATGCTCAACATCTACGTGGTATGCGCCAATATGCTGGGTAATTCCACCGGCTTCTCCTTGAGCCACTTTTGCTTCACGAATGGCATCGAGTAGAGTCGTTTTACCGTGGTCAACATGACCCATAATTGTCACCACAGGTGGACGCCGCTCGAGGTTTTCCAGGTCTTGGACATCCAGCATTTCCACCTTAGTCGCAGCAGAGGCTTCTTCTTCCATCTCGACCTTGACTCCCACTTCCTCAGCTACCATTGTGGCAGTAGGAACATCCAAAGTCTGGGTAACACTCACAGCTATGCCTTTGAAGAAGAGCATTTTAACAATGTCAGTTTCTGCAATAGCCAGTTCATTAGCCAGGTCTCTAATGGTGAGTGAGTCTCTCAAAACAATTTGTTCTGGGCGTTTGGGCTGACTTTTCTGTGTACGACGGCGATCGCGATGATCGGACTTGTTGCTACTACTGGTTTTAGCAGGCTTCTTCTTGTGGCTAACACTCGCAGTATTTGCTTGGCTTTGCTGTTTTTGCAGAGACTTTGGTTTGGGAGGACGAGCCAGAGAAAGACTAACTGAAAATGAACCATCGATTTTGTTATCGATTTGATCTGATCCTGTTTCGAGATCATCTTCATCATCCAGAATCATTTTAGGTCGCCGCTTGAGTTTGGCGGATTTAGCCTTCTGGGCTTTGTCTTCGTCTTCTCCATTTTCTGCCTCCCACTCTTTCTTCTTAGCAGGTCGGGGGACAGATGGTCGCCGGAGCTTGACCTCCTTGAGCAGTTCCTCGGATTCATTGACTAAGGTGTTGGTGTCTTGATCAGAGACATCATCTGTCAGACCCGTTGAGTCAGCATCAATTGCTGAATTTTCTTTCTCAAGACCTGGTTTGCTCCTTTTTGGAGGTCGCTGGAGTTCAGGAACGGGTGGTCTTGGTGAACTAGAACGCTTTGGTGGTGATGTTTCCGAGGGCGTTGACTGTTTATTGATAACAGGGGATTTGTTAGGAGTTGGACTCTTTACTGACTTTGAACCGGAAGAACCCTTTTGGTTTGATTTTATCGGTCGCTCAACCTTAGCAGGCTGAGTTTTTGGTTGTGATACTCTTACAGGGGGTCCAGTTAATTTGGGTTTTTGTGTACTCTCCTGTGAAATGTTCTGGACTGGTTTAGTGGCTAGTTCTGGTTTAGCGGCTGGTTCTGGTTTAGCGGCTAGTTCTGGTTTAGCGGCTAGTTCTGGTTTAGCGGCTGGTTCTGGTTTAGCGGCTGGTTCTGGTTTAGCGGCTAGTTCTGGTTTAGCGGCTAGTTCTGGTTTAGCGGCTAGTTCTGATTTAGCGGCTGGTTCTGGTTTAGCGGCTAGTTCTGGTTTAGCGGCTAGTTCTGATTTAGCGGCTGGTTCTGGTTTAGTATCCTGCTTAATCTTGGTCTCCTGTTCAGTGACCTGCTTAGGTCGATTGAGAGTGCTAGGCTGACGTGGGGGTATAGCAGTCGGCTTGATGGGAGGTTGGGGTGGGATTGCCATTTGATTACTTCTCTGGCTAGAAGTATTGCCAGAACTGCGTTTGTGCTTACGAAGCTCCACAATTTGCTGCTTCCGCTCCCCTTTGGGACGTCGAACTAATTTACCAGAGCTTAACTTAGAACCTTTATTTGCCGATGACTCACCTTCGCTATTGCTTACAGCTGCTAGTTGGTCAGAATATTTTTCGGCTGTCGTGCGAATCCGTTGGGCATCCGATTCTGTAATCGTGCTACTGTGACTTTTAACTGCAATATTGAGTCCTTCACAGATGCTCAAAATTTCCTTGTTGTCCAAATTCAATTCCCGTGATAATTCGTAAATTCTGACTTTGCCGCTGTTCATGCACTATTCCCCTGTCGTACCTACTTGTTGTTAAACCATACTCAACTACTCGAATGACTTTTTACTTGATCAAGCTTTATTGGAAAGCTTAAACGATAAGATAAGCGATGCTCAACAGATAATCAACCATCCATGCTTTTTCGTTGGTGTGTTCACCTCAACGGTAGTTTGATAAGTTTATCTATTATCGCGTGCTTCTTTCCTGTGAAAAAAGCCAAGCAGCATTCAACATTGACGGTTCGGTTAAACCGCCTAATCAGCGCGTATGCCTTTAAAGGTAGCTAGCGTATAATCAAAGTAAATTCACCTCCTTAAGAAACCAGAGCATCAATAGAACTAATGACTTCCTTTCTATCCTAACGATTACTTATGTTCGCCGGACGAACATACATGGAAGCTTTTTCGGCTAGATTCACCCTTTAATTACCTAAATTGGGTTTGGTTGGCATGGTAGCTAAACGCTGCCATAAAGTTTCGTACAGATTTTTTGGCACCGATGCACGCAGTGATCGCCCCAGTCGGTTTTTCTTTTGAGCCGCCGCTAGGCAACTCAGTTGAGGACATAAGTAAGCCGAACGACCCATACCCTGATCTAATTGTACCTTTCGTGACGGATAGACTCGGACAATACGCCAAAACTCCTGTTTTGGTGCTACTTTCCGGCAGCTAAGACAACGTCGATAGTTGGGTTTCATACGGGTTTTCGGTTTGGAAAATCTCAAAAGTCCTCCTTCTTTAAAGGGTACGGTAGATGGAGGCTTGTAGGGCGTTTGCGATTGGGCAAACACCCTGTTTACGTGATTGACTTACCCAAATGAAACCAAAAATCAATGCCAGAGGGCGGTAAAAAGGGTGTGGGCTAACCGGTGGTGTGAAACCGGTGCTGTGAGCAGAAGATGAAAAACTATAGTAGAGATAGTCACACCCTTGAGAGAAGGAGGAATAACACAAGAAGAAAATCACCACACCCACCGGGAGTAAGGGGTAGAATGGGATAGGGGGTAGAGTAACCCAGCAGAAGTGGAAGGATTGAATAAGTCATTGGTTTGGAAGAAAACTGTCAAAGAATTCTTGACCACAGCCGAGACCCTGCACCCCACTACCATTCTAAACCGACAAGCTTAGGGGTATCATTTTATACCATTCCCATTCTCAACCTTGGCCAAACTTTCCTCACCTCAGGGTTAACCCCTAAAATTACTTATTCTTCTTGAGTACTCAAATCAAGCACTGGCTCAGCATCAAGCACATTTTCTGGTGTTTCTACTCCTTCTTGGTAATCTTCCTGTAACTCACTGCTATCGACATCATCTTCTTCTAGGCTCTCCTGTTTAGAAATGTCTGTAGTGTCTTTTTTGTATTCCGCAGCATCTTTAATGTCAATCTTCCAACCCGTAAGGCGGGCAGCAAGGCGAACATTTTGTCCTTCTTTGCCTATAGCTAAACTCAGCTGGTCTTCTGCTACTAAAACATGAGCTTGACGTTCTTCTGGATTGACTAGTAGCACCTGATCAACTTGGGCTGGGCTAAGAGCGTTAGCAATATAGGTAGATGGGTCAGGAGACCAACGAATTACGTCGATTTTCTCACCTCGTAATTCATTCACCACAACTTGAATGCGGGAACCTCTAGCACCAATGCAAGCTCCCACCGGATCAACATCTCGCTCCAGGGTATCTACAGCAATTTTAGTCCTTGGTCCGACATGACGAGAAGGAGGATTAGCTTCCCGTGCTACTGCAACAATCCTTACCACCTCATCGTCTATTTCTGGGACTTCGTTGCTAAACAGATCGACCACTAATCCAGCCGCCGCTCTGGATACCACCAGCTGAGGACCACGGTGAGGGCCTTCCCGGACTTTTTTGAGATAAACCTTAAAGGTGGAGTTAATCCGATAGTTATCATTGGGTAGCTGTTCCCGTTTGGGCAGTTCGGCTTCTACCTCTGGCCGACCAAAACCACTGCTGAGCGCCATAATCACAGACTGCTGCTCAAACCGTAGCGATCGAGATTGCAGAACGGTTCCTTCTAGGTCTTGAAACTCTTCCTTAATCAGCTTACGCTGCTGGTCTCGGAGTTTTTGAGAGAGCACCTGTTTGGTTTGAATCGCTGCCATGCGACCAAACTCTCCTTGGTCTGGAGTCACATCCAAAACCACTGAGTCTCCCAATTGTGCTTCAGAGGCAACTTCCTGGACTTCTTTGAGAGAAATTTGATGGTCACTATTTTGTACCTCTTCGACAATGGTTTTGGTAGACAAAACGCGGAAGCCTTCTTCTTCAATATCAAGATCGACTTCAAAGTTGTCAAAATATTCTTCGTCAAAATGAAATCGTTGGTCTAGCCGTTGAGAACGGCGATAGCGCTCATACCCTTTTAGCAGTGCTTCTCTTAATGCCTGTTGAACTGCAGACCTAGGTAAATTGTGGCTTTGACTAATTTCTTCTATCATTGCCTTAAGTCCAGGCAAACTAACTATTGACATCAGCAAATCTCCGTCTTAAATCTATCCATGGCAATTGTCTTGGGATTTAAAGTAAATCAAGTTCAACTTCAATCCTGAGCCTTGAAGCTTGTACGGGAGAAGCACTTGTAGATCATAGTCAAGCCATTGTCTTTACAAGTACTGCACGCCTACCAACCTTCAAGCAAAATTTAACCCCCATCATCGAGTTTTACTCTGGACACGAGCTGACGGGGAATGGCAAACGCACGACCCTTGAGATTGAGATAAACTCCGCTCTCATCCCGGCGAATTAACTGCCCACGCCACTCTTGCTGCCCCTGATAGGGTTCAAATGTCTGAACAATCACACCAAACCCTTTGAAAGAAATGAATTCTCGGTCTGTGGTTAAGTCCTGTGTGATCCCAGGACTGGAAATTTCCAAAACGTAGGTGTCTAAAATGATTTCCTTAGCATCTAACTGAGCTTCTAAAGCACGACTCATGCGTTCACAGTCATCCAAGCTAGTGTCACGGATGGGGTTGCGGATATAGACACGCAGCACGGGTGGGCGTCTGTTGGTCTGGAAGAGAGCCTCTACAATCTCTAATCCTAAATCTTGAGCCAATGGCGTTGCCAAATCGATTAGTTGTGGAATCAGGGGATGAGTCATGGCACCAATCCAATAAAAAAAGTGGGGTCAACCCACTTCATGGCAAAATCTTTTCCAAGAAGTCTAACCGCCCAAAAGCTTCTGCACATCTAGTTAGCACAAGCCCAATCTCTAGTTACTGGTCTTGAGCTATTGGTCACAAGGTCATGGGCTCGAAGACTCTAAACCCTAGGACAAACCGGAAACTTCCCGCAGAATCATTGATTAGGAGTTACCAGCTTGCCGTTGCTATGTTTGAGTGTGACAGCTCCCACACTGACTCGTTGAGTTCAGTGTAGGCAACAAGCGCCAATCCAGCTATTGCTTTCGGCAAAGCCGACGCTACGCGAAGGTCGCCGCTGGGCTTTAAGAACGGACTGCCCTCTCTTGATGCAAAGCGCGAGTGGGGGAAACCACGCCAGTTGCTCATGGGGGGAACCCCCAAGACCGCACTGGCTCCCCAAGACCGCTTAGGTGCCCTTGACCTAGGCGAATTAAATTCGCCACGGGTCGCACCTCGGCATCGCTGCCGCTCTGTTTTCTTGGTCTTTTTTTTAAAACTGTTGTGCTGACAAACCAGCATTTTTGGCTTTGTTTATCAGTACCCATATTATAGCAATTCCATGCATACCCTGTGCAAAATTAATCCCACACTCATGGCGTAGCATTGAGATGTGGGGCTTCTTTTGCCGGAAGCTAACGCAATTAGCAGCTCAAATGCTTGCCTGATCAAAACTTGAACATGGGGAGTGTTGACGTCTAATCCCTGCTTGGTGTCTGGTGCGTCGGCACTTTCCCACTCCAGAGCCTTAACCTCAGAGCAAGCTGACCCTAGAAGTCAACTTGGTTTTTGTTGACCCATAAGTATTTTAGCTTATGGGCATTATTCGGTCAAACTGTATGATGATCTCTGACTATTTACAATAATTAAAAAAAATGTTTATTTTTTGAATTTCTATATTTTTTGGCTCTACCGAAATTGCTATCTAAAACTTTTAATAAATAATTATTATAATCCTTATGGGGCTGGAGTTTTATTTGTTGAGATAATTTTTTTTATAAAAATACTGCCCAATCATCTTTAATGGTAAATAAGCGCGTTTTTATGCATACTAGGTTCGGTAGAACATATTTTTTTATTTTTAATTATCAATTTAATGGTTTTACTGTCAAGCAAAATAGTTGATATATCCGCATAGAATTTTAAAAAAATAATTAATTATTGGACTAATATTAACTTGATTTTAATACTGTTATTACTGAAATCTTTGACGAATTGCTCTGGTTTCATCTAAGATTTTATCTAAGTCTTCTTCAGATAAGCGCCGGACATAATTTATTTTGAATTCCTCTAACCAAGCTGTGATCAAATACTGAATATCCTGTAATCTATCCTTGGTCTTAATTTCTGCCCCTAAGGCTTCCCTTAAATTTTTCAGTAGGTGTTGCAGGAGTTCGTCGGCAACTGGGTCTTCTTGTATGAGAGTATTAATCCCATCATAGAGTGCCTGAAAAATGTTTTTCACCAATTCCTCTGTTAGTTGCTTCTGGAATTGTCCCAGTCCTGGTACATTCTGAAGTCCCTGATAAAGTGTGGACTGTTTAAGCCCCATGTCCACATAGTGTTTCATGAGAGCCTCTAGATCAGGACGAATTTTGGGTAAGACTTGATCAACCGTCATCTTTACCATGATGGTGGTGAGTTCTGACACTTCATCAATGTCATTAAGGTCAATGTAGGGGCGGACTTCCTGTTGAGACAACCATTTGGTAATTTCACCCCGGCTAATGGAGCCCTGAACTTCGTTAATAACTTGAATGACGACCACTTCTGTCATCTCTTGAGCAATACTGGCAACAAATCCGGAGCGGATTTCTCTGCTAATGGCACTCAGGTCTATTAATTTAGCTTGACCTAAGCGAATGGTAACAGGAATAATTCGTAACCACCGCCATAAGGGTATTAGTAAAAATATGTCATACCAGCGCCACAGCATGGCATCTTGCCACTTGAGTCCAGAATGACGGCGACTGATCAACCAGGTACGAGCCAAAAACTCGGTACTAAATAAAATAAAAAATGGGAAGTCAATCAGTCCGAATAGGTCTATAAATTCGCCATTTTCTCCAATTGGACGGTAATAGTTAGTTTCTATTAAGGGTTTAATCTCGGTGTTAAAAAATACCAAACCTTCCTCTTGACTATGACTTGCTAAGTACTTTTGAGTCCAGAACTGCATAAATGACTCTTTTGCTGAATCCTCAGGATTTGGTATCTGCTTACGCATCTTATTTTTAATCTTTTCCAAGTTTCCGGTTTTATTGGCTACTTGAAAAGGATTGGTGCCAATCATTTCTGAGCTAAGTTCGCGCAGCTCCTTGAGTTTTTTTTCTACTTCTATAGATTCTTCTATAGAAGATAATCCTATCTTGTTAATCTGGTTTTCCAGTTGATCAACTTTGTCCAAATATTTTTTGGTATCTCGGTTGTCTTCAATACCTTTAACTGGGTCGTAGAGCGGAGTGATATCAGGAATGGGAATCGAGACGGGAAAGCCTTTGGATTTGAGCGGACCAATGGTAAAGCTAAATACCTGAATTTTCTGATTTAGCCAGAAATCCCTTAAGGGGATATAGCTGAGGTCAAACAACACCAACAGCAGATTAATCAAGGCGATGATCGCCATTAATCTTTCAAACCAAAGAATGCGGCGAGTTTGAGCTTTATTAGGTATTTTGACGAATTTTTCTAATTTTTGTAAAGATGACATCGGGAAACTTGGGCTTTATACCACTAGATGGTGATGTTTAACTCAGATGCATTGAGTTTCTTGGCGCAGCCATTCCTTCCTGATAATACAGTTCTAGCGGCTTTTTTAGGATTTATTCTGATTCAGTAGTGTTGATCTTGAGAACTTAAAGTATTTAAGCACTTAGTAACAATACCGGGTTTGCAGCATTCGTGAATTGAATTGCTATAAATTTTCAGATTTGATTTGAAAGCGCTATAGTACGAAACTAGGGCGTGTGTTCACACCCTAGTTACAACTGTATTTAAAAAACTTTTTGAGTCCCTTAGCGCATTGTGACAAACTCTTCTGCAGAACTGGGATGAATTCCAACAGTAGCATCAAAGTTAGCTTTGGTAGCTCCGGTTTTCAATGCGATCGCAATTCCTTGAATAATCTCTGCTGCATGGTCTCCTACCATATGAGCACCCAAGACTTTGTCAGTGTTTTGGTCAACCACTAACTTCATCAGGGTTTTTTCATCCCGACCGGGTAGGGTGTAGTACATCGGTCTGAACCGAGAACGATAGACTTTTACCGCATCCCCATATTTATCTCGTGCTTCGGCCTCACTTAGACCAACAGTAGCTGCTTCGGGTGTGGTAAAAATTGCGGTTGGAACATTCTCGTAGCTCATGATCCGGGATTTGCCACCAAATACGGTATCGGCAAAGGCACGACCTTCATTAATCGCAACAGGAGTTAAGTTCATGCGGTTAGTACAATCCCCTACGGCAAAGATATGATCTTCTGTGGTAAGACTGTACTTATCGACTGCGATCGCACCATTTTCAATTGCTACTCCAGTATTCTCTAAACCTAGATTCTGGATATTGGGTATACGACCTGTAGCAGCTAAACTGACAGCATCAGCAATTATACTTGTTTGTGATTCTCCTTGTACCGTTACATTCAGACCAGCTGATGTCTTTTCAATAGCGATGATCCTACTGTTATTTAGCACCCGGATCCCATGCTTCTCCATGGCTTGTTGAATCTCAGAACCGATTTCAGCATCAAATCCCCGTAAAATCTGATCACGACGAATAACCACTGTCACTTCAGAGCCTAAACCATTGAGAATACAGGCAAACTCGACACCAATATAGCCACCCC
Organism: Moorena sp. SIO3A2; assembly: GCF_010672265.1. Lineage (NCBI taxonomy): Bacteria > Bacillati > Cyanobacteriota > Cyanophyceae > Coleofasciculales > Coleofasciculaceae > Moorena > Moorena sp. SIO3A2. The sequence goes on from NZ_JAAHHC010000007.1 coordinate 289,528, forward strand.
CAAGAATCACGATCCGCTTCGGTTGTTCCTTGAGGTGGAAAATATCATCAGAGGTAATCGCGTGTTCAATGCCAGGAATATCGGGCTTGACCGGATGTGCTCCCACTGCAATCAAGATTTTGTGTGCAGTTACTTTGCGTCCGCCAATGTCTATGGTGTGGGAATCCGCGAACTTAGCATAACCCTGAAACAGTTCCACTTTGGACTTATCCAACATACGTTGGTAAATGCTATTGAGGCGTTCTGTTTCCTGATTGACTGCTGTGATCATTGTTGTCCAGTCGAGGGTACTGTGTACCTTACTCCAGCCATATCCCTGTGCCTCTTCAAATTGATCAGGAAAATGGGAGGCATAAACCATCAGCTTCTTAGGAATGCAGCCACGATTTACGCAAGTTCCACCTAAACGGTCAAATTCTGCAATGCCTACTTTTGCCCCATATTCTGCGGCTCGTCTAGCTGTAGCAATTCCTCCGGAACCTGCACCAATAACGAATAAATCAAAATCGTAGCTCATGACTCTCCCAAACTTCTGAATTACTATTCGGTTGAAAGATTACTGATTCTTGGTATATAAAAGCAATAGCTGTCGGAGGGAAAATTTTACTGATCGCCCAAGGTAATTATTGTTGTATCACTCTCAAGTCAATCCACGATGATCAGGACTTACACACCAAACTGAAAACAGTAGAGGCATTGCCGGTAACGCCTCTACTGATAAAGCTTTAAGTAAGGTCGGAGGGATGTTACTTTTTAGCTGACTTCAAGTATGCCAGCATTGTATCTGCATCTGAGACCTCGAAGGGATCGGTAGGGCAGTTATCTGCATAGCCTGGTTCTACAAACATTTTTTCAATCTTGCCGTCATCTACCACCATAGAGTAGCGCCAAGAACGCATACCAAAACCGAGATTATCTTTTTCTACCAACATCCCCATTTTGCGGGTGAATTCCCCATTACCATCGGGTAGCAAGAAGATATTCTGAACCCCTTGCTGTTTGCCCCACTGGAACATCACGAAGGCATCGTTGACCGATAAGCAGATCACTTGATCAACCCCTTGTGCTTTGATCTCATCATAGAGTTCTTCATAGCGGGGTAAGTGGGTTGATGAACAGGTGGGTGTGAAGGCACCAGGAAGGGAAAATAGCACGATACGCTTACCGCCAAAAATTTCCTGTGTAGTCCGGTCTTGCCAGCGGAAGGGATTGGGTCCAGGAACTGACTCATCTCTGACTCTGGTCTTAAATACTACGTCGGGTACTTGATTGATAACCATCTTGTCTTACTCATTCCTTTATGATTGTTACTATTTAATCGTAGTCGTAACGAGTATGAGTTGTCAAGGAAATTTAGCAGATTTAGTTAAACAACAGTTGACGGGTACCCGTCAACTGTCAAGCAACCCTTAATTCCTTAATTTGATGGCTGTGCCAGTGGCGGTAATGAGTAGCAGCACCCCCTTTTCATCAACGTTAATTGTTCCAGTATCCATACCAATGCCAATCACAGCATCTGCTCCTAGTTGTGAGGCACGTTGTTTCAATTCTTGGAGGGCTTCTTGGTGTCCTCTTTCAAAGACTTTTTCATAACTGCCAGTACGTCCCCCAATTAAATCTCGAATACCGGCAAAGAAATCCCGCAGTGCATTGGTGCCGTAAACCACCTCAGCAGTGACAATGCCCAAATACTCTTCAACAATCGCACCTTGAATAACATCAGTAGTGGTTACAATCATCAGTCCTGCCTCAAAAAATGGATCAAATGCCACCAGAATAGCTAATTTCTACGGCTAAATCATGGAATTATCTAAATATAATTACTTAATGGCATGCTACACCATCCTGACGTGCTGCCCTTTGCACCGCCGCAGCAACCGCAGGAGCAACTCGCTCATCAAATACTGAAGGAATGATATGTTCTCGATCTAAATCACTGGGATTAATCAGGGATGCGATCGCAAAAGCTGCTTCGAGACACATATTCACGGTAATGGTTGACGCCCGACAATCTATAGCGCCACGAAAAACCCCTGGAAAAGCCAGAACATTATTAATCTGATTCGGATAGTCACTACGACCTGTAGCCATTACTGCTACATCATCTACTACCAATTCTGGCTGAATTTCCGGGATAGGATTAGCCATAGCCATGACAATGGGCTTGTTTGCCATCGACCTGACCATGTCTGGGGTGAGAACCCCAGGTACACTCACCCCAATAAACACATCAGCATTGCCAATGGCACCAGCCAGAGTACCCGAAGCATCCACAGCAAATTCTTGCTTTTGCTCAGTCAAGTTAGGGCGTTTAGTGGAAATAATGCCTTGGGAGTCGCATATCCAAATTACACCTGCACCAGCTTTACGGAGTAACCGGGCAATTGCCATACCGGCAGCGCCCGCTCCATTAATAACAATTCTTACCTCTTCTAGGGATTTCTTGACTAGCTTGAGGGCATTGGTCAAGGCAGCAAGGGTGACAATAGCGGTACCATTCTGGTCATCGTGAAAGACTGGAATATCTAACTCCTGCCGCAGTCTGGCTTCAATATCAAAGCAACGGGGAGCACTGATATCTTCTAAGTTAATACCACCAAAAACCGGCGCGATAGTTTTAACGGTTTCTACGATCTGATCCGTATCTTGGGTAGCTAGGCAGATAGGAAAAGCATCAATACCAGCAAACTCTTTGAACAGCATTGCTTTACCTTCCATCACTGGCAAAGCGGCTTCTGGCCCTAAGTTACCCAACCCCAACACTGCACTGCCATCGGTGACCACAGCAACCATGTTGCTTTTAATGGTAAGGGAGTAGACCTGTTGTGGGTCAGATGCGATCGCTTTACAAATCCGACCCACACCAGGAGTGTAAGCCATAGCCAATTCAGATTGATGCTTAAGGGGGATTTTGCTGTTTACACTGATTTTGCCACCACGATGGAGGTTGAAGGTACGGTCATAGACATTTAGGATTTGGACATCGGGCACTTCCTTAACCGCTTGTACAATCTGTTCAGCCTGTTCAGTGCTAGCTGCATCTACGGTAATCTCGCGAGTAGCAATTTTCCGAGTTTTCTCCACCACCATAATTTCTCCCAAGTGACCGCCAACAGACGCGATCGCTTGAGTTACGCTGGCTAACATCCCGGCACGGTTGGGGTATGTTAAGCAAATAGTCAAACTGAAACTAGGATTTGGGGTCAGGTCTACCATGCTGTATGATCTGGGATTCTAGAAATATCTTGGCGCAAGCTGATTTCCTGCTATTTCAATCTAGACTAAACTAGACTTTAGTTCATAGTTGATCGCAAGCATGGGATAGGAATAATTTAGGGACCTCCAAAAAATCAACTATGCCATCCCTAGTAATGATAATCATTTAAGATGGAAAAACTGTCAATTGATTATTAATAAACCACTACTGACTGCAAGCTTTCTTGCCATCGGTGCTATTCTGGCAACGATTGCCAGTTTCGTTTTCGGCGTGCCCTGGCTGGTGCCAATTTTAGGAGCAGCAGTACCCTATCCGATCTTTTTGTTTCACGTTCGTCACCGTCAATACATGAGGGCCCTAGGGTGGATGCTGCTTTGGGCATTGTTTCAAAGTCTTGCGGTTGGGATTGGAACCGCATTGGCTCCAGAAACCGCAGCTCAGGTAATCCTAAATGGCTCTGACTACATCGAAGAGCAGCTTCTTTGGATTCGTACAGGAGAAGGAACAGAAGGATCCCTACGTTTGTTTCTGCCAGATCATGTCCAACAGTACACAGTTTTTTGCTTTCTATCCCTAGTGACTTTTGGAAGTGCAGCGCTAGTGCTGGGAACTTACTTGCTCAATTACATGAATTTCTACGTAGCACAGCTAGTACAGATCAGTGTCAATCCGTGGCTAGCTGCCCTAGTGGGATGGCCGCCCTGGTCTGTGCTGCGAGTGGTGGGATTTATCTGTACCGGAGTGGCTCTAACTGCTTTGGGACTTAATCTCGTTGCTAAAATCACCAGATCAAATTCCCAGCATCCCTTTCCTCAACGCTATCTCCTGATTGGTATTGGCTTTGTGGTTGCAGATATAATAGTCAAGGCAACTCTAGCACCGATTTGGCAGCAGCTTCTATCGTTTGCTCTTCTGGGCTAAGGTGACCCAGGAGAGCAAAAGCATTCTAGCCTCCAATCAACTGCCAGAAGCGATCATCGTCTGAAATAGCCTCAAAATCCGGATCATTACTGGCTTCTTCCCGATACCTTGGATTTAGCTCAATCGCCTGCTCTAGGTTTTCCACAGCTAAGGTTACTCGACCCTGGGAAGAATAAACTATTGCTTTGTTATAATAACCAGCAGCATACTCAGGTTGAATCTCCAAAGCCCGATTAATGCTTTCCAATGCCTGATCATTCTGTTCTAGCTTGACTAAGGTAGAACCTCTGTAATTCCAGGCTTTATGGGAGTCGGAATTTAATTCAATAGCCTTGTCAAAAGAGGCAACAGCTTCTTGGTATCTTTCTAATACATCTAGAGCCATGCCTCGATTCAACCAGGCTACTGTATTATCTGGCTGAACTTGAACAGCTTGGTCGAAGGAGCCAAAGGCCTCTTCATGCTTTTGTAGCATTCCCAGTGCGACTCCTCGGTCAACCCAAGCTTGATGATAATTTGGCTGAATTTCTAGGGCTTTGTCATAGGAAGCGATCGCATCTTCGTAGCGTCTCAACCGTCTTAGGGTCATGCCCCGGTTTAACCAGGCTTTGTAGTGGTCTGGTTTGAATTTAACCACCTTATTAAAAGCAACCACTGCTCCTTCATACCGCCGCAGTTCCATTAAAGCCAGGCCTCTTTGATACCAGCTATCTGGGTCATCTGGCTTGATTTCAATTACTTTGTCATAGGAAGCGATCGCATCTTGATACTGCTGTAGTTCCCATAATGCCATACCTCGCTGGTACCAAATATCAGGGTTATTCGGTTGAAGGTCAAGAACTTGATCATAGGAAGCGATCGCATCTTGATACTGCCCTTGAGAGAATAGAGTATTGCCCTGATTCACATAGTCATCTGGATTCAAGAACAACTTAGGATGGTTAGATTTGAGGCGTTCTAATTGTTCTGTCAGAGTTTGAGTGTTTTGCAGCACTTCAGACAGAGCAGCTTCTGCAATGGATGTTGGGGAAATCTCTGCTAGTTGTTGTAGAATCTTATCCTTCTCGGTTTGAGCATCAGATTCGACCTCAGACAGCTGAGCAGCCAAGGTTGTTTCCAATTTGTCCAGATTTTGAAGGATTATATCTTTTCGATTTTGAATGTCCGACTGTAAATCATAAAGTTGAGTTTTAGCCTCTGTTTCTAATTTTTCCAGACTCTGAATGGTCTGAGCCTTCTGGGTTTTAATTCCTGATTGAGAGTCATAAACTTCAGTGTTTAAGTTAGCCTCTAGCTCTTTCAGATGCTGGAGATTCTTATCAATTTGCACTTCAATCTTCGACTGGGATTTTGAAAGTTGTTCAGTAATGTCATTTCCTAATTGCTCTAGCTTCTGAAGAGCTAAATCGATTTTATGTTGAGCTTTTTGTTCAGCATCCACCTTAATGTCAGATAGCTGAGGAGTAAACTCTGTCTCTAGCTTTTTTAGATTTTCTAGTATTAAATCCCGTTGCTGTTGAGCCTTGGCTTCAAGTTCAGACAATTTTGAGGCAAACTCTGTCTCTGATTGGTTCAGTTTATCCAATACTTTATCTTGATGCCCTTGGACATTGGCTTTGAGTAAAGATAGTTGAGGAGCAAAATCAGAGGTGAGTTTTTCTAGATTCTTGAGGTAACTGTTCCTTTCTTGATCAGCCTTTGCCTTAAGCTCAGACAGTTCAACAGCAAACTCAGACTCTGATTGATTTAGTTGCTGCAGGACTTTATCCTTATGTTCTTGTACATTCCCCTGAAGTTCAGATAGTTGAGGAGCAAAGTCAGCACTTGATTTTTCTATGGTTTGCAGGTAATCTTTGCTTTGTTTTTGAGTCTTGGCTTTCAAGTCAGACAGTTCGGAGCCAAACTCAGTCTCTGATTGGTTCAGTTTCTTCAGTATTATCTCTTTCTGGGCTTGCACATCCGCCTGGATTTTCGATAATTCAGGAGTAAATTCAGCCCCTAATTTTTCTAAATCTTTTAAAGTTAAGTCCTTTTGGTTTGCCGCAGTTTCCTTAAGAGCAGACAGTTCGGAGCCAAACTCAGTCTCTAATTGATTCAGTTTCTTCAGTATTGTCTCTTTCTGGGCTTGCACATCCCCCTTGAGTTCAGATAATTGGGGGGCAAACTCAGCGCTTAAGTTTTCTAGATACTTCAGAAAACTATCCCGTTGCTTTGTAGCGTCTTGCTCGAGTTTAGACAGTCTTGATGCCAAGTCAGTCTCTAATTGTTCTAGCTCTTGTTGAGTATCGGTTTTTTGCGTCTTGATTGTCGTTAATGCCTGTTGCTGGGACTGAGACAATTTCGATAGCAGCTTAGATAGATTTTCTCGTTTAAAACTTAGGTCTTGTTTAAACTCTGCCGCCTGCTGATCTAGCTCCAAGGCAATCTCTTCAGTTTTTTCTAGGATACTTTGAACATTTTTATTAGCACTGGCAATCCTATCTTCCAAGTCAGTCATTTCATTGAGGTGAGCTCTCACGATTTGCGCAACCTCACGAATCACAGACCTTCTTAGCAGCCACAACGCTGCGATCGCGGCCACCAGTAGCAGTACCAGAGTCACCAGCACAATCAGCAAAACATTAGACAGGAGCGTCACCCGCTTAAAGCTAAGATTAGCGTCAGTTTGAACTGGCTTTTGACTTGAGCCCTGAGCGACTATCTGTTTTGGTGGGTCAGGTTCGATGGATTGGGCACTGCCAAGGCCAACAGGCAACAGGAAAAATGACAAAACAATAGTGCTTCGCCACACCAGTGCTAACATGTCTTGATTTTTACGCTTCATCAGAACGTCCTTTCTCTGTTGTTGACACTCCCCGGGCCTTAAGGCGCGGGAATTCTTTCTTCCCAGGGATTCCGACGAACTTGCCCTCAGAAAGCATCTTGACCGTGTGTCCCACGGCTGCAAGCCCACGTAGGCAGACTACTTGAGCGGCTGCCACATCTCTATCTGTGGTATAACCGCAATTTTCACAATGATGGACACGCTCAGCCAAGGTCTTTTTGCCAGTTTCAGTTAAACAATTGGGGCAAATTTGGCTAGTCTTTTTAGAGTCTACTTTTTGGAAGTAAACTCCACGTTTAAAGCAGCACTGCTCTAGTATTTGGAAAAACTGACCCCATCCTGCATCTAAACAGTGCTTACCCAGCATACCCCTGGCCAATCCTTTTGGTTTTACTGTCCCTCCACAGGCTCAGAACCGTGTCCCACAGTCCTAAACTCAACTCGCCACTCTCACCTTGGTATGACAACAATGGTCAACCAGCTGGGGCAAGAGTCTTCCCTGAACTCTGCTCTTTTTGTACCAAGCGTCTTACCGCTACGAACGGTGATCTGTTCCGAGACAGTCAGGCGGGTCAACAACCAATACTAAATTAGTGCCAAATAACACGCTTTGACAACTCTTGAGGGGGAGTATCCATCCCCACCTTTTTGAAGAATGGGGAATTTCGTCCCAGAGACGAAACCACTCTTGCCTCCCCGGATTTGTTAAATCCATTTCTTCTAGTTTGCCACCTCCTGACACTGGCTTCACTAATTTAATTCATCACCTGTTTAATCAGAAGCGATAGAGCCTGAAGCTGGCTCGCACCCCAGGGTATCGTGACCTTGATAGCGTTTACCATTTGCGGTGCGACCCCGGTCGGGTTTCCCGACAAGCGTGAAAGCGTACCAACAGAGGTGAGCTTGACCAATCTGAAGACTCAGTAAAAACCAGATTTGATCAAGTTTGCTGAGATTTAGTAATTGGTCCATGACTGAAAGGGTTAATGCCGTTTGATCGCAGTTTTCAAATCCGTAGACCAATCCGTAGACCACAGTTAACACACTGTTGGTTAAACCAACAGCTCCTTCTCAGCTTACCGCCTAATCAGCTATGGCGCTATCCAAGCTATAGCAAGTCTTCAAAGTAGCACTACAGATGCAGATGGCCAGATCGGGAGATGGCCAGATCTGACAAGGGTAGGTTTTTTACTTTGGAGATAGGTAATAGGTAATAGGTAATAGGTAATAGGTAATAGGTAATAGGTAATAGGTAATAGGTAATGGGTAATGGCTAATCGGTAATGGGTAATGGCTAATCGGTAATGGGTAATCTGTATTTCGGACCGGTCCATTACCCCGACCAGTCGGGGAATATGGGGAGATGGGTCGGTAATCGGTGGAAATTCTGGTAGAAAATCCCACATATTTTGCGAAATTTATTCCCAATGCCAGTACGTACTCGCCCTGCTAGGTAAAAAACCTACCCAAGTGAGGATGGCCAGATCGGGAGATGGCCAGATGAAATTGATGTGCAATTCATCCACCAATTAACGAGAATCCCTACCTTCAGAAGGCAGGGATTCTCGTTAATTGGTTTAATGTAGTATACTGTCAAGGAAACTTAGTACTAGTACAGGGGACACGGAAATAAGCGTGTAGGACCAGCTCCGACCTTTGTAGATGAAAGTGGTGACTTATTTCTGCCAGCCTGGACTAGGTGGAATCAGTACAATCTACGTTCTTCCCACAAGAAGCAGTAGTACGGTACACTCCCCAAGCCAGCATTAGTCAAAATTGATACCTTTATGACTGGGTTGGGTTCACAATTGTCTTCCTCAGATATCACATCTAGGTTGGCCTGGTTAAAGAAGATGCCTGAAACCAGGCTTTTGATAGCTTGGAAATTATGGGCAATCCCAACGAGCACAGATAACAGCGTTTGCCAGACTACGGCAAAGGTTGGTTTGATGGTTTCGTTAATTGTTGTTAGCATGTCAACACCCTTTATAGTATAGATTGAAAAAAAAATTGTCTAAAAATGCACCCTTTAATACCCATGGCCTACTTGCACTGGTTCAACCTTTCCAAAAGAAGCAGTAGTACGGCACACTGCCCAAGCCAGCATTAGTCAACATTGATACCTTTATGACTGGGTTGGGTTCACAATTGTCTTCCTCAGATATCACATCTAGGTTGACCTCATTAAAAAAGATGCCTGAAAACCTGGTTTTTATAGCTTGGAGATTATGGGCAATCCCAACGAGCACAGATGAGAGCGTTTGCCAGACTACGGCAAAGGTTGGTTTGATGGTTTCGTTAATTGTTGTTAGCATGTCAACACCCTTTATAGTATGGTTCGAAAAAAAATTGTCTAAAAATGCACCCTTTTATACCTATGGCCTACTTGCACTAGTTCAACTGCTGTCTGTGGATCCTGTTTACCCTAGGCTGTGCCATTGAAGACAGCCTGATTAGCCATACCACAAGGGGTGGTTTCTCCCATAGTTGTGGCTAGCATGGTTTTATCCTTGAGCTGACAGCAATAAAACTAGTGATTTCAGCTCATCTACATTTGATAAATTTTGAAAAATCAAAAATGGTGGAATTTGTTCTATTTAATTACCCATTCTTGATTTATTTTCTAATCTTTAGATTTTATTTATATTTCTCTGGAGCTATCATCCCCAATTCCTCCTATTTTATATTTCTTAAACAAACAACTCTTGATGAAACGTCAAGTTTATGGTTAGCCAAGGGTTTTCTATGGTTTCGGACCAGTTAATCACCCTCGCCCCTGGCGTATCTTAAAGTTTTGTAATGTAATTTTTGATTTGAAATTACATGAGAATTTCTTGCTATTAACTCATCCTTCCTCCAAGATGATCTGGGATTGTTGATCAAGAACTCGGCGACATCAAGCACCAAACTCGGCATCGTTGGCGTTTTGAACCTAGAAGCTAGCTGCAACTTGCCCCTAAATGCGACAAGATTCCAGTCATCTCTATGGGGGAAAAGATTGAGGTATTTGGTTAGGTGTAATGTAGATTTCTTAATACCTAACACTCTTAACACCTAACACCGGGACACTAATTTACTCCTTCTACCTTGGCGATATCCAGAAGTGTCTTGAGTACCGAGTCAGGGTTCAAGCTGATCGAATCAATTCCTAACTCCACTAGGAAGCAGGCAAATTCGGGATAGTCACTTGGTGCTTGACCACAGATACCAATCTTGCGACCATTTTTCTTGGCTTTTTCTATCACCATCCGCACCATCTGTTTCACTGCTTCGTTGCGTTCGTCAAAGATATGGGCAACTAACGCAGAGTCACGGTCTAAGCCTAGGGTTAATTGAGTCAGGTCATTAGAACCAATGGAGAAGCCGTCAAAGATTTGGCTATACTCGTCGGCTAGGATGACGTTACTGGGGATTTCACACATCACATAGACTTGTAACCCATTGTCTCCTCGCTTCAAGCCATGTTTTTCCATTTCCGCCAGCACCCGGCGACCTTCATCAGGGGTGCGACAGAAGGGAATCATGGGGATAACGTTTGTGAGTCCCATCTCATCCCGTACCCGTTTGAGTGCCTTACATTCCAAACCATAGGCTTCCCGGTAGATTTCATCACAGTAACGAGACGCCCCTCGCCATCCTAGCATCGGGTTCTCTTCCCTGGGTTCAAACTGTTGACCCCCCAAGAGATTGGCGTATTCGTTACTCTTGAAATCTGACATCCTGACGATAACTGGTTTGGGATAGAAAGCAGCAGCAATGATGCTAATCCCGTTGGCTAGTTTATCCACAAAGAAGTCAGGTTTATGCTCATACAATGCTGTCAGCTGAGCAATTTCTTCCTTGACCGATGGATCTTCGAGTTTATCGAAGTGAATCAACGCCATCGGGTGTGCCTTAATGTGATTGGCAATGATGAACTCAAACCGGGCTAACCCCACCCCATCGCAGGGAAGAAAAGACAGACTAAAGGCTTTCTCTGGGTTCCCCACATTCATCATGATTTTGGTGCGGGTGCGCGGTAGGTTGTCAAGGGGGGTTTCTTGCACCTCAAAGGGCAGCAACCCTTGATAAACCTTGCCTTCATCTCCTTCTGCACAGGAAACTGTCACTGGTTGGCCTGTCTTCAATTGGTTAGTGGCATTGCCACAACCCACAATCGCGGGGATACCCATCTCACGGGCAATGATGGCAGCGTGACAAGTGCGACCTCCTTGGTTAGTTACGATAGCACTCGCTCTCTTCATGATAGGTTCCCAATCCGGATCTGTCTTGTCCGTGACCAAGACCTCTTTGGCTTGGAAACGGTCAATCTTGTTAACATCCAGAATTACCCTTGCTTTGCCTTGACCAATCATTTCACCGACAGCGCGACCGGTGGCTAGCACAGGCGTTGCTTGCAATGTCTCTACATCGCCTTTGAGTTGATAATGACAAATAACATTGGCAGATTTCTGGGATTGTACAGTTTCCGGACGGGCTTGAACAATAAAGAGTTCACCGGTTTTCCCGTCTTTAGCCCACTCAATGTCCATGGGGGTGTAGCTACCCCGCACCTGGGAATAGTGGTCTTCAATGATGCTAGCCCACTTGGTTAGGGTGAGAATTTCCTCATCATTGATCGCGTATTTTCCCCGTTCTGATGGCGGAACTGAGATATTTTTCGTCAGTTTACCGCCGTCATCATAGACCATTTTGACTTCTTTGCTGCCTAGACGTTTGTCTAGGATAGGGCGATACCCCTCTTGGAGAGTCGGCTTGAACACCAGGTATTCATCAGGATTGACTGCTCCTTGGACAACGTTTTCACCCAAACCGTAAGCCGCCGTTACTAAAGCCGCATTTTTAAATCCGGTTTCGGTGTCAATGGAGAACATCACACCAGATGACGCTAGGTCTGAGCGCACCATTTTCTGCACACCGACAGAGATAGCGACATCAAAATGGTCAAAACCTTTAACAGTTCGATAGGAGATGGCGCGGTTGGTAAAAAGGGAAGCAAAGCATTTGTGACAGGCTTCTAAAACCCCTTTTACTCCGTGGACGTTGAGATAGGTTTCCTGTTGACCAGCAAAGCTAGCATCAGGTAAGTCCTCAGCGGTGGCACTGGAACGAACTGCTACATCTGTATTGTAATTTGACTGTAGGCAAGTGTCCCGATCCTCTGGCTCAAACTGCTCACAGAATTCCTGGGGATCATTCCCATAGCGTTGGCATAGTTGTTGGTAGCCTTGCGCGATCGCATTGGCTAGTTCTTCTGGGAATGGGGTATTGAGAATTAAGCTTCTCGCTTGTATCCCCCGTTGCCGCAAGTTATTGACATCTTCCACATCCAGATCCAAGAATGCCTGGCGTAGCTTAGCTTCTAACCCAGCTTTCTCAATAAAATATCGATAGGCATAGGCTGTGGTAGCGAAGCCACTGGGTACTCTAACTCCTACTGGTGTAAGTTGTCGGATCATTTCCCCCAAAGAGGCATTTTTTCCCCCCACTAGGGGGATATCGGCAATCCCAACTTGCTCAAACCAGAGGACGAAGGCTTTGTCTTTGGCAGATGTTGGGGCTTTTTCTGGAGCAGTGGTGACCATATGATCCTTCTCCTGAGGTTGACTTCCAAGGGGAGTAGTAATGGTTTTCTGCCTCAATGGGATTGTGAAAAGTCCGATGAAGCACCTGAAGTTGTGGCAGTTTCTGAACTAGCATTACCTCAAGGCTTAGCCTCTTAGGCAGACAACTTCACCTACTCTCAACGTTACCTAATGATAACGTTCACGAATATGCCATTGTCTTAACTCTAGCCTAGCCATTGATTGCTCCCCTTCATTGAGCTATCTACTCTATCGGGGCTGATACTACTAGTTTAGACAATTTTCCTCTTAGGAGGTCATCTTTCTTAACTTTATTTTATATACAACACAGAGGTTTTTTAAACATAAATCAGAAATGATTAAGTATAAGCCAGAAATGATTGATTTTTTTTATAGATATAAAAAAGGGGATGAGTTTTTGTTAATTTTCATGATTTGGGTTAGCTCCCCATAATTTTGTATTTTAGTTTACATAAATTCTCTGGCAGTTGTATTTTAGTTTACATAATTTTTCTGGCAGTTGCTATAGGCTAGAAAAGCTGGGTAAAATAGTCATATATTTATCTATACTAATATTTCCCTTCTCTGCTGCAACGGGCAAGGAAATAACTGATCGCTACAAATCACCCCCTCACCCCTTTACACCCTCATCTTCAAAAGAACTGGTCACAAATTTATGGTCAGGTGTACTAATTACGGGTAATGTAAGGGGTCGTTATCGTTTCTAATCTAGTTGAGAATCATCCGTCACCCATTCCCTTATTACCCATATTATAGCGCTTTTTAAGCTAGTAAGGTACAATTTTTGGGGTTTTAGGGAGCAGGGAGCAGGGAGCAGGGAGTAGGGAGCAGTAAAGTCAGAAGAGGGAAAAGGTAAAAAAATATGTGTACCTCATGAGGCTAAAAACCGCTATATCGATTCTCAACAATACAGGGACTATTTTGGCAGTAATTAATTTGACAGTAATTAATTGGACTTGGTACTAGAGCTTGTTGCCGATCTGGCTCAGGAAATCCTTGGGTGTCTTGACCTGCTCAGCACCTTTTACTCCTTGTGGTCAAAACCCATCCATAACCCCTTTGATGCTACGCCCTTGTTCGGTTTCAGCTACAATTTCCTTTACCGGATTGGGGGGGTGGAAGAATGGATAGGGCAGACTTCTGGGCACTGCTGGATAGGATTCAATAAGTTGATTGGGTATGCTTCTTTGAGTACAATCAGGAAGCTATGTCCAGATGCGCTCCCACAGCGTGAGCAAAGCTCAATCGCACAGGGTGAACTTTGCTCAATCCCTTGAGGATTATGAGTTGGATTAGATTTAAGGGTCGGATCATTTCCTGTAGCTCGGATCAAGTATGAGCCAGATGCTTCACAGAAGGTGATGGCAAATTTTAGCTGGGTCGAAGTTCCGACCATGACCTGATATAAGTCAAGGACGGTTTTAATAAAGTGGGCGTTAACAATGATGATGTTACTCCCCCTGACGAAATTTCCATGCTAACCACTTTCAGTTCGATTCCCACCGACCTCTCTGCCTTAGTTAAACACTAAAAACCCTAAATTAAACGGTAAACTTATATAATATTCCCAGCCGAAGTAAAATAACTGCCAAAATGCCAAATATATCCCCGCATCATAGATACTTCTTCTGATGGCAAGTGGCCTTCTGTAGATCTAATTATGACCTTAGCCTTGACAAAAATGCCTAAGTATGAATATAGAAAAGGGAACAGGGAACTTCGGATCAAAATTCTCACAATTCCTACACGGATTGCTATACAAGCAAACTAACATCAACAAGCCACAGTTGTTGCGAAATTCCCGGCAAAATAACTCCCACAACTTACACAAAACTGGACTCCAAAACCTATAACTAGTAGGGTGCGTTATTAACGCACCCTACTAGTAGAGTTATTGCCTAAGTCCTGTTCTCAAAAAGAGACTAGACCACTGGTGATAGTAAGAATGATTAGTGATTAATCAGTCTATTTGAGCCATCTATGTAAAAAATGCATAATCCCTAAAGCCTTAGAATGTCAAGGGTGTCTATGTCTACTTTGTATCTCTAGTTACTGGAGTGGCTGTAGTGCTTAACTCAATGCTTGGGGTTGCTACCCCTTGAACTACCAACACTGAGCAAGGAGCATGGTGAACAACATAGTTACTCACACTACCCAGCACCATTTCTTTTAAACCCCCAAGCCCTCGACGACCTAGAACAATTAAATCCGCACCCCACTTTTGGGCTAGATCACAAATTCCTAGACCCGGATCTGCCAATTGACAAGATACTTCGGCAGCGATACCATCAGCATTTGCCTGTTGAGCATAACTCCTTAGCCACCCTTTGTTTTCCTCAAGGTGTTTTTGGAGATTTTCTTGCTGAACCTTTCGGATACTACCATACACGTCTACATCGGCTATGGTGCCAAGACCTACGTAAGGAGTCATCATTTCCTGAGGTTCCCAGTTAAGGCAGTGTACTAGCATCAGAGTACTCTGTTCCTTTTCGGCTAGGTCTAAAGCCTGTTCAAACACTGCTTCTGCTTGGGATGAGCGGTCCATTGCTACCAGAATCTTTTTGTAAGCCATGATTAGTTTTTCCTCGTCTCTTCAAATTATTCAAATGGGGGCTCGAAGACATGGAATTTAAGTACTTCCAGAAAATAAATTAAGGGTTGCCCTTGTCTGGTAAAGATAGGGAAGATGGGTAAGATACTGAGGTTCGCTGGAAGCTATAATCCCTGACCTTGAAGACGTTGAGTGAATAATTTATTGTAGTCAGTGGTTTAGTCAGTGCTGTAGTCAGATGCTACTCAATGTGATAGGGTTCTATAATTTAATTATAGAAAAACTACTGACAGATATTATACTGGTTAACTATTTGTAACACTTATTGTATTGGTCTAGAAATAGCAATGAGATGATAATTATTAGGGTGAATGATTAAGGAACCCTAAAACTAGAGAAAAGTAGAGTTATTGCCCCATTTCTGTTACCTTACGCAATAATAAGGTTCAAACCAGGAAATGAACGGACTCGACTGAGGTGAATCAGGCACTAACTCTACCACTCCGTCCTTATTAAGAATCCATCGATTAGCTTCAATAATTCTAGACCGACGTGAGTTAACTGCATTGGGCTTAGCAGCATGATCAGGATTTTTCCGGCGGCGAGTTCTGTGGCGAGGTAATGGCCGTAAATCCATCCACAGGGTTTCACCCACAAGAGGTTTAGTGGGGTCTGTGGGTAAGCCACCCCGCCCAAATTGGGTAAATTGATTGCCGAGATCGGTACCGCAACCAGTGGCAACTAGCAGTTTGGGATTAACAAAATTTTCCGGTAGCTGGAATAATGCAGCGCTAGGGTCGGGGTCAGGTGCATTAATTTCCACAGTACCGCTAAAGGAAGCTCCCAGTTGGGAAGAAGCGGTAATATCACTATCTGGGGTTTTTTGTTCTCGAAATTCAGTGCCAAAAATGCCTAAGGCATTAGACATCTCCAAAAATTAACCTCAAACCCTTGCACTGCCTGGGTCAAAACCGAGTTTCTGGAGATGTCTATTGATAATCACTCGTCCGCCAAAGCTATCTTCAGCATTGGCCGTGATATCGCTATTTTCTAGGGCAACTAGCAAGTCAGTATCAATAGTAATATTACCGCCAGTGGCAGCATTTTCGGCATTGGTACTGATATTACTGCGATCGCGCATTAGGATTAGCTGGGAATCCAGGATAATATTGCCCTGCTCCCCAGCACTGACTTCAGCAGAAAGGCTCCCTAATTGATCTAATACAATCGACTCAGCGGTAATGTCGAGATTACCAGCCTTGGCCCGAATGGTAATAGTGCCAGCATCCCCAGCTCCACGGGTAGAAGAGGAAAATCTTGCTTGATCACTGACAAGCAAATGCTGAGTTTCAATGGTTAAATTGCCCCCATCCCCGGAGCCCTGTGTAGATGTATAAAAGCCGCTGGCAAATAGAAGACGATCAGGTGAGCTACCAATGGCTTCGACTAAGTTAGCTCTAACTATTACACTGTCCCCATCCCCATTACCCCGATTAATGGAGCGAATTTGAGCGCCATCACGCAACTGCAAAACTGGAGTGTCAACAACCACCCTCCCAAGCTGGCCAGTTGCTTCAAGTGTGGCGTTGCTATCGATGCGCCCACGCTCTTCAACGGTACTTGAAAGCATCATAGATTCGTTTGCAGTCATGGTAATCTGACCAGCATTACCGGAGCTCAAGGTCTCGGTAATTACAATACCCCCGTTCAGCTGGAATTTTTTGGTATCAATCACGAGGTTGCCCCCATTTCCCTTACCCCGGACAATGCTTGAGATTAAGCTTGATCCATTCACTTCCAGCAATGAGCCGACATTGAAGGTAATATTGCCACCAGCACCAGCATCAAAGGTATCGGTGGAGATTCTACCACCATTGTTCAGTATCAATTTGTCAGTATTAATCGTTAAGCTGCCACCATCCCCTGTGCCGATCGATTCTGAAAATAAGCCGCTCCTGGCTTCCACATTAGGATTAAAGTTAGCTGGATTGAAACGGTCTTCCGGTAACGAGACTCCCTCTGTGCCAAGGTTTTCTAGAGACACTTGCAGGGTGTAAGTGTCCCCCACTTCTGGTGTTGCGCCCTCGATCAATTCATTATTACTAACATCAGAGGGGAAGGCACCGACTCCGATTAAGTAAACCCCTGGCTCAGTAATAGTGGTATCAATTAAGGAGTCTGTGGTGAAACTGCCAAAGACTTGTAAACTTCCACCGGCACCATCAGCGGTCAAAGAATCCTCATTGACCTCTAATAATTCTCCTGTGCCTTGATTAAACAGGAAAATCTTGGTATCTACGTTGCCGTCTCCCCCTGTAAAGCCATTGTCGATGTCGAAAATAGCTCGACTGTGAAGAGTGGTGATGCTGAAGGAGAAGTAATCGATTTGATTTTCTGCTGCACCCAATACGGTGGTGCCATTAATAATCTGTTCTGGAGTCCGTTCAATGGAAACATAGGGAATTCCTCCAGGTCCAGATTCCGCCACGTTGGGATTGGGTTCAGTAATAAACTCCAGAGCATTTAGGTCAAAGGTTTCTAATTCCAACAAAGGATTAGGGAGAAAATCCCGACTTTCCCCAGAGATAGTGACACTTTCGCTAGCCTTAATCGTGATATCCCCAGCATTACCTAGGTTGGTGGTAGCGGTGATAATCTGTCCACCAGTGTCAAGGACTAAGTTATTGAGATGGAGTGCGATCGCACCGCCATTACTACTACTATTGGTAACTGTACCGATAAATCCCCGATTCGCTAGATTCAGTGACCCTTGGGAATTATTAATGGTAATGTTGCCTCCCGGGCCACTAGTGTCAACAGCGGAACGAGTTAGAATCCCGCTAAATAAACCATCTTCAGTAAAACCGGAGATCTCAATGGCACCATTGGCATTAATCTCAATATCTCCTGATGCCCCATTGCTATTGGTAATGGTTTGAATTCTTGAGCCACCAGTGATGGTAAGGGCGCTAGTGGTTAGCTCTATGAAACCGCCATTGCCAATCGCTCCAGTTTCTACATCATTAGCAATCAAACTCCTGTCACTGAGATTGGTATTGCCTTTGGCGTTAATAGTTATATTGCCAGCTACTGCATCTGGTATCGATTCTCCTGAGGTCAATCCAGCTTGTAACTCACTGGCTGACATGTCGAAGTTAGCACCATTGATGGCAATATTTCCGCCATTGACATTAGTTACCGAAAATTTTGGGTTTAAAGCCCCGTCCTTCCTTCGACGGCTTTCAATGAAAGTTTGTAAGAGATGTGCTATAATGAAAGCATAAACAATAAACTTTAAAAGTAGAGAGATACTATCTAATCNTCAGCTATCAGCTATCAGCTATCAGCTATCAGCTATCAGCTATCAGCTATCAGCTATCAGCTATCAGCTATCAGCTATCAGCTATCAGCTATCAGCTATCAGCTATCAGCTATCAGCTATCAGCTATTAGCTATTAGCTATCAGCTAAAGGCTAAGGACTGAGGGCTGACCGCTGACCGCTGTTCGCGTAGCGTGCGCGTAGCGCATATGCTTAGATATCAACCTACCTCCTTCACCAAGGGCAGGGTGGCTTGGTGGAAAGCTAGGATTGATGATCGTGATATTTTTGCCATGATAGAAGTAACTCCTATTTAGGTGGGAGGAAAACCGCGCTGATTTTCATTAAGGCTATGACCAGCGCGGTTATTAGTTTCAGTCGTTACTTTTTAGAGTATAGATAACTCCTGGAAAAAATGCAAGGGGTAAATAAAAAAAAATACATTTATTTACAATTAAAAATTTTCGCTATTTTTATAATAAATTATGTGTAATTAATTTTTATTTTGGTTGTTAGCTTAGCCTTTATATATTCAAGGATAGCTACATATCATTTAAATTTTGTAGGACTACTTATGAAAATAATTGTCAATAAAATACCAAGGTAAGTATTCAGCCATTTGCTTAGGGTGCGGGTAGCGCATTAGCTGTTGGCCTAGCCTGCGCGTAGCGCATATGCTTACAGCAGGGTTTATTGATAACTATCTCCGGTTTATTGACAAGATGCCTTTGCCCTGCTAACCTTTTTAAAAGCACTTTCAACTTTTAGGTGCGCTTGACGCAAGCGCACCTTTTGATGCAGCTTTTAGGCGCTCCTACTAAGATAAAACTAATACAGCGTTTTTCATAGCTATGAAGTACACATAATTTTTTACCTCTTCTATCTTCCCTATTATCTCTTCCCTGTTCTTTTCCCCCCTTATTAAGGGGGGTTAGGGGGGATCGCTGTTCCCTAAAACCCAGAACTTTGTCCCTAAACCAATTGAAAACTACTCTAATTCTAGAGATATAAATTTATGATATTTCACATATCTATTGCCGCAGATAATCCTTACCACGTAGCCACGGTACTAGCAGAAATCTTTAAGGGAAATTGCATTGAATTTGCGCCTCACCCAGGAAGTTATATGACCTTAGCCTTTGATCAATATGGAACAGCTATTGAAGTTTATCCTAGGGGCACGGAATTAAAGCCTGGAACTAACCAACAAGAATTACAGTTCTTAAATAATGAAGCTAGTTCCAAATTTACCGCTACTCATGCCGCCATTGCCGTTCCCTTGAATCAACAAGAAATCGAAAAAATTGGTGAACGAGAACAATGGCGAGTTGTTCGCTGTAGCCGAAAGGGATACTTTGATGTCATGGAATTGTGGATTGAAAACACCCTATTGCTAGAACTCCTAACACCGGAAATGGCGCACCAGTACACTCAAGTCATGGAACCTAACAATTTAACCCAATTAATCGAGCAATTTAAAAACCAAAAGGCAATTAACAACTGAATATAGAGAACAGAAATATTGATGTAGATGTAGGGTGGGCAGTGCCAAAGATAGATAACAGCAGCTGGGGATAGCATGAGTAGGCACTGCCCACCAAAGAATTAATCACAATAGAATATTGATGTAGGGTGGGCAGTGCCAAAGATAGATAACAGCAGCTAGAGATAGCATGAGTAGGCACTGCCCACCCTACTAACTAACTACTAACTAACTCACTAAAAAAATCCACCTCACCCCATTAAGATGTAGGGTGGGCAGTGCCAAAGATAGATAACAGCAGCTAGAGATAGCATGAGTAGGCACTGCCCACCCTACTAACTGAATATAGTAGATGTAGATTTAGATGTAGGGTGGGCAGTGTCAAAGATAGATGTAGATGTAGGGTGGGCAGTGCCAAAGATAGATAACAGCAGCTAGAGATAGGATGAGTAGGCACTGCCCACCAAAGAATTAATCACAATAGAATATTGATGTAGGGTGGGCAGTGCCAAAGATAGATAACAGCAGCTGGCGATAGCATTAGTAGGCACTGCCCACCCTACTAACTACTAACTAACTCACCCAATTTAAAAATACTATAATAAACCAAGACTCTGAATAATCTCCTTCAAAAATGGAACCATTAGCTGCTGCCGTTGTCGCTATTTCTACTGTGCTAGCCACTAAAGCCCTAGAAAAAACTGGGGAAAATGTCGGGCAAGTTGTTTGGGACCAGACTAACCAGTTTGTAGAATCCCTGAGAAACCAGTCTCCAGATACAGTAATGGCTATCGAGCAAGCCCCAGAGCAAGCACTTGATTATGCCAAGGTGGCATTGGAGGTAGAAGCAGCAGCCAAGCAAAATCCGGAAGTTGCCCAAAGTATCGAGCGTTTAGTGACTACTGTTGATGCTGAAGCTTTGCCTAACTTAGAAGAAATTCTTGAAAAGATTACCAAAGCTTTGGAATCCCATCAGGCTATCCGTGAGAATTACAACCTTGAGAATGTGAAAAACTTTGCCAAAAGGGATATTAATCAAGGTAATACTAATATTGGAAGAGATAGTATTGGAAGAGATAGTATTGGAAGAGATAATATTGGAGGAGATAGTATTGGAAGAGACAAAATAACTAATAATTATAATTGACTGCAGTCGCCTGGGAGGCAGGTTAACCAAACTCGACCTAATCAAGCACCCCCACTACCTCCGTATTATGTCGAGCGCCCGGAAGTAAGCCAACGACTAAAACAAATTCTGTTATCCCAAGAAACTGCTAGAGCTGGCACTTTAGTGGTTAGTGCCATCTATGGCTTAGGAGGCATTGGTAAATCCACGTTAGCTGCAGCATTAGCCCATGATCCAGAGGTTCAATCCCATTTTCCCGATGGGATTTTTTGGGCTACTTTAGGTCAGCAACCTGATATCTTATCGTTTCTAAGTACGTGGATACAGCAATTAGGCGATTATGACTTCAAACCGATTAATATTGATAGCGCTTCTTTACAACTAAGAACGTTATTATCCGATAAAAAAGCCTTGTTAGTGGTGGATGATGTTTGGCATCCTGACCATGTTGAACCCTTTCGAGTAGCAGGGGATCGCTGTCGGGTTTTAGTAACTACCAGAGAAGCCCCGGTTAAAGGTGCGATTCGCTATGATTTAGATGTGATGACTCTAAATCAATCCTTGGAGTTATTAACGTCTTGTTTAAGGAACGGATTAACTAATCAAGAACTCGACTATGCTGAAACCTTAGCCAAAACTGTCGGCTACTTACCCCTAGCTTTAGAATTAGCAGCTGCCCAAGTTAGGGATGGATTCTCTTGGGAAGAGTTACTGGATGAGTTACAAGCAGAAATTGCTGATTTAGAAGCTTTGGATCGATGGGAAGCAGAGGAAGAGCCAAGTGACGCCAAGCGCAAAAACTACAGTCTAGTGGCTTCCTTTAATCTCAGTTTAAAGCGATTATCCGCCGAGAGATTGAATAAATTTGCTTGGTTAGGGGTACTGCCGGAGGATGTCACTATTACTGAAACCATGGGGACTACCTTATGGGACTGTAATTTATTTCAAGCAAAAAAAACTTTACGATACTTACGACAAAAAGCGTTATTACTACCAGGGGTCTCTAGTACCCAAGGAACTAACTATCGCCTCCATGACCTGTTACATGATTTAGCCCGTAATCTGCTGCAACCAGAGCTAGGATTATCCATTACAGAAGCTCATCAGCAATTATTACAACGTTATCACACTAAGACCGAAAAGGGATTATGGCATACCTTACCTGATGATGGTTACATCTATAACCACTTAACCTGGCACCTAGAGAAAGCTGAAAAGATAGATCAAATTCATCAACTCTTGAAAGAAGAAACTCCAGCAGGATCTAACGGTTGGTATTGGCAGTGTGATAGACAGGGAAAAACTGCCAATTTTGTAAAGGATGTATCGAGAGCTTGGAAAATAGCAGTAGCTAATTTTAGAGAAAATTCTACAGAATCGATTAGTCTACAGTGTCGGTATGCTCTGATTACCACATCCCTCAACAGCTTGGCCGGAAATATTCCTCCAGAGTTAATGGCAGCATTAGTTAAGAACAAAATTTGGACGCCAGCTCAAGCACTGGCTTATGTGCGACAAAATAAAGATTTTAGTAGTCAAGTAGAGGGTTTGGAGGCAATTAGTGAGTATCTTCCCCCTTCTTTATTACCGGAAGCTTTAGATTGCGCCAGAGGGATTTCCTGTGAAGAATCCAGAGCTAGAGCCTTAGTATACTTAGCCCCCCACTTACCGGATGTGTTACCAGAAGCCTTAGATTGCGCCAGAGGGATTTTCTATGAAAAATACCGAGTATTAGCCTTAATCGCTTTAGCCCCCCACTTACCGGATGTGTTACCAGAAGCCTTAGATTGTGCCAGAGGGCTTTCCCATGAATTCCTGCGAGCCGATGCCTTAGGAGCCTTAGCCCCCCACTTTCCCGAAGAGTTGTTACCCCAAGCCTTAGATTGCGCCAGAGGGATTAAGTATGAAAAAGACCGAGCCCATGCCTTAGTGGCCTTAGCCCCCCACTTACCGGATGTTTTACCAGAAGCTTTAGATTGCGCCACAGGGCTTTCCTATGAATCAGACCAAGCCGATGCCTTAGTCGGCTTAGCTTCCCACTTTCCCGATGTTTTACCCCAAGCCTTAGATTGCGCCAGAGGGATTAAGTATGAAAAAGACCGAGCCCATGCCTTAGTGGCCTTAGCTCCCCACTTACCGGATGTGTTGTTACTCAAAGCCTTAGATTGCGCCAGAGGGATTTCCGATGAATCAGACCGAGCCGATGCCTTAGTGGCCTTAGCCCCCCACTTACCGGATGTTTTACCAGAAGCTTTAGATTGCGCCACAGGGCTTTCCCGTGAATCAGACCAAGCCGATGCCTTAGTCGGCTTAGCTTCCCACTTTCCCGATGTTTTACCCCAAGCCTTAGATTGCGCCACAGGGCTTGACCATGAAAGGTACCGAGCCGAAGCCTTAGTGGCCTTAGCCCCCCACTTACCGGAAGAGTTGTTACCCAAAGCCTTAGATTGCGCCAGAGGGCTTGACCATGAATTCCACCGAGCCGAAGCCTTAGTGGCCTTAGCCTCCCACTTTCCCGATGTGTTACCCCAAGCCTTAGATTGCGCCAGAGGGATTTCCGATGAATCAGACCGAGCTGATGCCTTAGTGGCCTTAGCCCCCCACTTTCCCGATGTGTTACCCCAAGCCTTAGATTACGCCAGAGGGCTTTCCCATGAATACCACCGAGTCAGAGCCTTAGTGGCCTTAGCCCCCCACTTACCGGAAGAGTTGTTACCCAAAGCCTTAGATTGCGCCAGAGGGATTGACTATGAATCAGACCGAGCTGATGCCTTAGTGGCCTTAGCCCCCCACTTACCGGAAGAGTTGTTACCCCAAGCCTTAGATTACGCCAGAGGGCTTGACCATGAAAACTACCGAGCCCATGCCTTAGGAGCCTTAGTCCCCCACTTACCCGATGTATTACCCCAAGCCTTAGATTCCGCCAGAGGGATTTCCGATGAATCAGACCGAGCCCATGCCTTAGGAGCCTTAGTCCCCCACTTACCCGATGTATTACCCGAAGCCTTAGATTGCGCCAGAGGGATTTCCGATGAATCAGACCGAGCTGATGCCTTAGTGGCCTTAGCCCCCCACTTACCCGATGTATTACCTCAAGCCTTAGATTGCGCCAGAGGGATTTCCGATGAATCAGACCGAGCCCATGCCTTAGGAGCCTTAGCCCCCCACTTACCGGATGTGTTGTTACACCAAGCCTTAGATTACGCCAGAGGGCTTTCCCATGAAAACTACCGAGCCAGAGCTTTAGTCGCCTTAGCCCCCCACTTTCCCGATGTGTTACCCGAAGCCTTAGATTGCGCCAGAGGGCTTGACCATGAATCAGACCGAGCCAGAGCTTTAGTCGCCTTAGCCCCCCACTTTCCCGATGTATTACCTCAAGCCTTAGCTTGCGCCAGAGGGATTTCCTATCAATTATTCCGAACCTATGCCTTAAAGGACTTAATTAAGACCTTAACTCCTTCATCAGTTGATTTTGATCTTTGGCAACAAATTCTTGATGCTTTAGCTAGTCTAATCCGTCCCCATTTTCTTGAAGCTCTTCCTGAATTAGCTCCTTTAATTATCAAGTTTGGGGGTATTGAAGCCCTAGGAGAAACGGTGGCAGCGGTTGATGATGTTAGTCGATGGTGGAAGTAGGGAATAGGGAGTAGGGAATCGGGAATCGGGAATCGGGAATCGGGAATCGGGAATCGGGAATCGGGAATCGGGAATCGGGAATCAAGGATAGAGGATTTATGATTAGCTTTAGTGGGTGTGGAGCGAATGGGTGTTAGGATTCAGTTGATGCCTGTGCCATGGGGAAGAATTGCGCTAAGCTAATGTTAGCTTAATCATGGGCAAGTTTAGTTTTGCTAACTAAGCTAGACTATATATAACCTAAATTAATCATAAGTAAGCCTCTCATCTCATCAAAACAATACTATCCATGGAAAACGTCAATCAAATCACATTAAATTTACCAATAGATTTGCTGAAAACTACAGAAGAACTAATTCAAACAGGACTAGTCAATAATCTTGAGGAATTAGTTGTGTTAGCCTTACATCATGAAATTGTTAAACTTAAACAATTACAGCAACAAAATCAACAGCTACCAGAAAATAACAATGATGTAGATGATCCCATTTGGGGACTCGGAGATAATCCAGTTGTGGGTGGAGTCAGTGATGCTTCTACATCTATTGATCAGTATTTATATAACTATTAATAATGAATTGCTTGTTTTTAGACACAAGCTATCTTATAGCTTTAGAATTGGCTGATGACCAAAATCACCAAATCACGTTAAATCATTGGCAAAGTTTAGACAGAAAGACTTTAAAATTAGTTACAACGTCTTATGTTTTTGATGAAGTGGTAACCTTCTTAAATAGTCGTTATCTTCATAGTAAAGCGGTGGAGATAGGAAAACGTTTACTAACCAGCTCTGTAGTAGATTTGATTCAGGTTAATGAAGTTCTTTTTTTAGAAGGATGGGACTATTTTCAGAAATATCAAGATAAATCATATTCGTTAACAGATTGCCTATCTTTTGTGGTGATGAACAAGCTAAAAATTAATGTTGCTTTAACATTTGACCAACATTTTGTACAAGCCGGATTTATTAAGTTACCATAAAACGTAATTCTTAGGGGGTGCATTTCATAGTAAGCATTCAGCTATGGTTTCAAGTCATAATCCCGACTAAAATTTCCAGCAACTGGGTTAACTCTTCTGGGACGATGTAGCGCTTGGGGTCTTGTTGTATGGAACGTTCAAGGCGATTAAAAGTACCGAAACGCCAGTCTTCTCCGGTGGTAACAATGCCATACAAAATTCTCTGGTCAGACTCGATCCACTGATCAAGGGCAACCAACTCCACCGCCAGTTGAGTGAAGCCCCGTACCAGATCAGATTGTTTGGCTTCGATCACAATCAAGTTATGGTTAGCAATGTAATAATCTAAGGTTCCCCGCAGGTGTTCGTTAACAGCAATAGAATATTCAATGTAAATGCGGTGATTAGTTAGATCGACTACTTCAAACAGAATTGGTGCGATCAGGGCTTCGCGACGGGCAGTTTCGTTGATCAGCTCAATGCGCTTGCGGTTACGCTGGAGTTGGTGCAGCAGGGGTTCAATAGCAGCAGTGAAAGGCTGACGGGGAAGATCGATATGCGATCGCACAAAGGTACAGTCAAATTCAGCCAAGATATCTTCTAGGGTAAAGGGAAGGTCAAAATATTGCCTAAAACTGTAAGGCTGTCCAGCTTTGAGAATGCGGCGGCGGTTCATTTGTGGTTAGTCTTCCTTTCTTGAGCAATTTCCTGCTTAATCTCCTGCACAAGCTCGATAATTTTCTCCCTTGAATCATACCCCGATTCTGTCAACGCCTGCTTTAATCCCTCTTGCAACTGTTTAGCTGACAGGAGTGGTTGCTGTTGATAGTTACTGACTTCCAAAACCTATTTACCTCCCCATCTGTTTCGTCAAACATAATAATTACTCCTACTGGCTTAGGGGGAGTATATTCAATTGGGTAGTCTAAGGATAATTGACCTGATGGATCGATTTTTCCACTAGCAGTAATTGCTTTGATCATAACTAGTTGTGGGGGCGTAGTCAGTTAACTACTATAATTTTACAGTATTTTTAAATGGGGTGAGGTAGAAAGTTCTGGGTTTTAGGGAGTCGGGAATCGGGAGTTGGGAGCAGGGAAGAGATAAGAGACAAAAGACAAAAGGCAAGAGCGATGCAGCGCGGTCTTGGGGAGGCAGTGCGGTCTTGGGGGTTCCCCCCATGAGCAACTGCCGTGGTTTCCCCCATGAGCGACTGCATCAAGACGGCAAGATTTAATCAACGATAGAGGAATTATGATTAGCTTTACTGGGTGTGGCTTTAACGGGTGTTATGATTCAGTTTAAATTTATGATAAAATTAAAGTAACTATTCATAATATATCAATTACTTAATAGTGTAGCTATGAGTGTAGTTATCCCTGACGATATTGTCCAAGCTAGCCAAATGACTGAGGATGAATTCAAACTTGAAATTGCGCTGATGCTCTATAAGCAAGACAAAATTAGCAGTGGCAAAGTCCGTGCCTGGACGGGTTTAACTGTGATTGAGTTTCAGCATGAACTGGCCAAGCGCGGTTTAGATTTGAATTATGATGTTGCTGATTTTGAAGCAGACCTTAAAACCCTACAATCGATGAGTTTGCTGTGATTATTATTAGCGATACATCACCGATTACTAATCTAGCAGGCATCAATCAACTTAACCTCTTGCATCGCTTATATGGTTCTGTGATTATTCCCGTTGCTGTCTACAATGAAATGGTTGGTATCGGAAAAATTGTACCTGGAACAGTAGAAGTTCAAACCTTATCTTGGATTAAAACTCATGCTGTTTCAGATAGGCAGCAAGTTATCACACTTCAGGAAAGTCAAGAAAGCATCGATTTAGGTGAAGCAGAAGCGATCATATTAGCATTGGAAATGGATGCCGATTTGCTACTGATGGATGAGCGACGGGGACGAGCAGTTGCTCAAGAATTGGGGCTAACTATTGTGGGCTTACTGGGCATTCTCGTGCAAGCCAAGAAAAGTAATTTAATTCCGGCAGTTAAACCATTAATGGATCAATTGATTGAAACAATGGACTTTCGTATTAGTCCTCAATTGTACCAAGCAATTCTCCAAGCTACCGACGAAGAAAGTACATTATAATCTTAAAAGAGGGAGGATTTTATCCTTCTTGGGTTTTAGGGAGTAAGTTGTCTAATTCTTCTCACCCATTCGCTACTATTTTGAGTATCTTGTCGATCACGACCCATACCAATAAAAGGTTGATTGTCTAATTACAGAGGATTAAGAGATGCCGGTTTTTCTGTTAAATACTGTTTTTTGAATACTTCAATGATATCGGCAATAATGTTTTGATCGTCTTCTAGTAGTTCTTGAATATTTTTTATCAGTTGTTATAGGTCACGCATAAGTCTTAGGAAGTATGTTCAATAACTTTCTATAAATCCATTATACAAAGTTATTGGTTTTTGGCTTATGCCACCACAACACCCATCAATGGGTGCATCTCATATTTGTAAAAAAAAAGGAGTAAGGTATAAATTTACCTTGAATATCTGATTGCTTTCATCTAATGCCCGTTCCCGTAGCTTCTCCCTCGGATAATCCCTTGGCTGTAGGCTGAAGGCTGACAGCTGATGGCTGACGGCTTACATTACATCTTCATACAAAGCCTCAAGACTAGTCCTAAAATCCACAGTTTCTAGATTAATCTCACTGCCCGGATCATAAAATTGCAATGTCCAAATTCCCTCAGAATTTCGGCGGAAGCAGTCTAGCCGCTGATGGTTTTGGCTAATTAAAACATATTCCACCAAGGTGTCTAATTTTCGATAATTATAAAATTTGTCACCCCGGTCAAAGGCTTCAGTCTTGGGAGATAAAACTTCCACAATTAAACAAGGATATTTTTTATAATTGCTCAATTCTCGGTCTCTGGCATCGCAAGTCACCATAACATCAGGATAATAATAACTATTGGATGCTTCAACATAAGTTTTCATATCTGCCATATAAACCCGACAGCCAGTGCCCCTGACATGATTTCTTAAGGCTGAAGCCAGGTTAAGGGCAATAGTAACATGGGCATCACTCGCCCCAGCCATGGCATAGACTTCTCCATCAATATACTCGTGTTTGATGGCACTATCTTCTTCGTAGGATAGATAGTCTTCTTTGGAAATGTAATTGGGACTTTTATCAGCAATCATGACAGTTTCAAGACAGTGACACTATTAGTATAGAATAAAGGGAGTAGGGAGTAGGGAGCAGGTAACAGGGAACAGATAAGAGGCAAAAGGCAAGAGGCAAGAGGCAAGAGGCAAAAGGCAAGAGGCAAGAGATAAGAGTTAATCAAGGATAGAGGAATTATGATTAGCCTTACTGGGTGTGGCGTGAACGGGTGTTAGGATTCAGTTAAAGAGAGTAAAGCCATTGCTGACATTGTTGTGCTTCTAATTTGTCATTGGGAGAAGATAACAACCCTAAAAGGCCGGTATCGACAAAAACAATCATTAGTAGCTATATAGTTTAGAGCCTTCTGGACGAAAACTATCAACAATTTGTTTAAAATTTTCTAAATCTTCCTGTCGAATTTTAGCTTCTTCTTGAGTGATTTCCTCTTCAAGGCGTTTTCTTAGCCATGCCAGAGCAGGTTGATTGAGTTTATAGCGTTTATAGGATTTATGAGGTACGCTTTTCAGCCTCAAAGTCCCCCTTTTTAAGGGGGATTTAGGGGGATCCCTACCTCATGGGATAGAGAATTGCTATAATTTGTTCTTCAACAGTTTTCCCTCTATGTTTTAAGTAGGGGGCAAAATGACTTTGAGTATTCTTTGCCATAGATTTTAACACCTTGTTTACTTCATAGTTTACTTCCTTAAGTATAATCCAAGGATAAATGCGATCGCTTCGGGAAGGGGAGGACGAGGGAGATCGATATGCGATCGCACAAAGGTACAGTCAAATTCAGCCAAAATATCTTCTAGGGTAAAGGGAAGGTCAAAATATTGGCTAAAGCTGTAAGGTTGTCCAGCTTTGAGAATGCGGCGGCGGTTCATTTGTGGTTAGTCTTCGTTTGTTTTTAGGGAATTCGGAGCAGGGACTTAAGAGCAAGAGTAAAGATAGAAAACTAGTTTTTAATATTATGAACAATCACCAATACTGTTTATCAACTATTTATAAATTAAATTTTATACCTAGATTTTATACTTCAACATCCTCAAGTAACTGGAAATAATCTCCAAAATTATTGCTTAGGAAGAGTCAAAAAAAATACCAATTAAAGTAGGGTGGGCAAAGTAATCTAATCTAAACGACTCAAAATAACCAAACTTTCTTTGCCCACCCTACAAGCTCTCTTCCCGACTCCCGACTCCCGACTCCCGATTACCTTGTACCTATAAAAATAATTTTGTCAACCCCTCCTCAGGCGATATACTAAAATTTAACCATGTTTTTATATTTAAAATGAACTCCTCAACACCATCCATCCAATTCTTTGACGGTATTTATGAACAGCTGAGTGACGTCAGCCTCAGAAAAAACCGACGGTCAGGAGCCCGCATCGTCTTGATGACCTTTGAAAAGTTAAAGGCTATTGAACAATTCAACAGTTATAGAAACCGATTTTCTCAATCAATGGTCTTAACAGACGAAGAAGGGGTCATTGCTATGACTCCTTCCTCAATAAAATTTCGCTTCGGTGGTCCAGAAGGAGATGAGCTAGCAGGAGTGGAGTGTAAAGTTGAAATTGACGAAGACGACCACTGGGAACGCTTCATGCGCTTCATGAATCGGTACGCTGAAGCCAACGGCATGGCTTACGGTGAAACCAAACCATCAACTGAAGGATAATTACCCATCCTAAACATTTTCCCCCGTCTTCCCGTCCCCGTATCCCCGTGTTAGCCTAACCGATGAGTATGGTATCAGACACGATATAGAGTATCAAGGATGAAGTATGAAAGTCGCAATTACTGGAGCAACAGGATTTGTCGGTAGCCGCTTAGTGGAGCGTCTACAGGAAGAAGGACATCAACCCTTAATTATAACCCGTAACTCAGCTAAAGCTACGGCGCAATTTCCCAATATAGAAACTATTGCCTACACTCCCACCGAATCAGGGGATTGGCAAAATGCGATCGCAGGCTGTGATGGTGTAGTCAATTTAGCCGGAGCCCCGATTGCTGAGGAGCGCTGGACACCAGCCCGTAAGGAAGACATCCTCAATAGCCGCCAATTAGGGACCCAAAAAATAGTGGAAGCGATCGCCCTTGCTGACCCTAAACCCACGGTATTAGTAAACGCTTCTGCCATTGGTTACTACGGCACTAGTGAAACAGTAACCTTTGATGAAACAAGTCCTGCTGGAGAGGACTTTCTGGCAGAGGTTTGTCAAGCCTGGGAAGGGGAAGCCCAGAAAGTCCAAGATGCAGATGTGCGACTAGTGATTCTGCGCATTGGTATAGTTTTGGGCAATGGCGGTGCCCTAGCGAAAATGATACCCCCCTTTCAAATGTTTGCTGGAGGGCCAATCGGTACCGGTCGCCAATGGTTTTCTTGGATTCACCGAGATGACTTAGTGAACTTAATCATAGCTGCCCTAACCCGACCAGACATGGAAGGGATTTTCAATGCCACAGCTCCCAATCCTGTCTTGATGTCCGAACTATGTAAAGCCATTGGAGATGTTCTCAATCGTCCCTCCTGGTTACCAGTTCCCAGTGTTGCTCTAGAAGCCCTTTTGGGAGAAGGAGCCATAGTAGTCTTGGAAGGTCAACAGGTGCTACCCAAACGAACCACTAGTTATGGATGGGAATATCAGTATTCCACAGTAAAACAAGCTCTAGTAGACATATTGAAAACTGAAAATTGTTAATTGTTAATTGATAACAGATAACAATTAACAATTAACAATTAACAATTTCTAAATGACTAATGACTAATAACTAATGACTATAACTACTACGGTAACTACTACGGTGTTGCAGTCATGGCATTAGTGGGAGTCGGAGGAAGTTCCTCTTCCTCTATCTGAGCCGGAACCCGTTCTACTCTAGCACCAAGTTGTCGCAGTTTCCCCTCCAAGTCTTCATAACCCCGGTCTAAATGACGGAGTCCTTGAATCGTAGTTATTCCTTCTGCCGCTAACCCAGCGACCACAAGTGCAGCAGATGCCCGTAAATCCGTACCCACTACTGGTGCTCCCGACAACATTGGCACACCTCGGATAATCGCATTATTCCCTTTAACCCGTATATCCGCCCCCATGCGATTCAATTCGGCAACATGACGCAGCCGATTTTCAAAAACCGTTTCGCTAACAACACAGTTTCCTTCACTCAGAGCCAGCAACGCCGTAAACTGGGCTTGCATATCCGTAGGAAATCCAGGATAAGGCAAGGTTTCAATATCCGTTGCCCTTAGTTTATTAGGAATAATTCGTAACCGATTGGGTGCCTCAACCATCACCTCACTACCAATTGCCTGTAGCTTAGCAATCACAGCAGTTAAATGTTCCGGTATTACTGGGTAAAGGCTCAGTTCAGAGTGGGTAATTGCCCCAGCTACCAAGAAAGTTCCAGCCTCAATCCGGTCAGGAATAATTGGGTAATCCACCGAATGTAAACTAGAAACCCCAGAGATACTAATAGTTTTAGTACCAGCACCACTAATTTGAGCTCCCATCGCTCGGCAGAAATTCGCCAAATCCTCCACTTCTGGCTCTTGAGCTGCATTTTCAAGGGTGGTTTCCCCTTCTGCCAGAGTCGCTGCCATCAGCAGAGTTTCCGTTGCCCCCACACTGGGGTAATCCAGGTAGATTTTCGCCCCCTTTAGCTTGTTGTTACCTGTTCCTTTCACATAAGCATTGACAATGCCATGCTCAATATGAACCTGAGCGCCCATAGCTTGTAGACCCCTGACATGGAGGTCTACTGGTCTAGCACCAATAGCACAGCCACCAGGCAGTGGTATCCGTGCCACTCCCAATCGCGCTAGGATCGGACCGAGGATAAAAAAGCTAGCTCGCAGCTGGCTCACCAACTCATAGGGAGCTTTTGATTGTCCGATATGGCTGACATCTAGGTCTAAGATGTCACCACTGCGTTTGAGCTTCACTCCCACAGCAGCAAGAATCTGGCTCATACGCTCGATATCTACTAGGGAGGGCACATTACGCAGTCGGCAATCTTGAGAACACAGTAAAGCCCCTGCCATAATTGCCAAGGCAGAATTTTTAGCTCCACTAATTTTTACCTGTCCGTGGAGAGACGCTCTACCCCAAATCTTGAGAACCGATTCGTTTTCCTGGGACAGAGATGGGGGATTTATCGGGCTTTGAGAGTGATTAATGGGTCTATCCTCCAAAATCATTATAATTTCTGGCGAAATGTTAAATTTGGTTTTGATTTTACCTGAAAGTTTTTAAATGTCTAGTTTTCCACGTATCTTGATCAAATGTCAGGTTTTCCACTATACTCAGAAGTTGGCAATGTAAACCGGTAAATTTTCAGGCGTTGCGGCTATCGACAACAAACTTGTCCACAATAGCAGTAAATGCTGTATACTAAAAAACCGGTGAGCTAATAGAGCAACCCCCATAGCAACCCTAAGTTGAATCCTAAACCGTGACAGTTATGACTCAGGACTGACCACTCTCGGAATCACCAACGATTGCTATAGCGCCAACAAACGCGGAACTGGCGGAATTGGTAGACGCGCTAGATTCAGGTTCTAGTGTTCGCAAGGACTTCCGGGTTCAAGTCCCGGGTTCCGCATAATTAACCAAACTGGTATGCTCACAAGCACCAAGAATCCCCTAGTCAAGGAAATTCGGAAGCTGCACAGAGTCAAAGGACGTCGGCAGCAAGACCTATTTCTGTTGGAGGGAACCCACCTGTTGGCAGAAGCCTGTGCCGTAGATTATCCCCTAGTCACCCTCTGCTATACATCAGAATGGCTTGAAGCTCATCCACAACTATCCCAAGATGCTTCCGTTCGGTCTCAAAGAGTGGAAGTGGTAAGTCAGTCTGTACTAAAAGCGATCGCTACTACAGTTGAGCCAGATGGAGTAGTAGCCACAGCAACCCGTCTTCCCCTTTCCCCGAAACCCCTCAATTCCCTCTCCCTAGGGCTGGCTCTAGAAACCATACAAGACCCAGGAAATCTTGGAACAATCATTAGAACTGCGGTAGCCGCTGGTGCGGAAGGATTGTGGCTAAGTTCCGATAGTGTAGAGCTAGATAATCCTAAAGTATTGCGAGCCTCAGTCGGTCAGTGGTTCCGTCTGCCCATGGCAGTTACCCCCCATTTGCCCACCCTCGTAGCTCAAGCTCAAGCTCAAGGGATA
The DNA here is from genome assembly GCF_010672265.1 of Moorena sp. SIO3A2. Taxonomy (NCBI): domain Bacteria; kingdom Bacillati; phylum Cyanobacteriota; class Cyanophyceae; order Coleofasciculales; family Coleofasciculaceae; genus Moorena; species Moorena sp. SIO3A2. The sequence goes on from NZ_JAAHHC010000007.1 coordinate 323,492, forward strand.
CAAGTAGTGGCCACAGTACCAGATGCTAAGGTCAGTTACTGGGACATAGATTGGCGCTGTCCTAGCTTAATACTCCTGGGCAATGAAGCAGCTGGACTTAGGGAAGACTTGGTAAAAACAGCAGATCAGCAAGTGAATATTCCCCTGATGCCAGGAGTAGAATCCTTAAATGTAGCCATTGCTGCTGCCTTGATGTTGTACGAAGCTAAACGGCAACGTTTTTTTAAAGTCTGATATCATGTCTGTTTGAATACTTACACTTTGGTAAATCGAAGGCAGAGGGCAGAAGGCAGAAGGCAGAAGTAAAGGAATAAGGTTTAATCGGAGATAGTTTTTATCACTAATTATCCGGACATGATATAAAGTATAAAGTCTGAGGTAGGCTGGTTGACTGACAAAACTCAACCAGCTTAGTTAAACCACCTTACTTTAAAGGCATCTACATCTAATTTTATGATTTTTATAAAAAATAGTGTTCTTGGAATTCCAAAAACACTATATAAATTGCCTTATCAAAAAAACAATAAAGCAGGGTTTATTAAGAACTATCTCCGGTTACCCAACAAGATGGGAATACGGATGATAACTATCCCCAGTTTATTCACACCCGGTGTCGATATAGACTCCCAAAGAGGTGAGATAGCCACTGGCGCTGCCGAAGAATGATTGAATGGTGGGTTGGGCAGCTTTCAAGGTGAATGGCTTTCGGTTTGATGTTGCTTGCATAGTACCAAACGGACCATAGCTCTTGCCCTTAAGAGTCTTAAATGTTAATTGGGCAATTAAGGGTTTGTTGCCAGCATATGAATAGTCGGCAACGTAACCATCTACTTCTACTAATGGATCATCTGCACTAAAAGAAATGGTGGTCTCTCCGCCACCAGTACCCCCATTCTGAAATGATTTTCCATTGGCATAACTTACCTTAAAGCCATCAATAATAAAGCCGTGATGAACGGTGATTTCAGTAATTGGACCTAATGTTCTGGCCTCAGGGAAATTATAAAATTCAGTGGTTGTCCGTCCTACAGGGCCATCAATAACTTGGGCTTGGGCAGGAGAAACCCCTAGTGTTGTGCTCAGCAAGACTACTGCAGCCAATAGTCCAATCAACTGAAAAAATCGCTTAAACATTACTTAAAACCTCAATCTTTTAAAGGATTTGTAACCCTCCAGAATCTAGCAGGTATGTTAGCCAAAATCTTGAATTATTTAAGGAAATTTTATAGTTATAAAAAAAATATTATTTTTGACAGGTGATGGTTCAATATATGCTCAGTATTTCAATGGTAAGAGGCAAGAGGCAAGAGGCAAGAGGCAAGAGGCAAGAGGCAAGAGGGGAAACAGATTCGGGGTTTTATGGTTCAATAAAAAAAGAGCGATGAAGGGGCGATAGCTTGAGTACAAATGCTCTGCATAAGTGACATGCACCCCATCTAACTTAAGTAAGTTGAAAAAAATCTATAGTTATGACCTGTAACTAATAACAATTAAGGGATTGGGGCTAGCTAAAATTTTTTCTATAGCGGTTTCTAGCCTAATGAGGTACACAGGAGTTTTTCCGTGTTCCCTGTTCCGTGTTCCGTGTTCCGTGTTCCGTGTTCCCAGATCCGCTGTTCCCAGATCCGCTGTTCCCTATTCCCTTTGGGATCCTTGATACTTCATACTTCATCCTCCCAATCTTAATACTTGGGCACTTGCAATCGTGGATTGCTCAAGTTGAAAATAATAAGGACGAAGCATAGCCAATCTAACTCAGGAGATAGATGTGAGTCAAGACTTTGATTACGATTTAGTGATTATCGGTGCTGGTGTGGGGGGTCATGGTGCTGCCTTACACGCAGTTAGCTGTGGTCTGAAAACCGCTATGATTGAAGCCGCTGACATGGGCGGAACTTGTGTCAACCGGGGCTGCATCCCTTCTAAAGCTCTATTAGCCGCATCAGGTAGAGTGCGAGAGCTACAGGACGCTCATCATCTCAATGCCCTTGGGATTAAAGTAGCTGGGGTTGAGTTTGACCGAAATGCGATCGCAAATCATGCCAGCAATCTAGTCAGTAAAATTCGTGGTGACCTGACCAACAGCCTAAAACGCTTGGGTGTGGATATTATCAAAGGCTGGGGTAAAGTTGCTAGTAATCAAAAAGTAACCGTTGTTACAGACAATGGTGAAAAAACGATCACAGCTAAAGACATTATGATATCCGCTGGTTCAATTCCCTTTGTACCCCCAGGAATTGAGATTGATGGCAAAACCGTATTTACCAGTGATGATGCCATAAAACTAGAATGGCTGCCAGATTGGGTAGCAATCGTGGGCAGTGGTTACATTGGTCTAGAGTTTGCCGATGTCTACACAGCACTAGGATGTGAAATCACCATGATCGAAGCCCTAGACAACCTGATGCCAACCTTTGACCCTGATATTGCCAAACTAGCCACACGAATACTGATCAAACCTCGGGACATTGAAACCCACACTGGGGTGCTAGCGATGAAAGTAACTCCCGGTTCCCCTGTGGTAATTGAACTAGCAGATGCCAAAACTAAGGAAGTAGTCGATGTGCTCGAAGTCGATGCTTGTCTGGTCGCTACAGGTCGGATTCCCGCCACCAAAGACCTAGGACTAGATGCCGTAGGTGTGGAAACAAACCGGCGCGGTTTTATTCCCGTAGATGACACCATGGCAGTACTTTCAGCAGGGGAACCCGTGCCCCATCTTTGGGCAATTGGTGATGCCACTGGGAAAATGATGTTAGCCCATGCCGCATCCGCTCAAGGTATTGTCGCAGTAGAGAATATCTGTGGACGTCAGCGCACCGTAGACTATCGCAGCATACCCGCAGCCGCCTTTACCCATCCAGAAATCAGCTACGTCGGCCTGAGCGAACCACAAGCCAAACAATTGGCCTCCGAAGAAGGCTTTGAAGTATCCGTTGTAAGATCTTACTTTAAGGGGAATTCTAAAGCGATCGCAGAAGGAGAAGCAGATGGGGTAGCGAAAGTGATCTACCGTAAAGATACCGGGGAAGTGCTAGGAGTCCACATCCTAGGTATCCACGCCTCCGACTTAATTCACGAAGCCTCAAATGCGATCGCAAACAGACAATCCGTCAACTCCCTCGCCTACCTAGTCCATGCTCACCCCACTCTCTCAGAAGTACTCGACGAAGCTTACAAACGAGCTGTAACTCATTAGTCATAATCCTTTGTTAATTGCTAATTAACAAAGGATTATGAAACTGACGCACTGAGGGACTGACGCACTGAGGGACTGACGCACTGAGAGACTGACGCACTGAGGGACTGACGCCAAACACGGACTATATAAAACTACTGATGCAAATTCGCCGACGCCCACCTAATCCAGCAGTTAAAATCCAAACCCTGCACTATCAAGTTGCATTACCAGACGATAAACCCCACCATATTCTCGAAGAAATTGTCTGGCACAAAGAGAAAGAAATTGACCAGATGCGGGAAAGTCTGCCCCTAGTGGAGTTGCGCAAGGGAGTACAAACAGCACCACCCCCCCGAGACTTTCTAGCAGCCCTAAAATCAGGAAAGACTAGCCCTGCCCTGATTGCAGAAATCAAAAAAGCATCTCCTAGCAAGGGGGTTATTCGAGAAGATTTTGACCCAGTAGCCATTGCTCAGTCATACTGCCAAGGTGGTGCTAGTGCGATCTCAGTGCTGACCGATCAAAAATTCTTTCAGGGTAGTTGGGAAAACCTGGCAAAAGTTCGTGCTGCTGTAGACATGCCTTTGCTGTGTAAGGAGTTCATCATCTATCCCTACCAAATGTACATGGCTCGTAGTCACGGAGCAGATGCAGTTTTATTGATTGCAGCCATCCTTTCCGATCAAGACCTGCAATACTTTATCAAAATTGCTAAGACTCTGTCGATCACCCCCTTGATCGAAGTCCATACCCAATCTGAATTAGATCGAGTATTATCTCTCGATGGCGTTACCCTAGTAGGTATAAACAATCGTAACTTGGAAGATTTTTCCGTCGATTTACAAACAACCTGTCAAATACTAGCAGCAAGGGGTAACCAACTACTCGAACGTGGCATTCTGGTAGTCAGTGAATCAGGGCTTCATACCAACGCTCACCTTGATCAGGTAGCATCTGCCGGAGCCACAGCCGTCCTGATTGGTGAGTCATTGGTAAAACAGCCAGACCCAGCAGTTGCTATTGCCAGCTTGTTTAGCCATCAGTGACCCATAGCCCAAAAAAATAGTCAATTGTGATGGCAGACTCAGACTCACCGAGGTACAGCAAATTTCATGGATCCAATTCCCCTTCCATCTTATATTCACTACGAACTGCTGCTCCAACTGCTAGAGCGCCAAACAGCATTTGCTACCAGTCAAAACCCCCAATTGCGAGAGCAGGTTCATGAATTGATCAGTACTCTGCGTAAAGCCCGAGCTCAACAGAAGCAATTAGAACAAAGCTGTCAGCGAGCCAACTTGCCCATGGAGTATCGCTGGTCTCTCAACAGCGTCAAGTTGGATGCCCATGATTCAACAAATGGTTTACCGGATTCAGCAGGAAGACTCCCCCATTAAATAGTCAACAAATTGTCAACTTCATAAAAAAAAACTAAGAAATTTAGTCAGAGTATCTCATTTGAGCCAATATATTTTGAGATTGTTACCTACTCCTGAGGAGCGTTACTCCCACTGTCGGCATCAATAACACATGCTCGCTATGGCTCCGAACTAAAGAGTGTCCTAACTGCAGGGTGTCAATATACAAAGACTTGAAGGCAAGTTTAAATCTAGCGCGGCTGGGTTGGTCGTGTAAGCATGGGTGGGGATAACCGCTCCCATGCTCCGGTGGTGAAACGCCAAATTAACCCCTAAATTAACCTTGAATTTCCGGTTTTGTCCGGTAAGATCCAAGACTTAATCGGTCACTTCAGAGTAACTAACCAATCATCAGATCACAACAACCCTAGATACCAAGACTAACTACAGATGGAAGACAAGCTCAAACTAATGATTCCTGGCCCGACGCCAGTACCAGAACAAGTATTACTGGCCATGGCCAAACACCCGATCGGACACCGTAGTCCCGAATTTAGCGAAATCATGGCAGAGGTCAATGAAAACCTCAAATGGCTACACCAGACCAAAAATGATGTCTTGACTGTAACCGCTAGCGGTACCGGAGTCATGGAAGCTGGCATTATTAACTTCCTCAGTGCAGGCGATCGCGTTTTAGTTGGTTCTAATGGTAAATTTGGCGATCGTTGGGGAAAAATCAGTACTGCTTTTGGTCTGGAAGTGGACACCATTACCGCCGAGTGGGGTAAGCCCTTAGATCCGGAGCAGTTTCGCGAAAAGCTAGAAGCTGATACCGAAAAGCAAATCAAAGCCGTAATCGTCACCCACTCTGAAACCTCTACTGGCGTTCTCAACGACTTAGAAACCATAAATCGTTACGTCAAAGACCACGGGGAAGCCCTAATTATTGTTGACGCAGTTACCAGTCTTGGAGCAGTCAATGTACCCATTGATGAGTGGGGTCTCGATGTAGTAGGCTCTGGTTCCCAGAAGGGATACATGATTCCCCCAGGACTAGGATTTGTCAGTGTTAGTCCTAAAGCTTGGGAAGCCTACAAAACGGCTACCCTGCCCAAGTTTTACCTAGATTTGGGGACTTACAAGAAATCTACTGCTAAAAACAGCAATCCCTTTACCCCGCCAGTGAACCTAGTCATTGCCCTACAAACTGCACTGGGCATGATGAAAAGAGAAGGGTTAGAATCAATATTTTCCCGTCACCAGCGTCTGATGGAAGCAACTCGTGCCGCCGTCAAAGCCCTATCATTACCTTTGTTTGGTTCTGATGAGTATGCTAGCCCAGCCGCAACTGCAGTGATTCCCACATCAGTAGAGTCCGAACAAATCCGTTCTGTGATGAAAAAACGCTATAACATTGCTCTAGCTGGGGGACAAGACAACTATAAAGGAAAAATATTCCGCATTGGTCACTTAGGTTTTGTCAGTGAGCAAGATATTCTTACTGTCATTGGTGCTCTCGAAGCCACCCTTCAGGAATTAGGACACCAATCCATGACACCAGGAGCAGGTATTGCTGCTGCTGCTAGTGTCTTTGCTAAGAGCTGATTAACAGTTTATGGTTGACGGTTGACGGTTGACTCTGTTCTGCGCTAAAAGGTCAACCGTTGGCCTACGGCCACGCTACGCGAACAACTCCTAATAGTGTTTTTAATTGTTAATGAAACTTCCGCCACCTAAGTTCAGCAAGGATGGGGGAATAATTCCTAATTGAGTTCAACAGCACCATCAAATCCCAATTCTCAATTAGGACCCAATCACATACCCAATTCCCAACCCAATTCCCAAGTTTTCCTGATCAGTACGAAATCCTAAGGAGTTAATTAAAGAAGTTTTGGCTCTGCCATAAGAGATCATCCTAAATAACCGCCCAAATCTGTTATGCCCTGACTGGGAAAAAAAATTTGACTTGATCAAAAGTTTTTTAACTCTCAAAGCAATGCCCAGTAATGATTTCAGCATCAGTTAAATTCCAATTACCATAACAAGTTCGGAAGAGCCGAAGGGTTTAACTGGTCTTACGTAGAATAAAATACATGGGTGATGTGAGGGTATGCAAAAGCCAATGTTTGAAACAGCTGAACAATTTCCTGTCTTGGGGTTACCCGTTCACCTTTTAGACAACTATAGTCATTACTTAGATGATCGTCTCACCAAAGGTCTAGGTAGTCATGTGGTAACTCTAAATGCTGAAATGGCAATCCAGGGAGAGCGCAACCCTGAGCTAGCTGCCGTTATCAAGCAGGCAGAACTAGTGATTCCTGATGGGGCAGGTATTATATTTTACTTACGACTCCACGGAAAAAAAAAGCAGCGCTGTCCAGGAATTGAACTAGCTCAGTCTTTACTGGTCAAGGCTGGACAATACGGAGAATCTTGCCCAGTGTTCTTCTATGGGGCAGCCCCTGATGTAGTCCAAAAAACAGCTAGGGTTTGGCAGAAGAGAGTTCCAAAATTAGCGATCGCAGGAATTAGTCATGGCTACCTCAGTGCAGAAGCAGAGGAAGAATTAAAGCTGACCTTAAAACAACAGCAGCCCAAAATCATATTAGTCGGCTTAGGTGTACCACGTCAAGAATTTTGGATTGCCCAGAATCGCCACCTGTGTCCCCAATCCACTTGGATTGGTGTTGGTGGTAGCTTTGATATCTGGTCAGGGGCTAAAACCCGTGCGCCAGCCTGGTTCCGGAACAATAATCTTGAATGGTTATATCGGTTGTATCAAGAACCCCACCGTTGGCGGCGAATGATGGTTCTGCCTCAGTTTGCTCTCAAAGCCTTAGCTCAAAGAATAATGGTTTTCCCTCAGTTTGCTCTCAAAGCCTTAGGTCAAAGGTTGGCATAACCTAATCCCTATCCCTGATCAATAGACCTCAAAGGATTAGTTCGCACCATTAGTATTGTTTCGTATTGTTTTTATGCGATCGCTAATGGGGATCGGCTGTGTGCTCAAGCTTGCGTCCGCAGCTTATTAGCCCCGTGGAAGGCCAGTTGTTCATCTGACTCCCGATCTCCCCATCTCCGGATCTCCCCATCTCCCCACACCTCCCACACCTCCCACACTTCCCTATCTTTCCCTAATCCCTAATGACCCAGAAAGCGATAATCAAATTACAAGGAGTAACAACAACCTATCCCAACAACCGAGGTTTGTTTAACGTCAATCTAGAAGTCAAGTCAGGAGACTTTTTATTTATCACAGGGCCTTCTGGTGCTGGTAAATCCACATTGCTAAAGTTACTCTATGGTGAACAGCGCCCCACCCAAGGGAAAGTATTTGTCGATCAATTCAATGTTGGGCAATTACGAGGCGATCGCTTGTCATTCCTACGCCGTCGCCTGGGGATTGTTTTTCAGGACTACAAACTAATTCCCAAGCGAACTGTGTCAGAGAATATCGCTTTTGTTCTGTGGGCACAGAGTTTCACTCGCAAAGAAATTAAGCGACGCCTAACACCAACCCTTAAATTAGTCGGTTTGCAACACAAAGCCAACTGTTTTCCAGAGCAACTTTCAGGAGGAGAACAACAACGGGTAAGCCTGGCTCGTGCCATTGTTAGTACACCGCCCTTGATATTAGCTGATGAACCAACAGGTAACCTCGATCCCGACAATTCTTGGCAGGTATTAAACATTCTCAGGAAACTCAATCACCTAGGCACTACAGTTATTGTCACAACTCATGATGAAAACTTAGTCAGAATCTCCAATCAGCCAGTAGTACAGCTGCGAGAAGGACGTTTGTCTTGTCCTTTTTAGAAGCAATAGTTTACGATTACGATTTGTTTGCTGGTTTCCCTAACCTTACCCCATAATTTTTAATTATACATTAGACTTCGCGGCAGTTGTCGGTAACAGCGGATATGGTAACAGGAAACAGTGGACAATAATTGACGCAAACACTATTCTAAAAAGACTTTTGCAAGAGGTCTATTAGAGCACTGGACTCAAGGATTGTTCTTCAATTTTCTTAGCACTCTTAGTCAGTCCTACTCTGAGTTGTTGGTATTCAGACTCAAGCTGCGCAAAAATTTCCGCTGCTCCAGTGATGGTTTCCGACCTGCCCAGACTTTCCAGTTCGTGACACAGTTTGGAGAGATTTATACCCCCTAGGGTAGCGCTACTAGACTTTAATGTGTGAGCCGCAATTTCCATGGCTTTTGGCTCTTCTTCACTAATTGCTTGAGCCATGTTTTGCACTAACCTCGGAGTATCTTTTAAGTAAATTTCAATCAAACCAAGCAAGCATTCGGCCCCCCGTTCTCCGATACTGTCGATCAAGGATTGCAAAACCGAAAAGTCAACAGCTTGATCAGCTACTACTGGGTTGGAAGGTTGACGATAGTGCGGACATTGACTCAAGGCACGGACTAACTCTGGTACCTGGATAGGCTTGCTAATGTAATCATCCATTCCTGCACTCAGGCACATTTCTCGATCCCCTTCCATGGCATTAGCAGTCATGGCAATAATCCAGGGGCGTAAATGAGCTGGCCATTGTTCACAAATGCGTTGCGTCGCAGTTAAGCCATCCATTTCCGGCATCTGGACATCCATCAAAACCAAGTCATAGGGCTGACGACTAAGAGCTTGGAGTACTTCTAATCCATTCCCCGCGACATCAGCCCGGTAACCCATCCGTTTCAACAATTGCAGGGCTAACTGCTGGTTAACGATATTATCTTCAGCCAACAAAATCCGCAAAGGATGCTTTTGAGCCATTTCGGTGTCAAGTTTTAGGTGTTGAGCAGGTGTTCGCTTAATCTTGATCGGCTGTCCGCTCATCACCTGGGTCAAAACATCGTGAAGCTGAGATTGCTTAATAGGCTTGTTTAAGACAGCTGCAATATCTAGCTGACTCTGATGATGCTTTGTATCTGATTGATTCATTGAGCTCAGCATTACCAAGGGCAAGGCTTGACCCTCAGACTGCTGGCGGATTTTCGTTGCTAGGGTAAAACCATCCATCTCAGGCATATACCCATCCAGAATGGCAATGTCAAATTTATCCCCCTGACTGAGCCAATCGAGAGCTTCTCTACCTGATGCTGCTGTCTGGGTAAGCATACCCCAAGACTTAGCTTGCTCGGAGATAATCGTGCGGTTGGTCGCACTATCATCTACAATCAACAGCCGCTTTCCTTCTAACAATGGCTGAGATACTGGCAGCTTAGGTTCCTCGATCGGATCAGGCTGTTTAGCCAATACAGTGAAATAAAATTTAGAGCCTTGACCAACTTGACTTTCTACCCAAATTTTCCCACCCATCATGGTGGTGAGCCGTTGACAAATGGCCAAACCAAGACCTGTGCCTCCATATTGGCGAGATGTGGAGGAATCCACCTGAGAGAAGGACTGGAAGAGGCGGTCGATCCGATCCTCAGGAATGCCAATCCCAGTATCCTTGACCACAAATTGGATTTCGTAGATCGAAGATTGAGTAGAGGCGGAACGAAATCTGGCAGTGTGAGGGTTGCGGGAAGAAATCTGGGGGTGAGGCGGTGAAAATACTCTCGTGTTGTCTCTGGTATTGTTCTGTGTTCCTTTAGCTCCCCTGACCCCGTTGATATAGCCCGTCTGGTCAAATCCTCCTTGTAGAGTGTAGTCCTTTCCATTGGCTAGAGTAGGGAAACTCAAAGAGTAATGTTTTCCGTAGTCAGGAGCAGAGGCCAACGGGTAGGAGTAGTTAGCAGTATTACTGTGTTCTGTTTCTTTGCCATCAACCAATTCCCCTATGCTAAGTTCTCGGGCAGTTACAGAAACTAACACTTCCCCGATATGGGTAAATTTAATCGCATTCCCCAACAAATTGACTAGAATTTGGCGCAGCCGAGTCACATCTCCCACAATCATGGGTGGAGTGTTGGGATGGAATAGATAGGCTAACTCCAATTTTTTCTCAGCTGCTTTTGCCGCCAACAAATCTAAGGATTCCTCAATGCAAGTGATCAGATTAAACGGTTGTTCTTCTAACTCCAGCTTTCCAGATTCAATTTTTGAAAAATCGAGAATATCATTAATGATGGTGAGTAAACTATCCCCACTATTGCGGATAGTTTCCACAAAGTCTCGTTGCTGGGAGGTTAGGTCTGTATCCAGTAGCAAACCCGTCATGCCAATCACGGCATTCATAGGAGTGCGGATTTCATGGCTCATGGTTGCCAGAAATTCGCTTTTTGCCTGAGTGGCCGCTTCGGCAGTTCTTCTAGCTTGCTCTAGGGCGAAATTTTGCTCAGTCAATTGCTCTCGTTGGCGGGTTTCTTGCTCAAGCAGGTGAGCCTGAGCAATAGCAATCCCTACTTGGTCAGCGACGGCTTCGAGTAACTCAATTTCATCCAGACTCCACTGACGAAATTCATCACACTGATGTATTCCAATCACACCATTCGGTTCCCCCTGATAGGAAGTACGAATTACCAACATGGATTTGACTCCAATCTGCCGACTTATTGGGATCATCGGTTTCAGAAGGGGGTCTTCGTAAACATTAGGGGAACTGATGGCTCGGTCTTGGACTAACAACTGCTCTAAATGAGGATTCCCCAGAATCGGAATTTCTAAATCCAGTATCGATAGATAACCCTTTTCTAAATACTCAGCAACTGTAGGAATGCGAGGATAAGGTTGGGAAACATAGGTATGAATGGTGCAACGGTTCACCTGAAACACTTGACCAATTTGTGTGGCGGTGGTCTGAAAAATTTGTTTAGTCTTTAAACTTTGGCGGATTTCTTGGGTCACCTGTTTGAGTAGCATCACACGAGTCAGTTGCTGGTGTAATGCTTCCTCGGCTTGCTTTTGCTCAGATATATCAATCGATACGCTTAATACCGCTGGCATGTGGGCAATTGCTAAGGAGAAGGGAATTTTGGTAGTTTGGATGATAAGCTTTTCTCCATCAGGATAGATGATCGTCTCTTCTGGAAGGTGTGTCGGTTCTCCACTCTCCAATACCTGCAAATCCGCCTCTCTAAACTCGAAGGATTTTAGGAAGGATTGAGCAAAATCTTCATCCCGATGGTATAGTAAATCATCTACTGTCGTACCATAAGCTTCCGCAACTGCTTTGTTGGCTAGAAGAAACTCTCCATCTCGGTTCTTGGCGTAAATGAAATGAGGCACTAAATCAATAACTTGACGCAGTTGTCTCTCACTTTCTTTCAGATGTGACTCGGTTAATTTACGATTTGTAATATCTCGGATAGTACCAGAGGTACCTGTGATATTACTGTCAGGATCTAGGGTTAATTGCGCATGAATTTCGAGCCAGCCCGAGCCGCCATCCTTGGTAATATACCTTAGTTCCTGCTGATAATACTCCTGTTTTTGGGTAATTAGAGATTGAAACAGTTCTATGTTAGTTTGACGGTCATCAGGATGGAGATAATCAATAAAGTTAGTACCAATGCTATCTGCTACAGAAAAGCCCGTCATTTCTGTCCAAGTTGGATTGAGAAAGGTCAATACCCCAACCCCATCGGTTTGGAAAATAACCTCTTGCACATTTTCCACCACTGACCGATACTGCTCCTCTCTCTCCAGCAAGGCGAGTTCAACTCGCTTGCGTTCGGTAATGTCTTCCACAGAGCCTTCGTAGTAGAGCAAATTCCCATTAGTGTCTCGGACAGGGCGCACATTTTCCAAAATCGAGATTACACTACCATCTTTGCGATAAGCCTGAGCCTCAATGGATGATAAAGCGCCATTGTCCGCTAGCAAGTTAGTAAACTCGTTACGAGCCTCAGTGTCCACGTAAATTTGCTTTGAAACGTTCGTAATCGACTCCACTAGTTCTTCTGGAGAAGAATAGCCATAAATTCGCGCTAAGGCTGGATTGGCACTAATAAAGCGTCCATCCGGTGTAATCTGATAGATGCCCTCTACTGAATTCTCAAAGATGCTACGGTAATTCGCTTCAGCTTGCCGCAGCGCTTCCTCGGCTCGCTTGCGATTGGTGATATCACTAAAGGTACAAATGACTTGCTCTACTAACCCATCCACCCCCACCTGGGGATCGGCATTCACTAGTAACCATACCCAATCTTCAGTAGCTTGATTATGGACACCCATTACCACGTTTCTTACCAGTCTACGGGTGCTAATTGCCTGTTGGATGGGACGACTTTCGGTGGGGAATGGAGTGGTGTCTTCGTGAATGATAGTCCAATCCGAACCAAAAGGACTTTTATCCAACAATTCACTTTCGGTGAAGCCCAATATATCGAGAGCCGCTTGATTAAAGAGCATGAATTCGGTTTTTGCCTCGAATAGCAATACCCCGACCTGCATTTCTCGAATCACCATCCGGAATAGCCTTTCGCTCTCTTGCAATGCTTCTTGTCTAAGAGCTTGCAGTGCTTTACTCGTTTTCTGCTCGTAATATGAGGCAAGTAAGGTGAGGCTGAAGATGATTAGGTTAGTTATCCCTATGGTGCTTGTTACTACCGAAGTATTTAATGTCGGAGAAAACCCAGTGTCTAATGGTGGAGTAACGGTGAACTTGGCTGCCATCATGGTTGTATAGTTTACAGCGGTAATGGCTAATCCCAGGAGCACTGCCCAGCAAAGCTTCCACCCATGAAGGAATTTTCCGGTTCCTACCCCCACATCAAAAGATAGCCACAAGATGAAAAAGGATGTCAAGCTGGCTATAACAACGGATAGGGCAACTAAAAGGAGGTTGTAGTGAATGAGCCCTGGTATTCCCATGGCAGCGATCAGCAGGTAGGGTACGGATGCGATCGCTAATCCCATTACCACACTGCCCACCATTAACTGTCTGAGGTTGGTGATGGGGCTGACACTATAGAGTACGGCACCAGAGATTAGCACTGCTACCCAGTAAGAAAGCAGTACCATGGGCGTATCATAAGTGATGGGGATCGGAAACCGGAATGCTAGCATTCCCAAAAAGTGTATTGACCAAATCCCAACTCCCATGATCATTGCCCCACCAATCAGCCAACCTTTACGGGTAGGCTTTTGTGAGGTTTTTACTTGTCCAGCTAAAATCAGCACCCTATAGGTCACAATCGAGGCGATAGCAATGGATAGAACAACTAACTGTAGGTCATAGATACCACTCATTGCTCTATCTGTATCGCTAATTGGAACAGTTTTTATGATAAAATTTAGCCAGACAAAAACCATTGAGTAGGGCATACCGAGATATTATCTCCCAGACCCTCTAGGGGCCATTTCGATATATTTATTACGAAAATTGTCTTGTAATTCTGAATAGATGTATTGAATTTACACAATTTTGATAAATTAATTTACCGTATAAATACGGATTTTTACTATAGCTATATCCTGAAATTTACCGAATCTAATCTATTGGTTGAATCAGAAAGCACCAAATTTAAAACTTGGTAATTGTAATTGCAGAGATTTTTTTAGCTACAAAAAAATGGTCAACAGATAGCAGGATAAGTAGATTTATCCATACCTAATTAAATTATTGATAATAATCATTGGGTGTATACCGTAAAAACAACTACTTTGAACGTCTGAAGCTTAGACTAAAGGTAAGCAGTCAGCTAATGCGCTAGGCGCACGCTACGCTAACAGCATTGAGCTATCAGCTAATGTAAGGCAACCCCTGATCAATAAACAGAGTACGAATTTTTTCGTCAATTAAAAGTTAATAGTTAATACTTACGTAAGTCTTGGAAAACTGGGTGTAGTGGGTCATAAACTCGTTCAGAATTTTCTTGAATGACCCGGTGAATGGGAACAACCTCCACCACGCAGTTAGTGTATGCGATCGCATCCAACTGTCCTACCAACTCGGGTGACCAAGGTTCCTCACGAACTCTCTGATTTTGGCAAGTCAGCCACTTAATTAAATGCGATCGCATCACACCTGGTAAAATTCCAGCTTCCACTGGTGGTGTCCACCACTGACCATCTCTCCATCCCCATAAGTTACCTGTGCTAGTTTCCAGCCAATTCCCGTGATTATCTACCAGAATTGCTTCCTGTGCTCCCATATTTTGCGCCATTTGCTTCGCCAGCCATGGAGATAGATAATTCCCGGTCTTGTGAGTGGGTAAGCAGCGATGAAATTTTACCGAAGAGGACTCAGCTACCCAAGCAGTGATGCCTTGTTCTTGCCACTGAGCTAAATTGGCTGGCAGAGGACGACCCATAATCAATTCTCGTCCATCGGGGAATAGGGTAATTCTCAGCACTGGGTAAAGGGTGATCAGTGATTGTGCTCCTTGGCGCAATTGCTCCCAATCCGGCTGTTGCCAACCAAATGCTTGTAAACTCGATTGGAGGCGATGGCAATGATTAGTCCAATGGGTTAGTGGGTGATCTAATGACTGATGGTAAACTCGTAGGGTGGTAAAAACTGTAGCGCCATAGATAAATCCTGGCTCATCAATGGTCAGGCTCAGGGAGTTGCCCTCAATTAGCTGACCATTGTACCAGAAGCAGGGTTTTGACATCACTCTAGCGTTTTCCATACTTATGAGGTACACAAAATTTTTTCAAATCCCCCCCCTCAACGCGCCTGGGTTTCCTATTCCCCATACTCTTACCTCTACTCCATGCTCCCTGCTCACTGCTCCCTAAAACCCCAGACGAAAGTACCTCACCCAATTGATAAATGCTATATCGTAATCAACCAGAATTGCGATTATAATCTGCTTTTCCTCTTCGAGCGGTTTGCCTAGAACGCATGGTGTACTGACCATGAATGTTGACCAAGTAGGGAACTATATAGGTTAAACCCCCTGAAATCCATCGCTGTTGAGTCATCTGTCCTTGTAGGAGAGCAGAACCATGATTGATCACAAACAGAACTGAGCCAACGACCAAAGCCACCCTCAGCGCAGTTGGCATCAATTCGAGATCAACAACACTTAGACAGAACTCTTTTAAAGATTTCACCCTGTACCTATCTAGGAAGCTGTTAACGATACAATTTTACCTAACTGATGGTTTTTTTTGGCGGTTGACTCTTAATTACCCAATTAGCTAACTTCTCAACAAAAAAACTGATTTTGTTGACTGACTAAATCCTTGACTAACTCAGACTTAAGTCTTCTTAAGCCATTACTGGTATACCCTCCTGACTACGCGATCGCTGAGTTTTCAGCAAAGAAATATTAGTAGTTAACAAGAAACTGGCAAAGCTAGCAATAGCAATAATTGGAAGAATCGATGTATCAGACAGAACGCTAAGAATAACCGTGCTACTGACCGGTGTTTTGGTGACAGCCACATTCACCGCTGCCATCAGGCAAAGCATAGCAATGGTGGGATGAATTTCGGGTAAGGCGATGGAGATAGCTAAACCCAGATTGGCACCGATGAAAAATAGAGGAAAGATAAATCCGCCTCTAAACCCACCGTGGAGGGTAAAACTGATCGCAAACATTTTTGCCAAGGCAATCCCCAGTAACATGGTTACCCCCAAAGTGGGACCTTGTTCAATCACTGTTTCAATTTGCTCCTCACTAAAAAATAGGGTTTGGGGAAAGAATACAGCAATCAACCCAATAGATAATCCGCCTAGTGTAGCTAGCAAAATATGGCGATGTTCAATAGATTTAATCCAAGACTTGGTAAAGCGAAAGATATAGATAAACACGATAGCAGCTAATCCACCAGCAACCCCGAGTAATCCACCCTCAATTAAATTTAGCCAGGACAGAGTAGGTAATGTATCAAAAAGGTTAAAGCGGTAAATTCCTCCCACATTTAACCCAGTACCAAAGCGGAAAACAGAGAAGCTAAAAATTGACGCGACAATGGCTGGTACGATGGCTTCATAGTATTCCAGACTCCGGCGGTGGGGAATTTCTAGGGCAAACAATGCCCCCCCGATCGGCGCACCAAAAAAGGCACCAAGAGCAGCACTCATCCCGCAGAAGGTCAATATCCGGATATGGCTGATTGCCAGTTTAAGCTTGACTCCTAGCCAGCTACCTAAGCTACCATTAATCTGTACCAAAGGTGCTTCTGGTCCAGCACTCCCGCCAGCGGTGATGGAAATTAGAGAGGTCACAATCATGCCAGGAGTTTGACGAGGCTCCATCCTACCTGGATCGTGAACTTTTTCGATCACCAACGCCATTTCACCGGGTAACCCCAAGAAGTACAGGGATAAGCCCACGAAAAACCCACCAATGGTAGTGGCAATCCACACATAATTCCAAGAGGGTATCCAACTGGGGAAATAGGGTTCTAGAAATTCGGGCAACCAATGCCAAACAAAATGCAAACACTGTTCTAGGACAAAATAGTAACTAGTTGCTACTAATCCGCCAGCAATGCCAATCCCTGTAGCGCAGAGGATTAGCTTTATATAAGCTAGCTTGACGGGTTGATTGTAGCTATCTGATTTTTCCGTCTGATTAGTCCTTTGATTTACCGATGATACTTGAGCCGTCTCTGATGTCATTGTTGTCATGACCCAGTTGTCTTTTACGAGAATTGGTTATTTTTTCATCATGGACAACAATAACTTAAATAGATAGAGTTACTATGTATCGGGTGCATGAAATTCAATTGCTTTTTACATAAAAAAATCTTTAATGTATATTTTGCATGAATTTAAAATGTTTTTTGCATAAAGTAGTTTTCATAACGTTTAAAACTGACTTATCATTAACAATAGAAACCCTTGGTGAATAGGGGGTGATCGGTTAGGGGAATTTTGCCCTCGTCTAGTCTGATGGTTCAATACCTAACATTGATTGAGGTAAGCCTGACAAGAGTTTGCCTGAGTCGGGGGTGTTGCTACAGACTACAACAAACCCTCCGAGTGCAACTCCTCTAATTGGTAAGCCAGATGCAGCAGCTAGTCCACAACTGCTCGCTTCAAATCATTGGTCTAGCTGCAAAGCACTGGCTTAAGGTTTTAGCTGTAAGCATTCAGCTAATGCGCTACGCGAACAGTTTTTGAAGAAAAGAGGCAAGGATTCGTTTAATGTGAGTTACTTCTACTGATGGGATTTTCCCCAGACTTTCAATTGGGTGCATCTCATATTTGTAAAAAAGACGGGAAGTGTGGGGCCCGGGCGCGGGGAGTGTGGGAAGTATGGAGATTTTATTAGAATTTTTGCCTAATTGCATGCATTGAGATGCACCCCTTTCAATTCTCATTAATCTCGAATTAAATTCGACCGTTCGAGGTTTATTTTAAGCTGACAGCTGACAGCTGACGGCTGTCAGCTTACGTTTAGCATGAATATTTTTCATGTGCTTCTTCACTGTGCTGAGGGTAATGAATAGCTTAGCGGCAATGTCTTTATAGGAGTAATTGACTCGACGCAGTAACCAGACTTCTGCTTCACGAGGAGTTAAACCATAGTGGTAAACTTCTGCAAGCACTAGATTTTGAATGGATTGATGTTGGTCTTCAAGAGTGACTAAAATAAAAGGCTCTTTGGATAACTCTAATTTGAGCCATCGAACTCGTATCCGAACAGGAGTTGACTGACTCGTAGTAAGATAAGAATCTATAATAACTGCCTGAGAATGATAGGACTTAAAACTGTACTTCAAAGCTTGGCAGACACGCCAGATTTGTTTAGGCACCAAATTAGATTTTTTACTGTCTGGTGTGAGTTTATCCAACAGAAGACGAGCCGATTCATTGGCATGAAGTATCTTTCCTTTTGTACTCAGAATCAAAATGCCATCAATAAATCCTTCCAGTATCCCTTGTAATAAAACCTGATCTAACTGTTGTGCTTGAGTATTGGCTCTTTCTAAAGAGTTAGTGATAGTATTCATCTTGTAGACCTATTCTAAAAGAAGTTGGATAGTCTGTGGCGAGGGGATTTCCCACTGATCAGTTTGGGGGAGCTAGGTTATTTACGGCAAAGTGTAGTTAGTTGCTAGTTTTAAGGGTTTTAATACTTATCAGGATTAAGCCTTACCGTTTATGCCGGATGTCGCAATTTTGTAACAAAACTTAACTAAATGGCGCAGGTGAAGCCTATCCCCTGAAGGGGTTTGCACAACATCGGGATAATTGATGAAGATGGCGATGGGGAAGATGGGAAAGATGGGGAAGATAGCAAAGAATCTCCCCAAAGTCGGACTGACTTCTATTACGTTTCAATACCTGAAAATTGCTATAGTGTTAAAGGGAGTAGGGAGTAGGGAGTAGGGAGTAGGGAGCGGTGCGACCCGTGGCGAATTTAATTCGACGACTGTAAGCGCACCGTAGGGAATATGGCATCAAAAATTATCACAATTCCTACAGGGATCCCTAGAGTTCAAAAATTTACTTTTAGTAAAACCCAATGGACACAATTCAATTAGACTTGAATCCAATGATGACATTAAGTGAAACTAGCAACCGTAAGATAGAACTGCGATCAGTATTCAAGCAGACATAATCTAATGACAGACCAGGTTTTAATCCTAGGAGGCAAAGGACGCATCGGGAACAGTGTAGCGCAAGACTTACTTGCCCATACTCAGGCGAAAATTACGATTACCGGACGTCAGGGTAAACTTGACCTAGGTCTGCCACAACAGTTACAGCCCCCCGTGCAGTTTATCCCTCTAGACTTAGCTGATCAGGAGGGGTTAAGAAATGCGATCGCATCTCACAACCTAGTCATCCATTGTGCTGGTCCGTTTCTCTACCGAGACGCTACTGTCCTAAACACTTGCATCGAACAAGGAGTTAACTATCTCGATGTCAGTGACAACCGTGCTTTTACCCGTAAAGCCTTAGCCTTCCGTGAACAAGCTACTGCTGCTGGTGTCACCGCTATTGTCAATTCTGGCATTTTTCCTGGTATCTCCAATAGCATGGTGCGTCACGATGTAGAACAGTTAGATGTTGCAGAACGGATTCACCTCAGCTATGTAGTTGCCGGTTCTGGTGGTGCTGGAGTGACGGTGATGCGTACTACTTTCCTAGGATTGCAAGAACCGTTTGAAGCTTGGATTGATAATCAGTGGCAAACCGTGAAACCTTATAGCGTAAGGGAAACCATCCAATTCCCTGCTCCCTATGGTAAAGCTGGTGTCTACTGGTTTGATATGCCAGAAGCCTTGACCTTAGTGGACTCATTCCCTGTTAACACCGTCATCACTAAATTTGGCTCAGTTCCCGATTTTTATAATCATCTGACCTGGATAGCCGCCCATATCTTCCCCTCATCTTGGCTGAAAAATCCCGCTGGAATCGAGTTTTTGTCCCATGTCAGCCACATCATGACCGATGTAAGCGATCGCATTAGTGGCGTTGGTGTTGCCATTCGCTCAGAGGTTACTGGTTACAAAGATGGTAAATCAGCCCGTGCTGGCTCAACCTTAGTCCATCAGAATACTGCTGTCGCTGCTGGGGTCGGTACTGGTAGTATTGCTGAACTGATGCTTACTGGTCAACTCAATAAACCGGGAGTTTGGCCGGTGGAACAAGCCCTGTCTACGCCATTATTTGAGCAAACTATACAAAGTCGAGGACTTGAGATTAATACTGTTGAAGGTTAAGTGTTGATACCAAATTCGCTTTGATAACCCTCCTTTATAGCAGAAGTCATTTGTCAGAAGTCATTTGTCAGAAGTCAAACTCTTGCGCTTCTTGATGCAGTCGCTCATGGGGGAAACCCCCAAGACCGTAATGGTGCTTTTTCCGTTGGCGAATTAAATTCGCCACGGGTCGCACCTCTGCATCGCTTACAAAGGGTGTGAGACTAATGTCGATGTCCTAACTGCCCTGGCGACTGCTATAACTCAAATTACAGGACTTACGCCGCCAAATTTCCCTTTCTAATTTGCTAAGACAGAAATCTACTCAGTATTAATTAGCCTTGGTGGAGTAAATCCCATGAAAAGTATCCGTGTGGTAGTAACCGGAACTGTAGGAGCTGGCAAATCTACTTTTGTGAGGACAGCAAGTAATTTTGAAGCTGTGGAAATAGAAGGTAAAGCCACCGACGAAATACTTCTGCTAAAGAAAAAAACTACCGTTGCCTTTGACTTTGGTAGCCTTACCTTTGGTAACAATCTAAATGTTCATATCTACGGTACTCCTGGTCAATCTCGCTTTGACTTCATGTGGGATATTTTGATTCGTGAAGCTCACGCCTACATTGTACTGGTCCCGGTTCATCGACCCAGCAGTTTGAACCACTCTCGTGAGCTTCTCCTGTTTATGAAGGAGCGAGTAAATGTTCCGATGATTATTGGTTTAACCCATATGGATTGTCCAGGGGCAATGGCTTCAGAGGAAATTATCAGAACTCTCGGTTATAGCAACCCTCACAATCAACCCCCAACTGTAATACTTAATCCCAATCAGCGAACCTCAGTGCTTGAGGCTTTGGTGCTTTTGATGGATCTCCTAGATTCCTAGACCAGCCAGTAGCTAGTACAGTTCAGCTCAAATAACTGTCAAATAAGTGACCAACCCCTGTCAGGTCGAAACCCATAAAAGAAAGGACGTTTGTCAGGGCTAAGCATTCGCACATAAATTCTTGGTTTGCTCCCAAATTTGCTAGCCGAATACTTCGCCCCAAGGATTATCGTTTCTAAGAATTGCCATGTTCTGTAATTTATGTTTATAAAACTACATAAATCATTAATTAGCGTCACTAAAAAAAGTGATCCGGATTGAACGGATCACTTTCTGAAAAGGTTAGTAAGTAAACGTTATAGAGTTTACCTATAAATGTAGTATCAACTACTAAACATCCAAGAGTTTAGGTTATAGGTACATTCAACGATAGATGAAGTGAATAGTTTAAAATTCTGGTAAACCCAAACTATAAACTTCACTAAAACTATACAAAAAAAACTGGTAAATCTTTTATTTTATAAATTTAAAAAGCTAAAATGCAACTAAAATACTGGATTATATTTTAGTCCAAAATTATCTATTCAGATAATAATATTTAAAAACAAAGGTTGCTATAGTGTTGGAATAATCTAAAATTAAATCGGGGTGCTTTGCTAAACATTCAAGTAATCAATTAGAGTTAGCTTAACCTGTATCGGAGTAATTATGAGCTTAGATCCCCAGGAATTTATGACCAAGATGGAAAAGCGTGTCAATTTGACCAGTGAAGACAAAGCGCTTCTGAAATCACACGCAGATTGGGGAAAAGAAATTGCTTCTGAAATGGCAGATCATTTCTATACTTACTTAGGTAATGATGAAGAAATGGATGCCATTATGAAAGAGAAGGAAGGTCGTATGGAGCGCCTACGGGTAACCTTTGTGCAATGGTTTTACGAAATGTTCACTGGTATGGATGACTGGGGAAAAGCCTATGCTGAACGTCGTTGGCGTATAGGTTTGGTACATGTGAAAATTGGTATCGCTCCTCAACATGTCGTCCCAGCCATGGCAATTGTAGTGCAGGCATTTACTAACCGGATAAAAACTGATAGTAAAGATGAAGCCTTGCGGGATGCCCTCAGTCGGATCTGCATGATTGATTTAGCCTTCATTGAGCAAGCCTATGTAGAAGTGAGTTCGGCAGCGGTTCTCAAAGAAACTGGCTGGACAGAGGGTCTATTTAGACGTCTGATTAGTACTGGCGCTAGCTCTATGTAACTATAGCAATCCTAAATCATTTGTGAACAATAAATCTCAAGAAAATAGTTCTGACTCGGAGAGTTATGAGTCCTGAGTAAGACCTGTAACTGTTCACGTTTCCGATAGGATTGCTAGATTACGTGTCGTTTTTGTTGGAAACTAAATCAATAGTCTATAAGTTCTGGAAAATTGGCACTACTCCTACTTAAATATCAGCTATCAGTTTCGAGGAACACAAACTAACCGAATTACACATTCTGCAATTGGAGTAAGGGAACAATGGCGATTAATTCTCAAAAATTGGGGTATATCCTCCATAATTTTGTTACATCCACTGCTGATATTCAGGGAGCAGCTGTAGTCACGACCGATGGTTTACCGTTAGCATCTAGTCTGCCTGGAGAAATGGATGAAGAACGGGTTTCAGCCATGTCTGCAGCTATGCTTTCCTTGGGTGAGCGAATTGGCTCAGAACTGGCTAGAGGTGACATTGACCGGATCTATGTTGAGGGGAAAGAGGGATTTAGCGTTTTGACCAGTTGTGGTGAAGAAGCGGTATTTCTGGTTCTAGCTAGTAAAGCAGCTAAGCAGGGAGTATTGATGTTAGAAATTAAACGAACTCTTGCTGAATTAAAACCAATGTTGCTATAGTAATTTTCTGGGTATTACTATACTAATAGTATAGTTGATAAAAGGGATAAACTATAGTAATTGATAGTCATTGGTAATGGGTGATAGATAATGGGTAATGGCTAATTTAAAGACTAGGATTAATTACCCATTACCCATTATTAAATGGTAAATTTTTTTAAAAATTGTTGTTCGCGTAGCGTGGCCTACGGCCAAGGCATTCTGGATTATTGGTATAACGTCAGTGGGTGTGTGAAATTCAATGTAAGGTATTTTTTGTTCAAGGTTGACCACTAACAGTCAACCATCAACCGTCAACCATCAACCATCAATCGTCAACAAATTACCTTGATTCACCCCAACCTACTGGCACAGTTGATAACCTGTAGTATTTGCTAGGGAAGCATAATCCAATGGACAGTATACGGATTGTAGTAACGGGAACAATAGGGGCTGGCAAATCTACTTTTGTCAGAACATTCAGCGAAGGTGCGGTTATTGAAACAGAACGAACGGCTACGGATGCCACATCATTGTTTAAGAAAAAAACGACCGTTGCCTTAGACTTTGGTTTGCGTCCCTTAAATCGAAACTTGGATTTGCACCTGTATGGAACTCCTGGTCAAGCTCGCTTTGATTTTATGTGGGATATTTTGATTCGCCGAGCTCACGCCTATATTTTATTAATGGCAGCTAATCGAAGCAGTGATTTTGCTAGTGCTCGTCAGATTTTATCGTTTATGCAGGAGCGGGTCACTATTCCAATGATTATTGGTCTGACTCATACTGATGTTTCAGGGGCATGGACTCCAGAGGAAATTATGATGCGCATGGCATACATCGGCGATCCTAATCAACCCCCAATTGTGGCTGTTAATCCCAATAATAAGACCTCAGTATTTGAAACTGTAATGATTTTGATGGCTCAGATGCTTTGCCAAGGGAGTGTTATTGAAAGTGCTAGGAAAGAAAAGGTAAGTCAGGCAGCTCCGCTACCTGTTAAGAACCAATATCATTGGCCGAAGCCCCAGTTTTTATCAGGGGGTTAGTTAGCGAGTAAGCATTCAGCTATCAGCTATCAGCTATCAGCTATCAGCTATCAGCTAATGCGCTACAGATGGTGCTACTTGAGGTGCTAAAGGCCTTTGGCCACGCTACGCGAACAGCTAATTCGCTACGCGCACGCTACGGGAATGGCTGACGGCTGACGGCTGACGGCTGACGGCTGACTACTGAGTGCTGACGGCTGACTACTGAGTGCTGACGGCTGACTACTGAGTACTGATAGCTGAATGCTGATCAGTTCTACCAGACTTTTCCAAGTTTTTCGCTTAAGCTCGCTCTTAACCAGGGTGTCATTCAGCCCTGGTTTGCGCTATATAGACTTAGGCTATTTAGAATGTCTTTGATTGGTTGTTTGACCAAATCAAATGGCTTCTTAATAAAATAAACATGAAGTATTGAAGCTACTACTCCAGCAATAGTTTTGCCTTGGCAAAATAGATAGGCCTTACCATTTTCTATTTTGCTATCAAGAGCGTTTACTATTTTTGCTTCGGCATTAACGTCTTTCGCTAGCTTCAAAATTGCTACAGCATGACTTAGATCATGAGTATCTTGAATTTGCAATATTCTGTTCCAATTACTGGGTAATTTATCTGGAAAAGTTATAGCTTTGTCTAAATTACCAGAAATCAGTAAAGGCAGCATAGTTCTCACGCATTTAGGGCAGGTTCCACAGTTGGTTTCACCACCTTCATTATTAGTACATACCCTCAAATATTTCATAGCGAAAGGGTCTTTGGCTAAAAAATTAGCAATTTTTTCAACCCTTTGGGTCTCTGAACCGTCATGAACTATATTAGTTTTTTCCGTTGACCATAGGTGGTCGAGTAATGGGCTAGTTCCCCAAGGAAAAACATCTTTATAAGAATCTGTTGAAGGAATTAAAACAGATTCTAAACCTGCTGAAAGAGAAAGGGAGACTGAAGCTAAGCCAGCCCCATGATAATAAGGTCCCCATTGTAAGTTAAAATGATTGCGGATATTTGTTTCACCGACAATACAATCTATACTGGCTGCATGGGCAACTTCCATAATCCTTGAAATTACCTTTTTTTCTTGACCATGTTTATAAATGCGTAAAGGTCGCTCAATGCCTTTCATGTAAATTAAATGAGAAAGGGGAAGTCCAAGGTCGCTACGGGTCTTCGTATGTTTAATAAAGGTATAAAACGAATCCACGCCCAAGGAGAAAAATGCTCCAACTTTGCTAAGGGATTTTTGATCATCGTTTGTTGGGGATTCTGCGGTAACTAAAACTTTTTTCAGCTGGGATGGATACCACTGATGAAAGATATCTTGTATGGTAGGTAAATTGCGAAAAAGTTTGGCAGAAATCAGCGGTTTTATCTCCAGATTTTCACCTTTCTCCATTGCCGGTAAAAGTAAGGCAGGAACAAAAGCATCGGCGCTTTCACTGACAAAATCAGCGAATCGTTGAGGATACTCAAAATAAATCTCTATTTCTTGGTCAAGGCTATCAACCTGCACGAGACCAACAAGTCTCACTGTGTCATTAGCAATGATTTTTTCAACATGCAGTAGTTTCATAAGATTTATTAGTGTAGTTGAATAAAGGAAAAATTATCTATTGGCAAAAACTTTCTCAAGACATTCTTTCGCCGTTTTTGATTCTTGGCAGATAAACTCTTCTGGTCGTTTGTAATTTTTTAAAACTGTTTCTATCCGCTCTAGAGACAAGGGTTCCATAAAATTTACCACTCTTGCTGTCGGTAGCATTTCTGACTTATCAATGTAATGCTTAATTTTTGATTCGGAATTAACAATTCCAATATTGGCAATCCCAAGGAGATCGGCTAGTATAATTGAGTGCAGGCGATTACCTATGTGAAAATCCATGTGCCTCAGGATTGCTAGAAACTCTTCCGGATTTTTCCATGAGTTGATTTGGCAATTAGAAGCAGGTAAATATTTCTTCAGTCGTTCGTGGAAGCGATTATCATTTCTTTCATTTCCTAAATGTCCTGGTAGCAAATGAATCATACAATTATACTTCTCAATGAGTGGCATTAACTGTTTGGCATAAAACTCAGCCCTGCCTTCACCCCACCAAAATTTTCCAGAGAAGGATATGTTGGAAATATCACTAGCTTGCTGGGCTGGTTTGACAAACTTTTCATAAATAGTCAAATCTAAGAAAGCCAAATCACCTCCTAAGTCAGGTGATTTAGCAAGTTGAAGCTGTTGCAATGCCATTTCATAGGAATGGTTATCTCTAAGGTATAGCAGATCGGCTTTTTCAAAGATATCAGCTATCTTTTTTTTCTTCTCAGATTTCACGCTTTCTAATCCAACACCGAGGAAGCAGAAACGCTTACCCATTAATTTTGACAAGGCTTGCATCCTTGATAAATTCCTTGGCCTGTCTTGTAGGTTTAAGGTTCCCCCACCCCAGGCTATGCAGTCACTTTTAAAGAGTAATAAAGTTCTTTTTAGTTTTGATAGTTGTGCATTCCTAAAGAACACAACTTTGTGACTCAAACCTTGGTAATAATTAGTTTGGCAACAGATAAATATTTTTTTGACATTTTTTTTTCTAGCAAAATAATCAGTTAACTGCTTCACAAATAAATCGTCGCCAATATTACCATAGCCGTAATAACCAATCAGGAAAATATTCACACTCTGTCCTTAAGATTCTCTCAATTTTATAGTCATTAATTAACAAGCAAAATGGCCTAAAAAACAAGTGAATTCAGCCAATTAGTTAGACAATAAGGGAGCATCTTAATCAGCGAGTACCATCAAGGTAAACATCCAAGCCAAATGTCGTAAGCATGGACGTAAGTACTCAGGATTTAATGAACTAGTTGAATTGGATGGCTGAATTTTATTTTAAAAGCAATTATAGATATAACTTCAGTAAAATTTTCACAATTCCGCAAAACTTGATGAAAACATTAACTAAACCAGTAACTAGATGAAGCTTTGATGAAAAAGACTTGAATAAAATGCCATTAACACCAAGTTAGAACCAACTGCTTGCTTGGCCTGGGAGTGGATCGACCTTGATGACACTAAACAGCTCATGGATTCGGTGAGCAAGGATGAATCCATGGCTACTGACGATCTAGCGTCTTATGATCTTAATAAGTTACATTTCCATCATCGGCTAATAACTCTATTCCGTTATTAGTGTACCACCCAGCAAGCTTCATGAATTCAAAACTTGAGCTATTTGTAGATTGCGACTGGACCATTCGCCAGCCTAGTGGTCAAGGTAGATTTATTGACTACCCTGACCAGCAAAAAGTTATTGAAGGAGCTGATAAAGCTCTGCAATGTTTTAAAAATAAGGGTTATATCATTCTTGGGGTGACCAATCAGGCTGGAGTTGCAGCCCGACATAAAACCCTGAAGAATTGTATTAAAGAGCAACAGAAAACTATTAAGTTACTTCCCCAGCTCAAAGGAATTATTTTTTGTCCTGACTATGGGGCAACCTGTTATTATTGCGAGCGACACTACTGTTCTGAAGTAACCAGTAAAGCATACGCTGGAGAATACCGAAAACCAAAGCCGGGAATGATTTTGCAGTTTAAAACGAACGGCTCTTCAGCTTTGATGGTTGGCGATCGCAACGAAGATGCTGAGGCAGCCGTTGCAGCTGGAATTCCGTTTATGTGGACTTCGGATTGGCTAGCCAAATATGGAAGCTGACAAAACTCTGTTCAGGAACTCAGCATAGGGAAAGCTTCCGCTAAAAGCGATCGCATCTGTTTCGAGTTGTCAGTTACTCTCCTGCCACTTCTAGAATATCCGTGTAGAGGCGAGGGCTGATTCGGAAACCAGCGATCACGATCAGATCGTCAATAATGGGCTTAACATCGGTGATAAAATTACTATTTTTTGCTTCCAAAAGAACGCCGATAATGCCAATATACTTGAGGCCCATACTGGCTGCTATTTTTCTCCCTCTACGTTCATCTATTATTAGGCGATCTGCATGTAATTCTATCGCTAGCGCAATCGCTTCGGCTTCACCAGGATCCACTTTTTGCCGCAGTGCCTGTACCAAAGCTTGGTTTCTTACCTGCCGCGTTTCTATCCACCCGGATGTCTGGACTTCTGTAGCTCCCGGCACTGCTGGGCCTGCACCAGTCAATTCAAGGGTTACAGCTTGGGGGATTACTATGTGCCGGTACAGTTGTTGCAGAATTTATAACTGTCTTACACCAGCCAGACTGGTAATGGGAGAGGTATTGCTGACAATCTTCACAGGCTCTTTAATTCTTCGAGAGTCTGCAGGTCTTCTCGAAAATCCTCTACATCATAATGCCGACAAATATTGCGACTGGCAAGGAGTTGTTGAAAATTAATTTGATTCATGCCAGCAAGACGACTAGCATTGCCGAGGGTAAGTTTTTCCTTTTGATACAGCATCACGGCTATCTCCAGCTCTAGCTCGGCTTCTGTCATGCCTGTGGATTGGAAGATATCGTTGGGAATCGTAACGCTCATCGTGCCTCCTCCTAACTTTTGCCTCAATGGTAACACCTACCGATTGACTAGATGGATACCAGGGTATGGTACAAAATCTTTAACCCCATTAAAACCATAGGGGTTAAGCTCAACTATACCGTTGATCATACGTATTGATCATACTTATGAGGTAAAGTCAATTTTATTCCCCCTATTCCCTATTCCCTACTCCCTACTCCCTACTCCCTACTCCCTACTCCCTAAAAACTAGGACGTTTTACCTAACCCAATTTAAAACTGCTAGATGAATCCAACTATTTCTACTATTCCAATTCAGCAACTAACCTCAGGCGATCGCATTTCGCTCCAAGTCTATAAATTCGTTGGCTCCCAACCAGGAAAGAAGGCATATTTACAAGGCAATCTCCATGGTTGTGAAATTGTTGGTAATGCGGTCATTCACCAGTTGATTGACTTTTTGAGCACTCTGGATGACACTCAGCTGACTGGGGAAATCTGGCTGGTTCCTGTTTGTAATCCAGCTAGCACTAATCAGCGTAGTCATTTCTTTGCCACAGGAGGATTCAATCCTTACGATGGTCAAGACTGGAATCGGATCTTTTGGGACTATGAAAAAGAGTGTGATGATTTAGAGGATTTCGCCCAATCTCAACTTAATTTGAACCCTGATGAAATCAGAAATAACTATTTAGCACGGATCCAGTCTAGCTTGAAACAACACTTAGAAGACTGCTACTCTCCGAGGGGATTACCGTTTCGTCACATTTATCGCTATCAACTGCAATCTTTATGTGTAGATGCTAACTATGTGATTGATATCCATAGTTCTACTAATCAAGGACTTGATTTCTTGTATGGCTTCTACTCTCGGGAAAAAAGCGCCAAAGACTTTCTTCTCGATTATGGAATTGTGATGCATGAGGATGAGTATGATGGGGATGCTTTCGATGAAGCATTTATTAAGCCTTGGCAAGGGTTAGAGAAAGCCTTGGCTAAGTTAGGCAGAACCCTTCAGTTTGATATTGAATCATGGACCCTAGAATTGGGTTCTGGGATGCAAATGAATCCAGAGTCGGTGAAAAGGGGAGTATACGGTATCAAAAACTATTTGTCGAAAAAAGGAATGTTACAGTTGCCGGATTTTCCGATAACTGATCCAGACTCCTACCAAATGAAATTAGCATCTAAAGATAACATCGAGAGATACTATGCTCCGGCTGGAGGAATGATTCAATCGAGAGTTGAGTTAGGGAGTGTTGTCAAAGTAGGAGATAGACTTTATCAGCTACTGAGCTTTAATAAAGAAGGAAATCTACCGAATGTAATTGATATCAAGGCTGAGACAGATGGTTTAGTGTTTGATGTTTCAACAAATTATAGTGCAAATCAAGGGGAATATGTGCTATCAATACGGCAATTTGATAGTAAGCATTCAGCCGTCAGCCGTCAGCCATCAGGCTTGGCCTATGGCTGAGAGCTGATAGCTGAGAGCTGATAGCTGAATGTTGACATTTGATAATTCTGTAGGGGTGGGAAACAGTTAATTCAAACTTGGATTGTAATTAGGACTTGGGTTACTCAACATTTTGGCTTTAATTTTACTAACCTAAACTGTTGTGAATTTAAACTGTATAAGCCCGTGAAATCAACTAAAAAATATATATTCCAGTCCCCTTTATCATGCAGGCCTTTTGCCTTTTGCCTTGCTAAAACGCATTTTAAATTCGTTTTAGCTTACTGACTTTCTAAAGCCAAGTATCTTGTCCTTCTGGGGAATCTGAATTAAACCAACTAGCATCTAAATAATTAATTCGAGCAAAAGGACTCAAGGCTGATAACACATGGCGTCCATAACTGCGGCGGTTTACACGATTATCCAAGATGGCAACACAGCCTTGAGTAGCTCTAACTGGTGCCACTGCTCGTTGTAATTCTCTCAATGCTGTTGGTAACAAATACAAACGAAACCAATCCTGACGTTGCTGCTTGTAGTAAGCGACTCGACCAGCAACTAATGGATTTTCCAAAGAGGGAATTGGTAAGGTAGCAATCATCAACAGTTGGGGAGAAGGGATTTGAGCTTGATACCTATGCCAAAATTCCCAGCCACAAATCAAAATACTTCTGTGACTGAGACTGGTGGTTTCTACCTGCACTCGGGAACCACATTCTGCTGCTAAGACTGCCCCTAGCTGGGCTTTGAGGGGGACATCTCCGACTAAAATAACTACTGGTCTGGTGATGTCAGTACTTAGGTTTAGTAGGGTGCGAATTTCTTGAGTCAGAGCGTTTTGAAATCGCTCTGTATTGGGCATGGGTAGACGATCGGGCAAATACAGTTGAATCTGTCGGTGAGGGGAAAACTTCAAACAGGTTAACTCGCCTAATCCGATCTGCTGACGGTACACAGAGGCAGTTTTCTCTAAATCTAGAGCCCCACCGATTAGCACTACTGGCTGTCTCGACCAAATGGGATTTAAGGCTGTAGCCACTTCTACTGGTGCGCTATATAAGGAAAACTGACCTTGCGATCGCGCAACGGTTGCCCACATTAGCTGACCTGACTGCTGCCAGAAGTGGCAAAACTTTTCCCAGGGTTTTAGCCGATACAGAGATTGTGCTTCAGTGCTGAGGGAACTTAGTCGATCAAATAGCTGTTCCAAGCCATCTTGCTGATCTGCTTCAATCAGGTAGCACTCATAGGGGTTAGCAGGGCGCTGAAATAAGGCTTTGGTTAGCTTTACCCGCACATCCCGAATCAAATCAGCCTGTTGTGGATGGGCTTGCATCAGTGCGTCCCAGTCTTGGGGCTGGATGCAGCCTTTAAGTTGGTTACTGGTCCAAGATTCTAGGTCATCCACACCATCAATCACAGTAGGGATGTGATTAGGAAACCAGCCCTTGTGCTTCAAGCGGTCTGTTAGCCACGATTCTGGTGAAGTAATCAACAGTCCTTGGAAGGGTTGATCGGGAAACCTATCACTGGTATGAATTACCTTATCGCTACCAAACCACTGTTGTAAAAGGGGAATTTCCTTTTGCAGCAACCATTCTTGTATCCATAAGGGTGCTACTACGATCACAGGTCCAGACCAAACCAGGGCTGGTGCCAGGTAACTCAGGCGATAGGAAGACTGTAGAGAGGTTTCCTGCAAGGGTTCTAAACCGGTCTGAATCAAAGCAGAACGCCCTAACCGCAAGGCTCGTGCCACTAGCCTCGCCATAGTCAATTGGTGAGGCCAATTGGGTTGACCCTGCGATCGCAAAAAATCCCGTAACGAGGAATGAACTTTGACTTCAATCAAACTAGCATTCAACGGCTTTGCCTCGTTAAACTGAGCAATGAGCACTAATACTGTGATCTTAAATCATGTGTTGGGCAAAAATCGTGAAAGACTAGACGACTATAAATGGGATTAGGCTGCATCGAAGCCAGGGGTAGTAGCTCAGAATTTTCCTGATTTCCCAGTAACTATTGACATGAGGCGATTACCCTTGCTAGGGTAGTACCAGTAAAAAGAAATTGCCAAACTTTTATAGCTAACGCCCCAAAAAGACATGTTCAGCCCCAGCTATTACTTTTATTTTTGGTTTAGGAAGGTTCACCGGAGGTGAGGATAGTTCCATATGGAACCCCCCGGTGGACCGCAGCAATATAATCTGCGGTCCTTTGTTTTTTTAGGTAAAGCAGCGACAAGAGCAAGACATGACCACCTACCTTTACAACATTTACGGCTTTTACTTTTTTTGGCCCAGAAATCGTTCCGGGTAGTTAGGTCGTGCCAACCTTTCACAGCAACCCGGTTCCTTGAAGGTTCCGGGTTTTTTTTATGTCCATATCTGTAACTAAATCTGTAACTAAGGAGTCCATAACCATGTTGAACGCTAAATTAGCATTAGCTACTAACCCCAATCACCAAACCATCGTTAGACTCTCAGAACAAGTTGTCTTCGGTGGTTCAGAACTGGTGATTATTGGTGGTCCATGTACCGTAGAAAGTCACGCCCAGATGGAAACAGTGGCTACTAAACTTAAAGCTGCCCCGGTACAAGCATTGCGGGGAGGTGCCTTCAAACCGCGCACCTCCCCGTACTCTTTCCAAGGGCTAGGACTAGCAGGACTAGAAATTTTGTCTGATATCGGCAGGCGTCACCAAATCCCAGTAGTGACGGAGGTGATGTCGATTG
The DNA here is from genome assembly GCF_010672265.1 of Moorena sp. SIO3A2. Lineage (NCBI taxonomy): Bacteria > Bacillati > Cyanobacteriota > Cyanophyceae > Coleofasciculales > Coleofasciculaceae > Moorena > Moorena sp. SIO3A2. Next base: position 355,953 of record NZ_JAAHHC010000007.1, read on the forward strand.
GGCAAATTGAATCTATTGCTAACCACGCTGATCTGCTTCAGGTAGGTAGTCGCAATATGCAAAACTTTGACTTACTCAAAGCCTTGGGTAAGCAAGACTTGCCGATACTGCTAAAGCGGGGACTAGCTGCTACTGTTGAGGAATTCGTCATGGCAGCGGAATATATCCTCAGTCACGGTAACTCTCAGGTGGTGTTGTGTGAACGAGGTATTCGCAGTTTCGATAACTATACCCGCAATATCTTAGATTTAGGAGCAGTAGTAGCACTCAAGCAGTTGACTCACTTGCCAGTGATTGTAGACCCTTCCCATGCTGTGGGTAAGCGGGAATTAGTGGCACCTCTGGCAAAAGCTGCAGTGGCCGCTGGTGCAGATGGACTGATTATTGAATGTCATCCGGAACCAGAAAAATCTGTTTCTGATGCTAGACAGGCGCTTTCTATCGAAGCAATGGTGGATTTGGTTCATAGCTTAAAGCCGGTGGCAGCAGCAGTGGGACGACAGATTGTAGAACCTGTCACTCTTCCGGAGTTAGCGATTGACCTTGGCCAAAAGGCCACGCTACGCGAACGGTCACGCTACGCGAACGCATCTTAAGCAGAAACGAGAATTTTTATATATAGTGCTACTTGAGGTGGAATAGGGAACTTCGGACAAGGCAACAAGGAATGATTGAGCGTGGTCTTATAGCGCTCCATCGCTCTTTCCTACTGTTACCTGTTCCCTATTCCCTGTTCCCTATTCCCATCAATCCTAGTTTCACATTAAATGAAAATGCTAGATTAGCCATCAATCTCCTAGCATCTGCAATTTATATAAACTAGCGTATAATCCGTTTTGCTCTAACAATTCCTCATGGCTTCCCGACTCTACTAACTCTCCTCGCTTGAGTACCAGAATCCGGTCTACATTACGAATAGTGGACAGCCGGTGGGCAATAATAATTGCAGTCCGCTGTTCTAACAGCCGTTCCAACGCTTCTTGAATCAGAGCCTCGGTAGCCACATCTAAACTAGCTGTTGCCTCATCCAGCACCAAGATTTGGGGGTTACGAATTGCAGCACGAGCAAAGGCTAACAATTGTTTTTGGCCAGCAGACAGATTAGTTCCTCGCTCTCGCAGCTGGGTATCGTAGCTTTGGGGCAGTTTTTCGATAAAGCTAGCCACATTCGTCACCTCCGCTGAGGTTTTAATTGCCTCAATGGAGTAGGTTTCTCCTAAGGAAATATTACTCTTAACATCACCAGCAAAAAGAAATCCCTCCTGAAGGATGACCCCGATGTGGCGTCGTAGTTCTGCCTGGGGTAAATCCCGAATATCAATCCCATCTACGAGAATTCTCCCTTGGCTTGGTTCATAGAGGCGGCAGAGCAACCGAATAATGGAACTTTTACCCGCACCGGTCGGACCAACTAAAGCAACTTTTTCCCCTGGATGAATGGTAAAGTGCAAGTCTTTGAGAACATATTCATCTTCTTTGTAAGCAAACCAAACGTGTTCAAAGCAAATCTCTCCGTTTAGGGTTGTTCCCGTAGCGTGACCGTTGGTCAAAGGTTGTTCCCGTAGCGTGGCCTTTTGGCCAAGGTTAGACGGTTGTTCGGTATAACCATTGCCCAAGGATAAGTTAGAAGAGTGATGGGCTAGATCACCATTCAAGCTGCTTGGAGGCTTTATCGGTAAATCCCCAGATTGTTTCCGGTCTTGTTTCCCTCCCTCAAACTCTGGAGAACTTGCCACCTGCAACCGTCTGACCTGCAACCCTTCGGGGTCACGAATTTCAATGGTTTCATTCATAATGTCACTGATGCGCTCAATTGCAGTGAAACCAGCTTGGAGCATAGTGAATTTTTCTGAAAACCGACGCAAGGGGTCAAATAGCCGCTGAGCATAGAGGATAAAGGCAGACAAATCACCAAAACTCAGGTGATCTTTGAGGATAAAATGACCACCGCTCCACAACACTGCTGCGATCGCTACCAGGGAAATCCACTCTAGGGTTGCTGAAATCGCTGAATCGTGAAAGATGGTTTTGTCTACTTCAGTGACGTATTTTTGGTTAACCGTGCGAAACATCTCGGCATTGTATTGTTCACGGCGAAACAGTTGCACAATATTAATGCCAGAGATGTTTTCTTGCAGCATAGCGTTTAGGGAGGAAAGTTCTTCCCTAGATTTGTAGTTAGCTTTGCGATATTGTTTCTGGAAGTAAATAATGATAGTAGTCACTGGCAGGAGCATTAGCACTAAGATCGATGCCAGTTGCCATTGCACCAAAAACATGGTACTAGCAATGACTATCATGGATAGTAAATCACCCACGATGCCAATGGCACCGGTGGAAAAGACATCGCCTAGGGCTTCCACATCGCTAGTGAGCCTGGTAATCAATTTCCCTACTGGTGTGCGGTCAAAAAATCGCACCGCTAGGGAGGTGACGTGCTCAAATAGGTCTTCCCGGATAGCAGCAGTGATTCGTTGACCTATCTTCACCACCACGAATCCCTGAATCCCAACGAACACTAACCGGATTAGTATGGTTAATAGTAGTATAGAGATCAGAATATTGATGCTCTGTGAGAGAGAGCGCTCTAATAGGAAAGACCAAGTTCGATCTTCTTGACGAATTAAAGAGATTACCTGCCCAACAATTAAGGGTTGAATGGCACTTGCTACGGACAGGGGTATCAATAAAGTAATTGCAATAAATAGCGGGCCTTTGCTGCGACGGGCGTAGGGGACTAGGCGTAGGAAAAGTCTCCAGTCGTTCTCTTGCGTTCGCATTTTTGGAGCTGCCTGTTTACCTGGTGATCTGCTGGTCATCTAACACTAAGGGTGTTAATTTGGTGAACAATATGGTAGCGCAAATAAAATTGAGAGTGCTTTTACTTAACCACGAAGACGCAAAGAACGGGAAGGACGATCGGGGGTTAAACGATAGGAGGATTCTCTCGATTGCTCAATTCTGAGGGTGGGCGATCGCTACTCCAAGCCCACCATACATAGCCACACTGACATTGATAAAACTCTTGCCACTTCCGGCGGTGGTCTTCACCCATCACTGGTGAGGACCGATTAATCCAAACCTTCTCAGCTTCTAGAACAGATGCTCGACAACTAGGACAGCAGAATTCCAAGGCATGGGTGGCTGATTTGGTCCACTGAGGCGGTAAGGGGGCAAAAGCATCCATATATATAGCAATCCTCTCGGGGTCTCGGGGGGTAATAGTTAGCAATAGTTACGTTAATTTGGGATTCTTGATTTCCCTGAGACTATTTTAGGGGTTGTACCATCTATAAATTCCCCTGAATCGGATATTGTTTTAGTTAGCTTGAGGCAGTACCTCTGCCATAGGATCTGGTCGTGCTAGTTCATGGCTGACGATATTGCCTAATTGAAAACACAAGGGCCCATGTCTCATCCGTTATATCTCAATCTTATTTCCTTCTGTGGTATTTTTGCCCTATGTTTCATTGCTTGGCTCAGTTCTGAGCATCGCCGCCTAATTCCTTGGAAAGTGATCATTTTCGGCATTGGTTTACAACTGGTGATGGGACTGTTAATATTCCTGTTTGCCCCCACCCGCCAATTCATCCTCGGCTTGAATGACGCTCTCAATGCTATCTTGGATGCTTCAGAAGCAGGAGCTAGGTTTATGCTCGGTGGTGGTAATTCTGCCTTTGTTCCTGATCCAGAATTGATGGTTGGTCCTGGTCCAGCGGGACGCTGGATTTACCGAGCAGTGGGAACTCCTTACGTTTCTGTCCCAGGGGATCGCCTCACTCCAGATAATCTGAGTTTCGGCTTTATTTTTGCATTCCGCTCCCTACCCCAGGTGGTTTTCTTTTCCGCCTTAATTGCTCTGTTGTATCGACTGCATCTGATCCAGCCAGTGGTTCAGGTCTTTGCCAAACTATTCCGGGCAACTATGAGTATTAGTGGTGCTGAATCCCTATCAGGAGCAGCAAATATTTTTGTAGGGATTGAATCAGCGATCGCAGTCAAGCCATTCTTAGCCGATATGACCCGCAGCGAACTGTGTGCTATTCTTACATGCTGCTTTGGTTCGATTGCTTCAACAGTATTAGCTCTCTATACCAGTTTCTTGCGACCCACTTTCCCCACAATTACTGGTCACTTGATGTCCGCTTCTGTGCTAACTATCCCCGCCTGCTTCGTGATGGCGAAACTGATTGTGCCAGAAACCGATGTGCCGAAAACCTTAGGGAAGGTACCAACAGAGGAAGAAGACCCGAATCAGAAAAAACCTAGCCTCATCGATAGTTTAATTGTGGGAGCATCGGATGGAGTGAGGATGGCTGTGGGAATTGCCGCTGTAGTCATTGCAATCCTAGGCTTAGTCGCACTCGTCAATACTTTTTTTGCATATTTGGCTAATTTGACTGCTAGTGACAATCCCCTACTACAGCTAATCGGTAATATCTTTAGTGTGATTACCTTGGATAATATCTTTGGGGTACTATTTTTGCCCTTGACCTTTCTCACTGGTATTTCCCTAAATTGGCAAGAACTGTGGCAAGCCTCTGTCTTAATCGGTCAACGGTTATTACAAACCGAAATTCCTTCCTATCTTAAGTTAGCCCAGCTATCAGCCCAGGGATTAATTAGCGATCGCGCTATTTTGATTATCAGCTATGTCCTCTGTGGCTTTGCTCATATTGCCTCCTTTGGCATTTTTGTTGGTGGTTTAGCAAGTCTGGTTCCCGAACGTCGTGCTGACATTAGCGCCATTGGCTGGAAAGCTCTCTGGGCAGCAACTTTAGCTACATACATGACTGGCTGTATTGCTGGTGTGTTTGATTTCGGCAACCCAGCAATTTTGGGAAAATAGTCTCAAGTCAGCAAATGTGAAGTCTAAATTCTAAATTCTAAATTCTAAATTCTAAATTCTAAATTCTAAATTCTAAATTCTAAATTCTAAATTCTAAATTCTAAATTCTAAATTCTAAATTCTGAAATGGTAAAAATTGTAATTGATATTTCATAATTCCTCCTGCATAATTCCATGAAACGTAACCAAGTATGGCTGATTGGTCTAACTCTGCTAACTACCCTATTACTGATAATTGGGGGGCGCACCCCTTGGTTTAAACCTGAGGAATTGACTATACCAATACAATCATTACCAGCTCAAGCTCAATTGTCTGCCCTAGCAGCGTTTCCCACTACTGCTGATACCTCAGCCCATACTTTAAGACTTAATCAAGAACCTTATAAAGATCTCACAAAGCGCTTTCAGGTGGGTATACTGGAAGGGTATAAGGTTAGTACCATGGGTGGTTTCCCATTAATTGAAGCACCCGATGGTAACTTAGCCTACACGGTGCTTGTAGAACAAAGAGCGACAGATCGTCCATTAAGCAACCCTTCCCTAGCACAGATTGCTATTGAACAGTTTAGGCGGGGTGAAGGATTTCAAACTGGTAATTTTCAGCCAGTACCAGGAGGGGTGTCTCTTCCTTGGAGAGGTAGCTTAACCCTAGGTGGTCAGACTCAGCCAGTCAGTGGAGTGATCTTAGCGCGTCAGCTGGGTAAAAATGTGGTGGTGATGTTAATTTGCGCCACAGAATCAGCTCAGGGAGACGTTAAAGATGCCATTGCACTTTTGGCTAATACTCTCAAACCTCTTTAAGGTCAATGGCATGCTCCTTACGCTTCAGGGAAGCTGGTAATTGTCCATCGTCTATGGTGCATTAATTTTTATCCACCAAAGCTGCCTTTACTTACCAAATCTAGGCAGTTTTCTGTGCTGCTCACTTCTAGTAACATCGGATTAATTACCTCCTTGGAGGGTGGTTATTACTTGACTATTTAGTAGTTAGTAAAAAAAATAAACTAACCACTAATTAATAACCACCCTTAACAAAATTTTCTCTATAGACCAGGGCACTCAGTTTGACTTTATTGGTTTTTAAAAATAGGCTCAATAATCCGGATTTATTTGATTGAGCTTGTATTGATAATTAAGCTTTCACGCATGTAAATTATGAATCGGTGCTGATTGGGAGATTGGGAGATTGGAAGATTGGGAGATTGGGAGATGGATTGAAGCCTTTTGCACAACTGGATCGATCTTAAAATTTATAGCAACCGAATTATAGTTTAGGACAGAGTATTTTGGTTTAAAGGGAGCAGGGAGCATAAATATGTCTTAAGCTTTACTTCGACTGCTATAAATGCCTATTAGCTTACACCTGATGCTCTATAGCTTTTTTTTATCTATTTTTTAAATTAAATGGATAGGAAAAATTAGCGTTACCTAGTCTTGATATTATTTACTTAATCTTTAAGGATTTCGATAATAAATCAATGGTAGTGTATGCTAATTTTTTAAAAATCACACATTTATACTAAAAATCACTATCATGACAATTAATCAAATGGAATAGTCTATATTAAGGGTATAGTTTTATTTATTAAAAAAAATAACGGTAATTTATAAAAAAATTAATGTTTTTTAGGAAAATTGAGTTAGAATAACGTAATTAATTTCATGCGTTTATTGATTATTCAGTATGCTGGAGATTACCGTGAAGCCTTTGAACGCTTAGCTAACGGTGGACCTGAGACATACTATGCTCAGAAATATTCTGTAGATGCGGTAGCTGAAATTGGCAAACAAATTGGGGAAGTTGCAACTCTCTGTTGTATGACCGAAAAACCCTACAATCAGCTACTGGAAAAAGGAGTTCGTGCCATTGGTGCAGGGTTTAATGGAGAGATTAAGGTTAAAAATTTAATCAAATTGATTGAAGATTACCATCCCACTCATTTAGTTGTTCGCACACCAATTCGGGAAGTTTTTCGTTGGGCAATTCAGAATAATGTTCCAACCCTAGCCCTATTTGCTGAATCTATTCCAACCAGAAAGGTGCGTAACAAGTTTCGTAATTATTTACTAAGCCAATTATTAAATAATGATCGAATCCAATGGATTGGTAGTTATGGGATTGATTCCTCCCGAGTACTCCAGGACATAGGAGTCCAATCTGACAAGATAATTCCTTGGACTTTTATTGTTACTGAAACCCCAGAATCCTTGTCACCAAAAACTCTCCCAGCACAGGCCAAGTCTTGGCAACTGTTTTACATTGGGTCAATGATTGAAGCTAAAGGGGTTGGGGATATATTAGAATCTATCGCTAAATTAAAAGCTAATAAGTTTCCAATAAAATTGAAGATAGCTGGTAACGATAAAACAGGTTTCTTTGTCAATAAAGCTAAGCAGCTACAAATCGAAGACTGTGTAGAGTTTCTGGGAATAGTACCAAATAATACCGTAGTTCCTCTGATGAGAGAATCTGATCTTGTATTAGTTCCTAGTCGCCACGAATTTCCAGAGGGTTTCCCACTAGCAATTACTCATGCCCTTTGCGCTCGAACTCCAATCATTGCTTCAGATCACCCAATGTTTATTAATAAACTAAAAGATGGCATCAGTGCGAAAATTTTTCCTGCTGGCAACTCTGTTGCTTTAGCAGAATCTATTCAAAAGCTGCTTTCCGATTCAGATCTTTACCATAATCTGTCTATAGCCTCTTACGAAACCTGGAAGAGTTTGCAGCTTCCAGTAAAATTTGCTGACCTAATTAAGCGATGGCTACATGACTCACCAGAAAATGAACAGTGGTTAATTCAGCATCGGTTAAGTTCAGGGCGCTACAACTAAACATCTCCCTAATAAAAATTTACTAATTATTAGGATTACTAGCAATAACCAGCCAGAGCAAGAAGTCAGAATCTATAGGATTTCAGGTGCATTGTAAAAATTAATCGGATTAATACCAAGTAGAAACTAATAATTGCTAACTAAAAATGGAAGTTACTTTGTCAACTATACCTTTTAACCGCCCTGTTACTGTCGGAACGGAATTTGAGTATATCCAACAGACCATCAAGAACATGGATCTTTCCGGTGATGGTGCTATTACCAAACAATGTCATGCTCTACTCGAACAAATATTGTCAATTCCAAAGGTTCTGCTAACCACTTCCTGCACCCATGCTCTGGAAATGGCGGCACTACTATTAAACATCCAACCAGGGGATGAAGTCATTGTTCCCTCCTTCACCTTTGTCTCTACCATTAATGCCTTCATCTTACGAGGTGCTCAACCTGTCTTTATCGACATCCGCCCGGATACCCTCAATTTAAATGAAGAGAAATTAGAATCACTGATTACCCCTCGCACCAAAGCCATTGTCCCTGTACATTACGCCGGTGTAGCATGCGAGATGGATGCTATTTTGGAGATTGCTGGGCGCTACGGTATACCAGTTGTTGAGGACAATGCTCATGGACTATTTGCTAAGTATAAAGGCAAGTATCTAGGTACATTTGGTTGTCTAGCTACCCAGAGTTTTCACGAGACTAAGAACTTTACCTGTGGAGAAGGTGGCGCACTGTTGATCAACGACCCGCAGTATATCGAACGTGCTGAGATTATCCGGGAGAAAGGAACTAATCGCACTCGCTTCTATCGCGGTCAAATTGATAAGTACACCTGGGTAGACATTGGTTCGAGTTATCTCCCCTCAGGCATACTCGCAGCTTTCTTGTATGCTCAGCTAGAAAGTCGCCAACAGATTCAGAGCAAACGACAGCAAATTTGGGAGTACTACTACGAAAATCTCAAGGATTGGGCACCGGAGTACGGTATCCGCTTGCCAATTGTGCCAGAGTACTGTGACCAGGCATACCATATGTTCTACGTACTCTTACCGTCCCTAGAGAAGCGCCAAGCCTTGATTGCTCACTTAAAAGCTCAAGGCATCTACAGCGTTTTTCACTATCTGCCATTGCACTTGTCTGATATGGGACGAGAGTTTGGGGGCAAAGAAGGAGACTGCTTGGTGACTGAGGATGTAAGCGATCGCTTACTTCGTCTGCCCTTTTACAACGATATGACTGAGGCTGACCAAGCAAGGGTTGTGGCATCAATTAAGAAATTTTTCTGAACTTTACCAGAACTTTAAGACATACAGGACTTACGCAAAATTGGGTAACAAACACTAGAAATAGTAGGGTGAGACCCTACAAGTAGAGTTACTGCGTAAGTCGTGAAATAAATAGATAGGTGAAAATCAGCCCAGCTATCTAAATCGATAAATCCAATACTCAAGCGTTCGCGTAGCGTGACCTTTCGGGCAAAGCCCGACGCTGCGCGAACGGTCAATCGCATTTTTCCCTTCTTGATGCAATAGCGAGTGGGGGAAACCACGGCAATAGCGAGTGGGGGAGACCCCCAAGACCGCGCTGCCTCCCCTGTTCCGAAGCTGCATCGCTTTGTTGATGTTTCCAGGTAAGCGATTGACCGTAGGTCACGCTACGCGAACGCTTACTTTGTATTCTCTTTGGTCAAGATTAATCAAGCAATTCACTAGGGCATTTCTAATACTTAGGGTCACAAAAATTAATTATAGGAGTAGTCAATGAGCCTATCAATTACCAAAACCTATCTCGCTAATTCTGAAGAATGGGACAAAATTTGGCAACAATGCAATTATTCAACTTATTTTCATTCAAGAGAATGGGCTGAAATCTGGAATACCTATACTCAAGGAGAATTTCGTCCAAACCCTCTAATTATCCTATTCTCAGATCAAAAAAGAGCTTTGATTGCCCTTTCCTATAAACTTGGAAATCAGAAATTTATCAAGAAATACTCATCCTCACCAGACGGAACCTTTGGAGGATGGATTTCCGCAGACGAACTTACCATTGACCATGCCATTTTACTAGTTAAATTTCTCGATAAAAATTTTTGGGGTAAATTAAGTTGGCGAGTAAATCCTTACAATGAACTAGCTAGTAAAGCTGTAGCCCTAAGTTGTGTCAGTGAACAAGAGGAGGATACCACTCACGCCATTAACTTAGACGTGGGTTTTGAAACAATTTCCAAAACTTGGAAAAAGGGCGGTAGTTCTATGGCTCGAAAAGTCCGAAAAGCTATCAAGGAAGGAGTTTCAGTAACTACAGCATCTACCCTAGACCAATGGTGGGAATATTATCAAGTTTATCAAGATTCATTACGACGATGGGGAGATAATAGTCTTGGTAGCTATAATTGGGAACTTTTTAAAACAATTTTTCAACTTAAGTCACCTAACGTTAAGCTTTGGCTAGCCCACTATCAAGACCAAATTATCAGCGGAGCACTATGCTTCTACGCCAAGAAACATGTGGTGTATTGGCATGGCTCATCCTTAGAAAAATACTTGAATCTAAGACCAGTTAACTTAGTTATGTATGAAATTGTTAAAGATTCTTGTGAACAAGGATATTCTTGGTTTGATTTTAATCCTAGTGGTGGATTGCCAGGAGTTATAGCATTTAAGAAAAGTTTTGGAGCCGAGCCTCTTGACTGTTATATGATCTATGTTGATAATAAGTTGAGGCGTATGGTGAAACCCCTGAAACCTTTAAAGAAAATCCTAATGCCGTGTTAACCTAGAGCTAACTAAGCAATTTTGCTTAGTTTTTTTAAAAAATCCCTAAAAATGATTACATTAAAAAGTAAACTACTGGGGAGCAATAAATTATCAATCAATTTAATAATACTGCTGGTTTAACATCAAATACTTTACTAATAGGGAGCTATAATTGAAGCGGTACATTTTGATGGCAAGATTCAACCTTCGTAAAACCGATGATGCAGCCCTTGAGAGTTGGTTTTTTCTCTTCTCAGAATTATTTAGATAAAAATACTTTTTCTGGCACCCTTTATTATATGCATAGGTCTCTGGCATCAAGAGACCTTCAGTTGATTAATCTCGGCAATCCCAAAAAAGTATCCTATTGGCATAAGCTAGTCAAGCCTATCCAATTAATCCATTCATTTTTAGGTTTCAAGTCTTCTGATCACAATGAACAGCTCAATCGATTCATACTGACAGTTCAAAGACAGTTCAAAGAAACCCCATGTGATTTACTATTTTGCCCCGTTGCATCAGGAGAATTAAGTTTAATTGACACTAGTATTCCTATTATTTTTTTATCCGATGCCACTCCGAAGCTAATCAACAATGAATACTATAAAATTTACCGAAATATAGAAGAATTTGAACTAGGAGAAAAACAGGAATTTACTGTATTATCAAAATCTCATAAACTAGTTTATTCTTCAGACTGGGCTGCCAAATCTGCCATTAGCGACTATCAGGCAGATCCAGAGAAAGTTGAAGTAATTCCCTTTGGAGCAAATTTAGATGATATCCCCTCAGTATATCAACTATTTTCCAAGTGTAATGCTTCCCGTTGCCGTTTATTGTTTATTGGTAAAGATTGGCAGAGAAAAGGTGGAAATATTGCCTTTGAAACTCTGATATCTCTGCTCAACATGGGAATTGACGCTGAGCTAGTTATGCTTGGTTGTGTGCCACCGGATGACATTAAGCATGAGCGGCTCAACGTCATTCCTTTTTTGAATAAAAATAATCCTAAGCAACGAGAGGAACTTAATCAATTATTTTTGCAATCCCATTTTTTGATGTTTCCCACCCGTGCTGATTGTTCACCAATTGTGATTTGTGAGGCTAATGCATTTGGTCTCCCTGTAATCACAACTGATGTCGGAGGAATTCCGACAATTATTAAAAATGGCAAAAATGGTTATATGTTACCGTTATCTGCCTCAAGTGATCAGTATGCTAGTGTGATAGCAAATAACTTTGGTGATCGGGCAGTCTATGAACAGTTAGTAAAGTCTTCTAGAGAAGAATACGATCAGTCTCTAAATTGGGATAAATGGGCAGAACGTATACATCGTGTGATGATAAGCATGTTCAATTGATTCCTGTCGGATTTGTGAGATTTGGAATAAAATGAAGAGGGGAAAGAGGAGTAAAAATATCCTCATCCCCTCTTTACCTTATCCCTCATTTCTAATTTACAAAGACTTAACTATGAGGGCAATGTTTCTGACCACACTCTAAGCCGGTAAGCATATTAACCGTTGACAAGCTCTTTTGCTAGCAATGGTAGTGGCTTACCTTCAAAGTATTCAGGAATTGGTGCACCCATCAATTCCAAAATTGTGGGGGGAAGATCAAGAGCATGACCGCCTCCGAAATCAACACCGGACGCAATATCTGGACCTGCGGCGATGATAAATCCCTCAGGGCGATGGCTGCCAGCACGATAATGGGGTACAGGACCAATACGTCCAACATCAGGACTTTCCACCACATCTGTGGCATACTCATCTTGCCAGACAAGTACCAAGTCGGCATCAGACAGCTTACAATTTCGCTCAGTGGGCGACTTCCGTGTCCTGATGATCTCCTTGACCATGGGTACACCTTTTCGGGCATCTTTAAGAGCGTAAAGCTTTTGGATCAGTTCATCACAGAAAGCATCATACTCCGATTCCGGTACCAATCCTTGGGGTTCTCGTCCCTGAAGATTGATACGGATATACCCTTCTGAAAAGCTTGGTAGGGCAAACGCTTTCATCTTGTGCCAGACCGGTGCATACCAAGCGGCTGGTTGGAAAGGTACTACATCGGTTTCCTTCGCTAGCCTGAATGGGGAGATCAGATCGGGTTCTTGAGAAGAATCTAACCATGGCTCGATTAGTTTGAAAAGCTTGGTGGGAGTTTCTCGTCTCAAAAACCTTTTAATGGGATTAGGATCATACTTGGTACCCCACAGATGTCGCTCCCAATAGTTCCATTTCATTTTGGTAATTATCGGTTCAGGGGGTGTTCCCAACTCAGTACCATTAGCCAGGGCAAATTTCCCAGGGAAACTAAGGCGATATAAAAACTCAGGCAGGAAGGTGGTGCTGGGGGCATCCATGGTGTTAGGACCCATGCCATGAGCGGAGAAAATGACGACATGAGCATCCTTTGGTGCTTTGGCTAAAATCTTGCCGATTGCCCGATCAATGGCTTGAAAGCCTTCGAGCATGGGATCACCTGAAACACGGGAACTAAAATGCTCATAGAGAGGATGTTCCGGTTGACTCAACTGCCAGAAATTGTGACCCAGTGCATGGGCTTCGCCAAACACTGTTAAAAACAAGTCCCAAGACTCTCGTTCCAAGAGATCTTGACAAATAGTAGCGCGACGGGAGATCCCTGTCTCCAGAAGTTTCCGAAGTCGAAGTGTTCCCTTTAAATCAACACACACAGCATAGTCCTTATGGAGTCCTGGATGTTCTCCATGTTTGTCAACCAGTTCTTGGAACAGTGAAGCCGGTAAAGAGCCACTAGCTACTTGAGGAGAATGGGCTCCCCAAGCTAAAACCTGGGGACCATTTACCTCCTCACAGAGCCGAGTTTGAGGCATGTCAAAGACTGCCACTCGATAATCTTCACCCAGGGCATAAAATGGAGGATACTCACTATAGTCATAGGCGGCCTTGGTGTAGCACTCATAGCTACCTTCTCGGAATCCCAAGGGAGACCAGTACCCAGTTGTGTGAGGCGAGCAGCCAGTCAAAAATGTTGTCCAAGGCGTTTCTGCACTAAACGCTTCAAAATTTTTCAGGCGTCCATAGGTTCCCTGGTCGCGCAAACGACGCATAGTCTGGAGATGTCCCTGAGACATCCATTTCTCAAGGACAGAGGGCTGAGCTGCATCTAGTCCAATGACAATAACAGGCTTGTTCATTTCTCTAAAAGTAAATGTTAATACTGGAGATGCAACCTGCAACTTAACCAGGGGCATTTGTGAATCTTGGCAAGTCTTAGAGTGACATTAAACTCGATTTGGTCTATGTTATACAACAGCTAAGTTTACCGTTATACCCCTGCTTTGATCTTTACCTATGGATTTCTAAAAATCCTTCTCGTTATTATAACTTTATAACAAGATTAACTTAAATTAATATATAGCGTAAGCTTTTGATAAAAATCTCTAGAGCAAAAATCCGGATAGCTGTTTTTTATTAAGTATATATTAGTGGTGATAATTACCAGCCATGTAAGCAGTAAGCTAATGGGCGTGCGTCACAGGCTATAAGCCTGTGCCACGAACGCTACTTGAGTGAAGTCAGCTTACCAATAACTTCCAATTATCAAGTCAGTTTTGCTAGCCCTGATAGTTAAAATTAGTGTACAGTATAGTTTTTAATAAATTCCAAATAATTACATTATTTTTTTTGAGTTTTTGTCTAACTTTATTCATTGCGCTTCATCCAACATATCCTGAACAATTTTATCAAAAACTTAATATTATTTTAAGTAAATCAACGGTTCAAAACTCTCCGTTTACAACTCCTAAATTAGGAACTAACCTGAATGGAATTGCTGATTGGTCAACTGAACTTCCTTTCTTAGATGCCTTCAAATCGTCGAGACCATGGATTACTCAATGTGTCTCTGGAGAAACAGGCTGTAGTGGTTCGTGGGATACTGAGGAATACGATAAACTGGATTTAGACGAACAGGGCTGGGTTAAGTCTTTACCTGCTCCAGAAGCTCCTCCTGAATATACTCGTGTGGCTACACTACTTTTTACAGGGATGAAAAATTATCCAGCTGGAAAGTATGTGGTTTTATACGATGGAGAAGGCACTATAGAATATAAGTTTGATGCCACCAAAGATGAGGTAGCGTCAAGGCCAGGAAGAGATGTAATTAATGTAACGCCATCCGGGGCTAGTATCTATTTAATAATTACCGCTACGGATCCTAATAACACGGGTAATTATATTCGCAACATTCGTGTTGTTCAAGCTAAGTATGAAGATACTTACGAGTCTGAACTTTTTAATCCGGAATTCATCAATAAAATTAAAAAATTTAAAGCCATCCGTTTTATGGACTGGATGGAAACCAATCATTCTAAGCAAAGGGAATGGGCAAATATACCAAAAGTAGATGATGCCTCCTACGCTTACGGTAAAGGTGTACCTGTAGAAATCATGGTTAAACTGGCCAATCGAATTGGTGCTGATCCATGGTTTAATATGCCCCATCAAGCTACAGATGACTATATCACTAATTTTGCCCAAATAGTTAAAGATACCTTAGATCCAAATCTAAGGGTTTATGTGGAACTGTCTAATGAAGTGTGGAATTGGCAATTCCAACAAGCTAACTATGCGTTAGCTCAAGGTCAAGCTAGGTGGGGCAAGGATAAAGGAGATGCATACATGCAATGGTATGGAATGCGTACTGCTCAAATGTCTGATATTTGGAAAAATGTATTTGGTAGTGACAGCAATCAAGTGGTGTCTGTTATGGCTACCCATACCGTATGGCTTGGTTTGGAAAATGCTGCTTTGGATTGTCCTCTGTGGGTAGCAGAGGGTAATGCCCCTTGTTATCAACATAGTATTGATGCTTTTGCGATCGCGGGATATTTTAATGGCAGCTTAAACGCGGAAGAAAACGAAAGCACCATAGAATCTTGGTTGAATGAACCCGATGGGGGAGTGTCAAAAGCGTTTAAGCAGATCAAATCCGGGGGGTTACTTCCCAAAGAAGAAGACTATGAGAGTTTAAGTGATATTGATCAAATTTTTAACTATCATCACAAAGTAGCAGATAAGAGAAAACTACAGTTAGTGGTTTACGAAGGTGGTCAACATCTTGTCAAGTCCGATAATCAAAAACTAACTGAGTTTTTCATTGAGCTTAATAGACATCCAAAAATGTATAAAATTTATACACAACTCCTGAATGAATGGAAGAATCAGGGCGGTGGCTTATTTATGCACTTTTCTGATATCAAGAAGCCCAGTAAATGGGGGAGCTGGGGGGCTTTAGAACATGTATACCAAAAGAGTTCACCCAAGTATGATGCCTTAATAGACTTTATCGATCAAAATTCCTGATCCTGTAAACTTCCCTAGAAAGCTATACAAGGGTGAATCTGTTACAGTTTAATCTGGCTAAAATTTTTCACCAACAACGATAGCGTTAGGGAAACAGCGTTTCAGTGCTACCTCTGCGTTTCAATTCCTTGCCTAGTGCAAGAAAAGAGCTAAATTTTCAAGGCAGTTAAACGATGAACACTCTCTCAGCTGTAGAATACAAAGCCCAAGGTTTGAAGCAAATTGGATTAGTTGTGATTGGACGCAATGAAGGTGAACGCCTACGCCAGTGTTTACTGTCTGTGATTAAAAACGTGGCTCGTGTGGTTTATGTCGATTCTGGCTCCACAGATGACAGTGTGGAAATCGCTCATTCTTTAGGGGTAGAGGTGATTGGACTCGACCTATCTAAACCCTTTACTGCAGCTCGTGCTAGAAATGCGGGATATATCTATCTCAAACATTTAGAGCCAAATCTTAAGTTTGTCCAATTCGTGGATGGGGATTGTGAGGTAGTAGGGGGATGGCTCAACTATGCTCAAAAGGAACTGGAAGCCAACCCTAATGTCGCTGTAGTCTGTGGTCGCCGACGAGAGCGCTTCCCTGAAACATCTATATATAACCGATTGTGTGACATGGAGTGGGATACACCAGTGGGTGAAGCTTCCGCTTGTGGTGGTGATGCAATGATGCGCACAGAAGCTTTTGAACAAGTCGGAGGGTTTAATCCTACTCTAATTGCTGGTGAAGAACCGGAATTGTGCTTGCGGCTGCGCCAGAAGGGTTGGAAGATTTTTCGCCTAGATGCTGAAATGACTTTGCATGATGCCCAAATGACACGTTTTAGTCAGTGCTGGAAGCGGTTCTTGAGAGCAGGTCATGGTTACGCTGAGGGAGCCTGGTTACACGGTCACACTCCAGAACGCCATTGGGTCAAAGAAAGCCGGAGCATTTGGTTCTGGGGATTACTCTTACCTATATTAGTATTTGCGATCGCATGGCTCACCCATGGCTTGAGCTTATTGCTGTTGTTGGGTTATCCTCTGATGACTTACCGGATCTATCGTCATAAGTCCCAGACAGGTTTGAGCTCAACAGATGCTTTACTTTATAGTCTGTCTTGCATGATCGGCAAGTTTCCTCAGGTCCAAGGTCAGATTCAATTTCACCTAAATCGATTGCTCGGACAGCGTAGTAACTTGGTTGAGTACAAAACTGTACTTAATACTAACAGTTAGATAGCGTTTGTATTTGAGTTGTAAACAAAGGATTGATAGCAAAAGGTAATAGTAAACAGGTAATAGTAAACAGGTAATAGGTAACCTTAAACATTATCAAATAAATCTGATTTTATTGTTTTTTATTTAAATTTTATTAGATAATATCTGGATATGTATCATTTATCTCTAGGTTTGTTTTAGACTTTAACGATTATTTATTGGCTCTATATAATATATATTTTTTTGTTAATACTTATCAAAAAAGATAAATAAAGTTTTTTTTGTTGACTAAAACCTCTGATCTGTTCCCTAATCACTATTCCCTAATCACTATTCCCTAATCACTATTCCCTAATCACTATTCCCTGTTCCCTGTTCCCTAATCACTATTCCCTGTTCCCTGTTCCCTAAAAAAATAACTTATTTTAAGCTTTAAGGATGTTGAATTGTGTTAGCTAATCAGCCATTCATCTCATTGATTGATATTCCATTCTTGGTAATAGCATTTGCCCTTATCGTTCCAATTACAGTTCTTTTTATTGAATGTAGTGCAGCAATTTTGCCTAATGGCTCTGAGCCATGGTCGGATGCTAGCAAACCCCGACCAACGGTGGCTGTTTTAGTTCCAGCTCACAATGAAGCCTCTGATATCAGTGCCACCCTGGAAACATTACTACCTCAGCTTACGGAGCAAGACCGACTAATAGTCATTGCTGATAATTGCACTGATGACACTGCAGCAGTGGCTCGGAAATCTGGCGCTATTGTAATTGAACGACAAGATCATGAGCGCAGAGGTAAGGGATATGCCTTAGACTTCGGTATGGGGTTTATTGAGCCTAATCCACCGGATGTCGTGGTGGTGGTTGATGCAGACTGTATTGTTGCTCAAGGAACGATTTCACGGATTTCCCGCCTTGCGATCGCTACACAACGACCGGTTCAGTCAACTTACTTAATGACACAACCAGACAACCCGGTACTAAAGGATTTGATCTCTACCCTGGCGGTTAAATTCAAAAATACAGTCCGTCCGAGTGGGTTACATCGACTGGGCTTGCCTTGTTTGTTAACAGGTTCAGGAATGGCTTTCCCCTGGTCAGTGATTCGCAAAATCTCTTTGGCTGGCAGTAAAACAGTTGATGATATGCAGTTGGCTTTGGATTTAGCGATCATCGGACATTCCCCAATATATTGCCAGGAAGCAGGAGTCACAGGTCGTCTGATGAAACAGGGTTCAGCAAAGAGTCAAAGGTCACGCTGGGAGCATGGTCATATCGAGACTTTGCTAAACCAAGTTCCTGAGTTGCTCAAAGAGTCTATTCGTCAAAGACGAATAGACCTATTAGCGATCGCATTAGACTTATGTGTGCCACCATTGTCCCTATTGGTTCTAATTTGGGTGGCTGCTACAGGGGGAGCTTTACTCGGGGGAGCATTGGGAGCATCATGGATAAGTACTATTGTGTTACTCATAGAAGGGGTGCTGCTGTTAATTGCGATTGTTGAAGGTTGGGCTAAGTTTTGCCGAGCAGACTTTCCGCTCCTGATGCTCTTAGCTGTCCCGATTTACATTCTGTGGAAAATTCCCCTCTATCTGGCTTTTCTGGTGGAACCTCAGACCAAGTGGATTCGCACAGAACGGGATGCAGTCGATACCCCATCATCCTAATCAACTGGGGTGCATCTCATATTTGTAAAAAAGAAGGGAAGTGTGGGGAGGGTGGGAAGTGTGGGGCTGACAAGGGTAGGTTTTTTACTTTGGAGATAGGTAATAGGTAATAGGTAATAGGGAATGGGGAATGGGGAATGGGGAATGGGGAATGGGGAATGGGGAATGGGGAATGGGGAATGGGGAATGGGGAATGGGGAATGGGGAATGGGGAATGGCTAATCGGAACCCACCCCTAACCCCGACCAGGAGGGGAAGAGCGGGAGATGGGTCGGTAATCGGTGGAAATTCTGGGAGATTTTCCGACATATTTTGAGAAATTTATTCCCAATGCCAGTACGTACTCGCCCAAATGTAAAAAACCTACCCAAGTGAGGAGATAGGAACCCACCCCTAACCCCGACCAGGAGGGGAATATAGGGAGATGGGGGAGATTTTTATTAAGGGTAATTGTCATAACATGATATTAGCCTTCTATTGCCGAAGAGTGTTTTTGCATGCATTGAGATGCAGCCATCAACTGATTCTACTAGGAGAGATCATTCTCTGGTCCTAGGTATAGAATTGTTATAGCTATAGGATTGCTAATTAATTGTTTCATAATCAGGGTTAATTAAATTTTTAATGCCATAATTTAGCCCACGGAATTATCCTTGGGCTTACCGATTTTGGATCTAACTATTTTAGAGTTTGCCCACAAATCCTATCAAAGATGGTAGCATCATAAGTGTATTATCAAAGAAGTGTATTATCAAAGATAATTAAACCGGCGGCGGATAAGACCAAGTAGTTAAAGTAGGACTACATATCCAGATTAGGAGATGGTAAGATTAAATTTATCTGTAGCCGTAATTTCCAGAATTGGTATAAAATTGATTTACATTTATTAAGATAAATCAAGTTTGACATGACAAAAGTATTGTGAAAAAAATACTATAAATAACCCAAGCCAAAGGAGTTGATAGCACTCCGGAATATTGATAAGTTTTGCTTCTACATCGATCAACTATAGCATCGATGTGAAAAGGGTTATAAACCTGGACAATCCGGATTATTGCCCTGAGAGTTGGTAATTATTAGTGTCTCCCTGCAAAAATTAGCATCCTCTTGGATATACAACAGGGGGCTGAAACCTTATCAACTAGTAAAAGGGGCAGACAATTGCAACAACTAACATTAAACGAGCAAGATGAGTTAAATACTCCTCAAAAAGGATTAAATCTAGGTCCGCTTTTGAGGATTGCCCGACGCCAAGCCATGGTGGTTGCAGGGATTGCAGGTTTAGTGACTGTTGCTGCTACCTTTTTGAGTAGCAAATCTCCCTCTATATATTCAGGTAATTTTCAGCTGTTAGTCGAACCAGTCACATCTGCTGCAGCAATATCCACTGAACCAATGACACTTACTCGGGGTCAGGGAAGAATACCTGGTGAGAGAAATTTTGAACTGGACTATGCAACTCAGATTAAAATCCTAACCAGTCCTGAAGTCTTATCTAAAATCGTCAATAAAATTAAATTCCAGTATCCAGAGTTTAAGCTTGGGCTACTTCAGTATTATTTAACAGTTGAACGTCTCGAAGAAGAAAGTCAAGGTGAAAATACTAAAATCCTATCAGTTACTTATAGTGGGACAGATCCCAAACTAGTAGAGTTGGTCTTAAAGACAACAGCTGAAGAATATGAAAAGTATAGTTTAGAAGACCGAAAAACTCGCATTGGCCAAGGGGTTAAATTTATTAATGAGCAACTTCCTAAATTACAGGATAGAGTTAATATTATCCAAGGAAATTTGCAAAACCTGCAACAGCAGTATCAGCTAATTGAACCTCAATTTGATGGGGGACAATTATCAAACAAAGTTAGTAAAATTGGCGACCAAAAAAGAGATACAACCAGGCAGCTACAAGAGCTAATTAAATTAAAAAACAGCTTACAAAGACAATTAAAACTATCGCCAAATGAAGCTTTAGCTTCTTCTGCCTTGAGTGAAGATCCTAACTATCAGAAGTTACTGGCGGATCTTAAAGAAATAGAAAGTAGAATTGCGATAGAATCCGCCCGCTTTCAGCCAGAGAGCCCTAATATTCAAACCCTACTAGAGCAACGGCAAAACCTAGAAACTCTTCTCAATCGGGAAGTACAACGGATTCTGGGTCAGAACTTAGGAGGTCAACCGATTAACCCCCGAGTGCGAACCCTTCAAAATCCAATTCGTTTACAACTGATTCAACAATTGGTTGATACCACCAACCAAATTGAGGTACTACAGGTTCGTAATCAGGCTCTGATACAAACCAAAAACACTGTTGATCGCGAAGTCCAAGAATTCCCGATTTTTGTCCGTAAGTATAATGATCTACAGCGGCAGTTACAAATTGCTACTCAAACTCTCAACCAACTAGAAACTCAGAAAGAGACCTTGCAGGTGGAGAAAGCTCAACGGGAAGTGCCTTGGGAGATAGTTTCTCAACCTCAGCTTTACCGCGATCCGACCGGTGCACCGATCGGAAAATCTAGTCAGAATAAGTTGATCTTGATGGGAGTTATGGGCGGTTTAGCTTTAGGGATGGGGACAGTTATCCTTTATGATAAGTATCGGAATATCTTCTATGAAATCAAGGATATTGAAGAAGGCCATAATTTACCTGTTTTAGGAGAAATACCATTTAGTAAAAATCCTGAACCATTCAATAATTTTAGTGTAGATTTTGACAACGATGAGGACAGAATTTCTGAGGATAATCGATTTAAAAAAGCATTCGAATCTCTCTACACTAACATGCATTTCCGCTTCTGTAATCCACCCCTTCGCTCCATCGCCATTTGCTCGGCTATGGCTGGGGATGGTAAGTCTAGTGTCGCCTTAAACCTAGCTCACATGGCAGCCTCCAGAGGTCAGCGAGTTCTATTAGTAGATGGTAATCTCCATTCACCTCAACTTCACACCAATTTGAATTTACAGAACTTGCCAGGACTGAGCGACTTGCTATCAAACGACCTAGAGGTTGTGATGGAGCGATCGCCTTTCTCAGATAATCTTTTTGTGTTGACTTCTGGGCAAGCCTTAGTAGAATCTGCTCCAGATCTGGCCTCTCCTCGCATGGAAAAGATTATGGGGCATTTTCAGGAAAAATTTGACTTGGTTATCTATGACACTCCTAATCTACTGAACTATACAGACGCCAATTTCCTAGCTGCCCATACAGATGGAATCTTGATGGTGGTCGGATTCAGAGGAACTAAGAAATCTCAATTCAAGCAAGTCCTCGATCAAATAGACAGGTTTGGCTTAACCTGTCTGGGCGTAGTAGTTAATCGTGTCCAACCATCTTCCCTGACTGTCTCACCCTAGAACATCGGTTCTTAAAGGTTATTCGGTTGTTCGCCATTTTTGAATTAAGAATGTAGAATTAAGAATTTAGAATTCCAAATTCTACATTCTACATTCTACATTCTGCATTCTGACAGACAACCTTGGCCTTTAGGCCACCCTACGCGAATAACCTGCCACCGAAACTTATTCTGCCGGATACGATATTACCTATCCTCCATGGGATCGCAATCCGGATTCTGAGTTCACAGTTAGTAAGAACAATTAATAACATACTGTCACCAAAGTTGCTTTAGTCTAAGGAGGCGGCAAAATTGGTACGGACAATGGAGCCTAATCAGGTGATGTTAATGAAGGCGTTACATCCCTTGAAACATTTGAAGATTTTTCTCGATCTATTCCATCTCTTAGATAAGGTGTCAATCTACGAACTACGAAAAATTCATAGAAACAGACATACCGTTGCCCCGAGTTCACGATGACAATTGCCTATCTAGTTAATCAGTATCCTAAGGTAAGTCACAGCTTTATCCGGCGAGAGATTGCAGGTCTTGAGGCTTGCGATATTCAAGTCAAACGTTTTTCTATCCGTTCCTGCGCCTCTGAACTAGTTGATCAAGCCGATCAACTAGAGCTACAGAAGACTCGATTTGTCTTAGGAGTTGGCATCGTGGGCTTGTGTTTTAGCCTATTACGCACTGCCTTAACCAGACCGATACGTCTTTTGAAGACCTTAGAGCTGACCCTCAAAATCGGCTGGGGTTCAGACCGAGGAGTTTTGAATCATCTAGCGTACTTAGCTGAGGCTTGCCTTCTGCTGGGTTGGTTTTCCGAGTCAGATATTGAGAAGGTTCACGCCCACTTCGGAACAAACTCAACTACAGTAGCGATGTTATGTCATGCTCTCGGTGGACCATCTTACAGCTTCACAGTTCATGGTCCAGAAGAGTTTGATAAATCCCAACTTCTCGCTTTAAGAGAAAAAATCAACCGAGCTGCTTTTGTGGTCGCGGTTAGCTCCTTTGGCAAAAGCCAGCTTTATCGATGGTGCAGCCACAAACAGTGGTCAAAAATCCATGTGATCCACTGTGGTGTGGATGAGATGTTTTTGAGTAAAACCCACACCCCGATACCAGAGGTGCCACGCTTAGTTTGCGTTGGTCGCCTCAGTGAACAAAAAGGACATCTACTCTTGATTGAAGCGGCCCATCAGTTAGCCGCTGAGGGCTTGCAGTTCAAGTTGGTACTAGTGGGTGATGGACCGTTGCGTACGCAAATTGAAGCAACTATTGCCCAGTTGGGTTTGCAAGACCACATTGAGATTACTGGCTGGGCTAGTAATACTGAGGTTCAGCAACAAATTTTAGCAGCACGGGCTCTCGTACTGCCCAGCTTTGCGGAAGGATTACCAGTCGTGCTCATGGAAGCTTTAGCCCTGGGTCGTCCAGTGATTACTACTTATGTTGCTGGGATACCGGAGTTGGTGGGTGATGGCAGCTGTGGTTGGCTGGTGCCACCCGGTTCTGTTGAAGCTTTAACCGCAGCAATGGCTGAAGCCTTAAACTCCCCGGTGGAAACCCTGGAGGAAATGGGTAAAGCTGGGGCGGAGCGGGTGGCTAGGCGGCATGATGTCGCAACAGAAGCCAAGAAATTGTCAGCCCTATTTTTGTCTAATCCTGAACTACCTCCAAAGCAAGCTCCGATTGAGGCACCACCAAGGAGTGCTAAGCTCTCACGTATTTAAATTGTGAATCAAATTGTGAATCGGGGCAACAGATGAGCATTTTCGGCGTTGCTGAATTGAAGTATGAATTTATTTGTCTTGTTTCAGTAACGCCCCCGTGGGTCCCCCAAAATTGGGGGACTTGAAATTATCTTTCTCCCCCAGAATTGGGGGTTGGGGGGCAAAATCATACCTGTAATTAGCAACGCCCCATTTTGAATAATTTCCCTTATTTGTAACAGTTAGCTGATGCGTTTTGTATTTTTGCTTTCAGACTTTTCAACAAGCACCACTTGGCAGGGAATATACCGTGTCCTTCGCCGTCCTAAGCTAAAGCCAATTCAGAGTTGGGTCAGGCGTAGGTGGCTTTATAAATCCGAAGTAAACGGCGGAGACCTGAATATCATGCGTCACTGCTTGGCAGCTCGGGAATCTGGGGCTGATGCAGTAATTGCCACCATGACTGGTCGTAACACCTTTGGTAATACTTGGGGGATTCACGATCTACCCTTTATCCGTTGGGCAGATCGTCGTCCCGATGATGTATGCATTATTCCTGATTGGCTCACACTATTGATCAATGATGTCAAAGGACCAGCGATCGCTTATCTCCAGGTTCCAATTTTGGTTAAAGCGGATTTTGACTATCGAGATAGCCGTGTGGCTCTTTGGACAGACTCTCCCTTCATGAAGGAAATATGCGAAGCCACTTATCCTGGCAAAGACATTGAGATCGTTCCCAATGTAGTTGACAACAAGGCATTTCCATTTATTCCTCAAGCAGAAAGAGAAGCAGGTTTGGTCTTCGCCTTTCCCAGAAAAGGTCCTGAGTTCATCACCGAGACTGAGGAATGGTATCAAAAGTTAGGTGGTACATACTGGAGATTTGAGCGTGTGGATGGACTTCCCTTTCACGAACTAGCAAAGCAGTTTAGACGACCACAAGTCTTCCTGGCATCTGCAGAGGTTGAGGGTTGTGCCCTTCCTCCCCAAGAATCCATGGCAGCAGGAATTGTGGTAGTGGGCAAGACTGCCCGTGGGGCAAATTTCTGCATGGAACACCGTAAGACTGCTATGGCTGCCGAGACTCCTGAGGCGGCAGCACGATGTCTTTTGGAACTAGAGCATGCAGAACTTCGTGACAATATTTCACGCAATGCTCACGACTATATTAGTCGTTATTTCTCATCTCAAGAGCCAGCCCGTTTCTGGCAAAAGACCGTTCGCGAGTATTCATCTGGTGCTCAACAACTATTATCTACCTAGCTGTAACTTAAAACCTACATTACACAACATGCTCAGATATCAGCTGTAGAGCCAATCTTTAAAACTAACTAAATTATCTGATGCCTTTAAGTCTGCAACCCCACCCATCCCGTCTACCTACTCGGAAATCTAACCATGTCCTCATCACTTAAAAAACAACTCCTCCGTGGGGCTATTTGGACAGTAGCTGGTTATGGAACAAGTCAGTTTCTGAGACTGGCAAGTAATCTTGTTCTGACCCGCCTGCTTGCACCAGAGTTTTTCGGCTTAATGGCTCTAGCCAACGTTTTCATCATTGGCTTACGGTTATTCTCCGATGTCGGTATTGGTGCAAGCATCATCCAGAATAAACGTGGGGATGACCCAGTTTTTCTGAATACTATCTGGACTATTCAGGTTTTGCGGGGCCTTTTGCTGTGGGTGGCTTGTCTTATAATTACTTGGCCAGTTGCCCACTTCTATAATAACCCGCAGCTGTTATGGCTGATGCCAGTAATTGGTGTGATTCCACTGATTGAGGGATTCAACTCCACTGCTGTGTGGAGCCTCAACCGCCAGATGGCATTTGGCAAGATCATGATGTTTGAGCTGGTGGGGCAATTGTCCGGCCTGATCTTGATGGTCACTTGGGCTTTTGTCAATCGGACAATCTGGGCTCTTGCTATTGGAAATGTGCTGACGGCATTGGTCAAAATGGTAATGAGTCATTGGTTAATTCCTGGAAAATCAAACCGCTTTACCTGGGAGAAAGAGGCAGCTAACAGCATTTTTTCCTTCGGGAAATGGATATTTATTTCAACGGCCCTTACCTTTCTCGCGACCCAAGCCGACCGACTAATTCTAGGCAAATTGTTTTCATTTGAGCTATTGGGAATTTATGGTGTTGCCTTTAATTTAGCGTACCTACCTTCCCAGGTAATCTCGGCAATTAGTTCCAAGGTGCTTTTGCCAACGTTTTCTCAGCTGGCTGATTTGCCTCGGGAAACCTTTCGGATCAAGATTTGGTACAATCGGCAACTTATCCTAGTGGTTGCAGCATTGATGTTGACAGTCAGTACTGCTTTTGGAGATGTTGCGATTTTTATCTTATATGATGAGAGGTTTTATGAGGCGGCTTGGATGTTACCAATCCTGACCCTAGGCATCTGGCCTGCATTATTAATTGATACCGTTCAGCAAGCCCTGATGGCTCTTGGCAAGCCAAACTATAACGCTTACAGTCAATTGGTCAAGAGTCTTAAGGTTTGTATTGGCATACCCCTAGGATTTTATCTGATGGAAAAGTTGGGAAATGGAGCACTCGGAGCAGTAGTCGTGATTGCTTTCAATGACATTCTCCCTTATCTAGTAATAACTTATGGTCTCTGTCGTGAAGGGCTTTCCTTTATTAAGCAAGACCTCTGGGCTACTGCACTACTGTTGACATTACTGATGTGGGTGATTTGGGCTCGATATATGTTGGGTTTTGGATATCCCATCAGTGGACTTTTTTAAAACAGGGAACAGGGCACAGGGAACAGGTAACAAAAATTATTACAATCTATTTAGGATTGCTATTATTTAATAAAACTAAAATTAATTAAAAAAACTAATGGATGATAAAATGTATTCCAAATTAAACTATTGCCTAGAGCCAGAAAAATTAACTAAATTTGCGAATGATAATTGTGAAATATACGCCCAGTCTGAGCCATTTCCACACATTATCATGGATAACTTTTTTCCAGAAGATGTCCTAGATAAGATTCTGAATGAGTTTCCTAAAGCTGATGCAATTGATTGGCAAAAGTTTGATGCTGCACCAGAAAAAAAACTGGCCTCAAAATCGGAAATACAAATGGGAGAGTACACCCGATTTTTTCTGTATCAGCTCAATTCATCAACTTTCCTTAACTTTTTAGAAACCTTAACTGGCATTGATGGAATAATCCCTGATCCTCATTTTGTTGGTGGTGGCTTACATCAGATCGAAAAAGGTGGTTACTTAAAAATCCATGCTGATTTCAATCGCCATACAAAATTGCGCCTTGACCGCCGCTTAAATCTTCTGATCTATCTCAACAAAGATTGGCAAGAAGACTATGGTGGTTATTTTGAAATGTGGGATAAAGAGATGACAAAGTCTCAGAAAAAAATTCTCCCCGTCTTCAACCGATGTGTCATATTTAATACTACCGATTTTTCCTATCACGGACATCCTGAGCCATTAACTTGTCCAGAAGGACGGACTCGGAAATCCTTGGCACTTTACTACTACAGCAATGGCAGACCAGCTGAAGAGCTTTCTAATAGTGGCGACCATTCTACATTATTTAAGGCTCGACCAGGAGAAAAAATACAACTTAAAAAATCTCCAGTAACCAAAGTCAAGAAATTTATTAAGAAGTTAATTATTGAGTAAGAATTCAGCGGTCAGTGGTCAGCGGTCAGCGGTCAGCGGTCAGCCGTTGGCCTTTGGCACCTCAAGTAGCGTGGAACAGGCTTCTGGGAGCATGTCACCTTTGTAATTAGGTACATAGATCCCCCCTAGCCCCCCTTAAAAAAGGGGGGAATTAGATTTAAAAGTCCCCCTTATTAAGGGAAACGGGGGATCTGAACAGGGATTAACAAAATTGACATGCTCCCCAGGGTTCGACGCTGTGACCTAACCCATAAGCTGATCACTGATAGCTGATAGCTAATACCTGATAGCTGATAGCTGATAGCTGATAGCTGATAGCTGATAATTACTCAAACAACTCTGTTCACGTTCATGCCCAAAAAAGCCAATGAGTTTTTTAGTCCCCATCGTCATGTTCGGCTGGATTCCAGTTGTTCTTTATCTCTTCATGAGAATTCCAGCTCAGCGGGCAGTCATTGTGAGTTTCATCGTAGCATGGCTATTCTTACCTGTGGCAGAATATGCTTTGCCTGGTCTACCTGACTATACTAAGATGTCGGCAACTTGCTACGGTATTTTGTTGGCTACTTTTATATACGATGTTGGGCGTATTAGCTCCTTTAAATTCAGCTGGATTGACTTGCCCATCCTGATTTGGTGCCTATGTCCATTGGCTTCATCTATTACGAATGGCTTGGGGGCTTACGATGGTTTCTCTACTGTTTTGACGCAAACCTTGACCTGGGGAGTACCCTATTTTCTCGGTCGGATCTATCTCAATAACTTGAGTGGATTACGTGACTTGGCAATTGGGATTTTCATGGGGGGGTTGGTATATGTTCCCCTATGTTTGTACGAAATTCGTTTTAGTCCCCAGCTCCATAGGATATTGTACGGCTTCCATGCTCATCCTGACTTTGGCCAAACAATGCGTTACGGGGGATGGAGACCGACAGTATTTATGATCCACGGTTTGCCAGTGGGTATGTGGATGATGGCAGCTAGTTTAGTGGGAATTTGGCTATGGCACACTGGGGTGATCAAACAACTCTGGAATATTCCCATGAAGTGGCTGGTAGCTGCGTTGTTGATCACATTTATATTGTGCAAATCCACTGGTGCCTATTTTTTACTACTCTTGGGAGTTGGCATCTTGTTTGTGGGCAAGCAATTTCGTACTGCTTTGCCAGTCTTTATCCTAATTGGGCTTATTTGTTCTTACTTATACATTAACTCACAGACTGAAACCTACGTTAGTGATCAGATTATCTCAAATGTATCGAGTGTGGTTCCTGCAGACCGTATCCAATCCTTACAGTTTAGATTTGATAATGAAGAGCTACTTGTAGATAAAGCACGGGAACGGATCGTGTTTGGCTGGGGAGGATGGGGAAGAAGTCTGATCTTTAATGACAAGGGTGAGCAAGTTACAGTTCCAGATAGTTTGTGGATTATTGCGTTTGGTGAAACTGGTACCGTTGGACTAGCCAGCCTGACCACATCCTTACTAATGCCGGTGTTGACTATGTTTTGGTTCCGTTGTCCAGCCGAGTTGTGGCCAAAGCGGCAAGCGTCACCAGTGGCGGTGCTGACCGTGGCCGTAGCGTTATACATGGTGGAATTTATGCTCAATGCCCATGGTAATCCAGTCTTTGTATTGGCTTGTGGAGGACTATCAGGATTGGTGATCCAAGAACCTACAACCAATAAGGTTAAAAAAGTCCCGGCATTGGCAGCCCAGCGTTATCGTAATCAAAATCGTAATCAAAATCGTAATCAACGAAGACAAGTTCAACGGAATTAGGGATGATATAGCAGGGAGTAGGGAGTAGGGAGTAGGGAGTAGGGAGTAGGGTAAAAAATCTGTGTAAATTATTACGATCAACAACAGGATTTTGTTACTAAAAAAATATAAATTAACTAACAAATAATAATTATTTAGCTAAGGAAAAAAAACGCCAAATTTAGTTATGTCTAATGAACTAAAAAACAATCCCGTAAATTCTTTACTTATAGTAATTGTTAACTACAAAACCCCTAGTTTAACTATTGATTGCTTACGCTCTCTAGCGGATGAAATCCCAGGTTTATCGAATACTCAGGTGGTAGTGGCAGATAATGCGTCTGGGGATGGATCGGCTGTTGCCATTAAAAATGCGATCGCAAACGAAAACTGGGGTAGTTGGGCATCGGTGATGGCACTAGAGCACAATGGTGGATTTGCCTTTGGCAATAACGCTGTGATCCGCCCAGCCCTGAAGTC
The DNA here is from genome assembly GCF_010672265.1 of Moorena sp. SIO3A2. Taxonomy (NCBI): domain Bacteria; kingdom Bacillati; phylum Cyanobacteriota; class Cyanophyceae; order Coleofasciculales; family Coleofasciculaceae; genus Moorena; species Moorena sp. SIO3A2. Next base: position 385,592 of record NZ_JAAHHC010000007.1, read on the forward strand.
TAATCAGCCACCGGATTATGTGTTGTTGCTCAATCCAGACACCATTGTTCGTCCTAGGGCGATCAAAACCCTGGTGGAGTTTATGAGTGACCATCCCCAGGTGGGTATTGCTGGCTCTCGCCTGGAAGAGCCTGACAGTACCCCTCAGTGTTCAGCATTTCGGTTTCATACCGTCCTCAGTGAGCTAGATTCTGGTTTGCGTCTCGGTATCGTATCGACATTATTATCGGAGTGGGTAGTTTGGCCACCGATTCCTGACCAACCCTGTCCAACGGATTGGGTAGCTGGGGCAAGTATGATTATTCGCCGGGAAGTGTTTGAGCAGGTTGGCCTGATCGATGAAGCGTATTTCATGTATTACGAAGAAATGGACTTTTGCCTGCAAGCCCAGAGAGCTGGCTGGGAATGCTGGTATGTCCCTGAAAGTCGCGTAGTCCACTTAGTTGGACAAAGTTCAGGTGTTACCGACACCAAGCGTCCACCCAAACGCCGACCCCAGTATGTGTTTGATTCTCGACGACGGTATTTTCTTAAAAACTATGGTTGGTTTTACGCTGCTCTAGCGGATCACACCTGGGCTTCTAGTTATTTATTGTGGCAATTGCGCCGAATGGTTCAAGGTAAGCCCGATAATGACCCACCCCAGTTACTTACTGATTTTCTGCGCAATAGTGTGTTTTGTAAAGGAGGTGCTTTTAGTAGTCCGAAGATTTCGTGATTAGGTTTCAGCTATCAGCTATCAGCTTTCAGTTATCAGCTTTCAGCTATTAGCTATCAGCTATCAGTTATCAGCTATCAGCTTTCAGCTATTAGCTTTCAGCTATTAGCTATCAGCTATCAGTTATCAGCTTTTAGCTTTTGAATAAAACAGGTAAGCATTGGTTTAATCTGAGTTACGTCAGCTGACCGCTGACCGCTGACCGCTGACCGCTGACCGCTTACAATTCCCGATTCCCGATTCCCGATTCCCGATTCTAAATTCTAAATTCTAAATTCTTCATTCTAAATTCTACATTCTAAAAACAGATTATGGTGATGCCAACAGATTTAACGGCAAATTCTACCCAGCCAAAAACCGATAATTTGGGACTTTGGCAACAAATTAAAGAAGATTGGAAAGCCCATGGTTGTGATTGGACTAAGCCGGGATTTCGGGCTGTAGCGGTGCAGCGGTTTGGAGTTTGGAGAATGAACATAGAGCCGAAGTTACTACGGGCTCCGTTTAGTATTCTCTACCGAGCATTATATCGTAAAGTTCGTAATACCTATGGGATTGAATTACCTTACACCGTAAAGCTTGGTCGCCGAGTAATTATTGAGCATCAAAGTGGGATTGTGATTCATGGGGATTGCACCATTGGTGATGATACTATCCTCCGTCAAGGAGTAACTTTGGGGAATCGTTACTTAGATCGTCCTTTGGATGCCCCCATTTTAGGAAAAAGTGTCAATGTTGGGGCTGGTGCCAAGATTTTTGGCAAGGTTACTATCGGTAATGGGGCAAATATTGGTGCTAATGCTGTAGTTTTATCTGATGTACCTGCTGGCGCAACGGTAGTGGGAATTCCTGCTAAAGTTATTAAGATGCGTTCTTTCGACGAGAATGGCTCTAGTTGAGATGTAAACAAGGGAATCGGGAATCGGGAATCGGGAATCGGGAATCGGGAATCGGGAATCGGGAATCGGGAATCGGGAATCGGGAATCGGGAATCGGGAATCGGGAATCGGGAATCGGGAATCGGGAATCGGCTTGTCTATTGCTAGCATGCCTATTGCTAGCATGCCTATTGCCTCTTGCCTCTTGCCTCTTGCCTGTTACCGACTGCCGACTCCCTTTATTATATACTAATAGAGTCACTGTCTTGAAATTGTCATGATTGCTGATCCAAGCCCCAATTACATTTCAAACGAAGAGTATCTATCCTACGAAGAAGATAGTGCCATCAAACACGAGTATATTGATGGAGAAGTCTATGCCATGGCTGGCGCGAGTGATGCCCATGTTACTATTGCCGGTAACTTATTTGCTCTGTTAAGAAATCATGTCAGGGGCACTGGCTGTCGGGTTTATATGGCAGATATGAAAGCTTATGTCGAAGCATCCAATAGTTATTATTATCCTGATGTTTTCGTGACTTGCGATGCCAGAGACCGAGAATTGAGCAATTATAAAAAATATCCCTGTTTAATTGTAGAAGTTTTATCTCCAAAAACTGAAGCCTTTGACCGGGGTGATAAATTTTATGATTATCGAAAACTAGACACCTTGGTGGAATATGTTTTAATTAGCCAAAACCGTCAACGCTTAGATTGCTTTCGCCGGAATTCCGAGGGAATTTGGACATTGCAATTTTATGATCCGGGCAGTGAGATTCATCTAGAAACTGTGGATTTTAGGACTAGTATTGAAGCTTTGTATGAAGATGTATAGCGCAAGGCAATAGGCATGCTAGCAATAGGCAATAGGCATGCTAGCAATAGGCAATAGCGATGCAGCGCTGCTCCCTGCTCCCTGCTCCCTAAAACCCAGATATTTGTACCTCACAAGTCGTAAAATTGCTATAATAGGTTAATGCTTACTTTTAGGCTAATTTAATGCTACCTCTAGTATCTTTGGAGTTGGTAACTCTTTATTAACTTGGCTATAGGCGTACACCAAATCCTCTAAAACTTCCTTAGCATTCTCAAGAGCTTCCTCATAGGTGTCACCGTGGGTACGAGCATAGTTACCCCATTCGGGTAAACTAGCCACATAAGAGTTATCTTCCTCTGACCATTGAATTAAAATGCTATATTTCATGATTCATCCTCCTGTTCTAATTGTGCCAGTTCTTTGAGTACTTCTATTACTTCTTTTTCTTGATAAGGCTTGGAATCGTTACTATCTTTACCAGACAGAACTACAGGATTTGTGATTAGTGGATGAACCCAATAAGAATGACTACCTTTTCCCCGCTTAGGCAAGAGTTGAAATCCTGCTTTCTGCAACATTTGCTTTAATTGTCTTATTTTTTTCGGCATGCCAATAACTATAACATACTTCCTAAGACTTATGGGTGACCTAGAACAACTGACCAAAGATATTCAAGAACTACCAGAAGACGCTCAAAAAATTATTGCCGATATCATTGAGGTGTTCAAAAAACAGTATGTAACAGAAAAAACCGGCATCTCTTAATCCTCTGGAATTAGAGGATCAACCTTTTATTGGTATGGGTCGTGATCGACAAGATACTCAAAATAGTAGCGAATGGGTGAGAAGAATTCGACAACAGCATTGCCAATGATTTAACGTGATTGAGTGATTTTAGTCATCCGCCAATTCTAAAGCTATCATATAGCTTGTGTCTAAAAACAAGCAATTCATTATTAATAGTTATATAAATACTGATCAATAGATGTAGAAGCATCACTGACTCCACCTACAACTGGATTCTCTCCGAGTCCCCAAATCGGATCATCTACACTATTGTTATTTTCTGGTAGCTGTTGATTGTTTTGCTGTAATTGTTTAAGTTTAACAATTTCATGATGCAATGCTAATACAACTAATTCCTCAAGATTATTGACTAGTCCTGTTTGAATTAGCTGTTCTGTAGTTTTTAGCAAATCTGTGGGTAAATTTAAAGTGATTTGATTGACGTTTTCCATGGATAGTATTGTTTTGAGGAGATGAGAGGCTTACTTATTATTAATTTAGGTTATATATAGTCTAGCTTAGTTAGCAAAACGAAACTTGCCCATGATTAAGCTAACATTAGCTTAGCGCAATTATTCCCCATGGCACAGGCATCAACTGAATCCTAACATTGGTTAACTTCACAGCCAGTAAGAGGTTGTCTGAGAAGTCTCATTGTCTCATTTGCTACATCCAAGCCCCCTAAATCCCCCAATTTTGGGGGACTTTTAGCAACAAATGGATTCTTTTTCCCCCCAGAATTGGGGGGCTAGGGGGGCAAAATTCAGTATAAAAAACTTTTCAGATATCCTCTAAAGCTAATAATAATTCCTCTATCCTTGATTAACTCTTATCTCTTCCCGATTCCCGATTCCCGATTCCCGATTCCCGATTCCCTATTTCCACCATCGACTAACATCATCAACCGCTGCCACCGTTTCTATTAGGGCTTCAATACCCCCAAACTTGATGATTAAAGGAGCTAATTCAGGAAGAGCTTTAAGAAAATTGGGACGGGTTAGACTAGCTAAACCATCAAGAATTTGTTGCCAAAAAGGAAAATCAACTGACGAAGGAGTTAATCTCTTAATTAAGCCCTGTAAGGCACTGGCTCGGTTGGATTCAGACCCAATTGCTCTGGCGCAATCTAAGGCTTCTGGCAACAGATCCGGTAAGTGGGGGGCTAAGGCGACTAAGGCATCGGCTCGGTCTTTTTCATCGGAAATCCCTCTGGCGCAATCTAAGGCTTTGGGTAACAACACATCGGGTAAGTGGGGGGCTAAGGCGACTAAGGCATGAGCTCGTTCTTTTTCAGACTTAATCCCTCTGGCGCAATCTAAGGCTTGAGGTAACACATCCGGTAAATGGGGGGCTAAGGCGACTAAGGCTCTGGCTCGGAAGTATTTATCCCGAATACCTCTGGCGCAATCTAAGGCTTCCGATAACACATCGGGTAACTGGGGGGCTAAGGCGACTAAGGCTTCGGCTCGGTGGTATTGATCCGAAATCCCTCTGGCGCAATCTAAGGCTTCCGGTAACAGATCGGGTAAGTGGGGGACTAAGGCGACTAAGGCATAACCTCGGAAGCATTCATGGGAAATCCCTCTGGCGCAATCTAAGGCTTCCGATAACACATCGGGTAACTGGGGGGCTAAGGCGACTAAGGCTTCGGCTCGGTGGTATTGATCCGAAATCCCTCTGGCGCAATCTAAGGCTTCCGGTAACAGATCGGGTAAGTGGGGGACTAAGGCGACTAAGGCATCGGCTCGGGAGTATTCATGTCCAATCCCTCTGGCGCAGTCTAAAGCTTCTGGTAACACATCGGGTAAGTGGGGGACTAAGGCGACTAAGGCTAATGCTCGGGAGTTTTCATCGGAAATCCGTCTGGCACAATCTAAGGCTTCTGGTAACACATCGGGTAAGTGGGGGACTAAGGCGACTAAGGCATCGGCTCGGGAGTTTTCAAACTCAATCCCTCTGGCGCAATCTAAAGCTTCTGGTAACACATCGGGTAAGTGGGGGGCTAAGGCGATTAAGGCTAATGCTCGGGAGGATTCAAACGAAATCCCTCTGGCGCAATCTAAGGCTTCCGATAACACATCGGGTAAGTGGGGAGCTAAGTGTCCTAAGGCTAATGCTCGGTAGTATTTATCGGAAATCCTTCTGGCGCAATCTAAGGCTTCCGATAACACATCGGGTAAGTGGGAGGCTAAGGCGACTAAGGCATTGGCTCGGTGGTATTGATCCCAAATCCCTCTGGCGCAATCTAAAGCTTCCGGTAACACATCGGGTAAGTAGGGGGCTAAGTCTCCTAAGGCTAATGCTCGGTGGTGTTGATCCGAAATCCTTCTGGCGCAATCTAAGGCTTGGGGTAACACATCCGGTAAGTCGGGGGCTAAGGCCACTAAGGCTCTGGCTCGGGAGTATTCATCGGAAATCCCTCTGGCGCAATCTAAGGCTTGGGGTAACAACACATCGGGTAAGTGAGGGGCTAAGCCGATTAAGGCTAATGCTCGCTGGTATTCATACTTAATCTCTCTAGCGCAATCTAAGACTTGGGGTAACAAACTTTGGGGTAAGTGGGGGGCTAAGCCGATTAAGGCATCGGCTCGGTGATCTTCATCCGAAATCCCTCTGGCGACTTCTAAGGCTTGGTGTAACAACACTTCCGATAAGTGGGGGGCTAAGGCTCTTAAGGTATTGGCTCGATCTTCTTCATGCGAAATGCCTCTGGCGCAATCTAAGGCTTCCGGTAATAAAGAAGAAGGAAGATACTTACTAATTGCCCTCAAACCCTCTGCTTGACGTTTATAATCTTTGCTCTGTCGCACATAAGCTAGTCCCTGAGCTGGCGTCCAGATTTCTTTATCAACTAATGCTGCCATTAACCTTGGAGGAATATTTCCAGCCAAGCTGTTGAGGGATGTGGTAATCAGAGCATACCGACACTGTAGACTAATCGATTCTGTAGGATTTTCTTTAAAATTAGCTGCTGCTATTGCCCAAGCTTTCGATACATCCTTGATAAAATTAGCAGTTTTTCCCTGTCTATCACACTGCCAATACCAACCGTTATCTCCTGCTGGAGTTTCTTCTTTCAGCAGTTGATGAATTTGATCGATTTTTTGGGCTTTCTCTAGGTGCCAGGTTAAGTGGTTATAGATATAACCATCATCGGGTAAGGTATGCCATAATCCCTTTTCGGTCTTAGTTTGATAACGTTCTAATAATTGCTGATGAGCTTCTGTAATTGATAATGTTAGCTCTGGTTGCAGCAGATTACGGGCTAAATCATGTAACAAGTCATGGAGGCGATAGTTAGTTTCTTGGGTACTAGAGACACCAGGTAGTAATAACGCTTTTTGTCGTAAGTATCGTAAAGTCTTTTTGGCTTTAAATGAATTACAGTTCCATAACGTTGTCGCCATGGTTTCAGTAATGGTAACATCCTCCGGCAGTACCCCTAACCAAGCAAATTTTTTCAATCTCTCGGGGGATAATCGCTTTAAACTGAGATTAAACGAAGCCACTAGACTGTAGTTTTTGCGCTTAGCGTCACTTGGTTCTTCTTCTGCTGACCATCGATCTAAAGCTTCTAAATCAGCAATTTCAGCTTGTAACTCATCCAGTAACTCTTCCCAAGAGAATCCATCCCCAATTTGGGCAGCAGCTAATTCTAATCCTAGGGGTAAGTAGCCGACGGTTTTAGCTAAGGTTTTAGCATATTCCAGTTCTTGATTAGTTAGCTTATTGTTGAAACAACCCGTTAATAACTCCAAGGATTGATTTAGAGTCATCACGTCCAAATTATAGGGAATCGCACCCTTAACCGGAGCTTCTCTGGTAGTGACTAAAACCCGACAGCCACCCCCTGCTACTCGAAAGGGTTCAACATGGTCAGGATGCCAAACATCATCCACCACTAGCAAGGCTTTTTGATCAGATAATAACGTTCTTAATTGTAAAGAAGCGCTATCAATATTAATCGGTTTGAAATCATAATCTCCTAATGCCTGTATCCACGTACTTAGAAACGATAAAATATCAGGTTGCTGACCTAAGGTTGCCCAAAAAATCCCATCGGGAAAATCGGATTGAATGTCTGGATCATGGGCTAAGGCTGCAGTAATGGTGGATTTCCCAATTCCTCCTAAGCCATAGATCGCACTAACCACTAAAGTGCCAACTCTAGCGGTTTCTTGGGATAAAAGAATTTGTTTTAGTCGTTGGCTTACTTCCGGGCGTTCGACATAATACCGAGGTAGTGGGGGTGCTTGATTTGGTCGAGTTTGGTTAACCTGACTCCCAGGCGACGGCAGTCAAGTATTATTATAATTAATAGTTTGGTCGCCTTTAATAATATTTTGGCTTCCTCCAATATTAGTATTATCTTTATTAATACTCTTCCCTTGGACGAAGTTACCCTGGTTATCTACTTTCTCAATGTTGTAATTGTCACGCTTAGCTTGGTGGAATTCCAAAGCTTTGGTAATCTTTTCAATAATTTCCTCTAAGTTAGGCAAAGTTTCAGCATCAACCGTAGTCACCAAACGCTCCATACTTTGGGCAACTTCCGGATTTTGCTTTGCTGCTGCTTCTACTTCCAATACCACCTTGGCATAATCAAGTGCTTGCTCTGGAGCTTGCTCGATCGCCATTACTGTATCTGGAGACTGGTTTCTCAGGGATTCCACAAACTGGCTAGTCTGGTCCCAGACAACTTGCCCGACATTTTCCCCAGTTTTTTCTAGGGCTTTCGTGGCGAGCACAGTAGAAATAGCGACAACGGCAGCAGCTAATGGTTCCATTTTTGAAGGAGATTATTCAGAGTCTTGGTTTATTATAGTATTTTTAAATTGGGTGAGTTAGTTAGTAGTTAGTAGGGTGGGCAGTGCCTACTAATGCTATCGCCAGATGCTGTTATCTATCTTTGGCACTGCCCACCCTACATCAATATTCTATTGTGATTAATTCTTTGGTGGGCAGTGCCTACTTATCCTATCTCTAGCTGCTCTTATCTATCTTTGGCACTGCCCACCCTACATCACTATTCTCTATTGTGATTAATTCCCGTGGTGGGCAGTGCCTACTAATGCGATCGCCAGCTGCTGTTATCTATCTTTGGCACTGCCCACCCTACATCAATATTCTATTGTGATTAATTCTTTGGTGGGCAGTGCTTACTAATGCTATCGCCAGCTGCTGTTATCTATCTTTGGCACTGCCCACCCTACATCAATATTCTATTGTGATTAATTCTTTGGTGGGCAGTGCCTAGTCATCCTATCTCTAGCTGCTGTTATCTATCTTTGGCACTGCCCACCCTACATCAATATTCTCTATTGTGATTAATTCGCGCGGTGGGCAGTGCCTACTAATGCGATCGCCAGCTGCTGTTATCTATCTTTGGCACTGCCCACCCTACATTAATATTCTTGATGCTCTATCAGTTAAACAGATTTTTTGATATTTCCTATTCCCTGTTCCCTGCTCGATCAAAATAGAATACCATAAAAAAATCCTGTACAAATTAAACATAATTTAGGAGATCAATTGCTAAAAATACTATTTGTAAATAAATGTAAAAATTTTTAATTAACCCTTGCATTTTTTCGATGAGTTATGTATAGTATAGAAGGTGACGACTGAAACTAATAGCCGCGCTGGCAATACCTGTTAACCACGACCAGCGCGGCTTTCCTCCCTCCTAAATAGGAGTTACTTCCATCATGCAAAAAAAAATCACGATCATCAATCCTGGTTGGGTGCATCTCATTTTTGCGGTTTGACCCGGTAGGTGCCATGGGCATCTTGGTGCCATGGGCATCTTGGTGGAACAGGCATCTTACTGGCATGGGTATCTTGCTGGCATGGGCATCTTGGTGGAACGGGCATCTTGGTGCCATGGGCATCTTGGTGGAACGGGCATCTTGCCCGTTTCCTGCCGCAACTGTAAGCATTCAGCTAATCCGCTACTTGAGGTGCTACTTGAGGTGCCAAAGGCCAACGGCTGACAGCTGACAGCTGACTGCTGACTGCTGAATAATTACATTTTATGAGAGTAAAAAAACAGGAATATATTTCGACGAATAAAAAAAGAAAAAGGGTAATGCTAGCATACAATAGTGAAAATATCGTCTACTCTAAGAGTAAGATAGTGCTTAACTGTTCCTGGAAAAACACTGTCAAGTGCCCGGGGAGTTAATAGTTATAGTTACTCATAGAATCAAGGGAACTAGTGTAAGGATAAGCCAAGTCAATGGTCACTCATGACTTAGGCTGATTTAAGATTAGGGTGTTATCTACGCCAACATTTTATCTACGCCAAAAGAGTTTTCACTAGTAGCCCAAGGCCAAAAAAAATTAATTAATTCAGTTGTCTACTAGGTTATTTGTACTAATTCATAATGATCACAGATAACCGAGATTGTAGGTATCCATCGACAGGATTTGGAATCAATTATTTGACCATGATTCCCATACCACTGTCGATTACCACGTAAGCTGACAGCTGAATGCTTACAAGTATTGATTTTTATTCTAAGCACTAAACCTTTGATTACTAATGTCTAAACAAAAGCGCAAAAGGTTAAGGTGCATCAGCGCTTGGAGGCTGCAAAGCTGGAAAGTTTGCTTGCCCTTAATCCCAATAATTATTCTGTTGTGTGCCGAGGTAGCAGTAGCCCAGAATCCACCTTTTAAGACTACCCTTGAATCGCTCCAAATCACCGTGAATACTATCTGGGTGATATTCACTGGTTGTTTAGTATTCTTCATGAACGCGGGCTTTGGGATGTTGGAGGTTGGTCTTTGCCGCCAAAAGAATGCCGCCAACATTTTGACTAAAAACCTGATTGTGTTTGCCCTGTCTACAGCCGCTTACTGGGCAGTTGGCTTTGCTTTCATGTTTGGTGATGGCAACCCTGTTTTAGGTTTCAATGGCTTTTTCCTTTCGGGATCAGATAATAGTCCAGCCATAGGAGAAGCCTACAACGGTGTCTTCTATTCACTAAAAGATATTGGTATACCCCTCAACGCCAAATTCTTTTTTCAACTGGTTTTTGCTGGAACTGCTGCCACTATTGTCTCTGGAGCAGTGGCGGAGCGCATCAAATTTTCTGCCTTTTGTCTGTTCAGCCTTCTACTGGTGGGCATCATTTACCCAATCACAGGTCACTGGATTTGGGGAGGAGGCTGGCTAGGAGGAGGCTGGCTACAAGGGCTGAAATTTTGGGACTTTGCTGGTTCAACCGTAGTTCACTCCGTAGGCGGTTGCTGTGCCTTAGTAGGTACTTACCTTCTCGGACCACGCAAAGGCAAATATATAGATGGCGTTTCCTATGGGCTGCCCGGACACAATCTCAGCCTGGCGATTCTAGGTTGCTTGATTTTATGGCTGGGCTGGTTTGGTTTTAACCCCGGCTCAACGATTTTTAATCCCGGAACGACGAATTTAGATCCCAACGCAATTAGCCATATTGTCCTCACCACTAATACAGCAGCTTGTGCAGGGGGTATTGCCGCAGCTCTAACTACCTGGCTTGACCCAAGGGATCCTGACAGTAAGCCTGACCCCACTATGATTATTAACGGAGTACTGTCGGGTTTGGTAGCCATTACCGCATCCTGTCGATTCGTTACCATTGGTAGCGCTATCACCATAGGTCTGCTGGCAGGAATAATAGTGGTCTTTTCAGTAGACTTCTGGGACAGGATGAAAATTGATGATCCAGTAGGTGCTATTTCTGTCCATCTTGTCGGTGGAGTCTGGGGAACACTGGCTTTAGGTCTTTTCAGTGAAGGACCTGGTGATTTGTATAGTATTGGTAACGGTCCAGTAGCCGGACTATTCTGTGGTGGCGGGATAGATAGTATCCGGCAGCTTTTTATTCAACTACTCGGCATTGTTGCTGTAGATGTGTCAACGGTTTTCCTGAGCTGGCTAGCTTGGTTATTAGTTAAACGTATACTTTCCTCAAGTCTAAGGGTTACAGAAAAAGCAGAAATTGAAGGTCTAGATTTCCACGAACACCGTATGAATGCCTACAGTGGCTTTTTGTTTAAGGGAGATCTCAAGCAATCACCGCTGAGGGATCAGCAAAGACAAAATTAACACACTGTTCTGTAGATACAAGCAAACCCATTAAATTCTAGGATTCAGCCGGTTATGAAGGTAATCAATAACAGTATTTTCCAGCAAATAAGTTTAATTTGATACAGACAAACTAAGCCAAAGGATTATGATCATAAATGAAATTAGTTTAGGAATAGTGTGATCATAGTTTTATTGGATACCGATCAAGACTATCAATATAGCAATCCGTGTAGCAATTGATATAATTTTGATGCCATATTCCCTACTCCCTGTTCCCTGTTCCCTGTTCCCTGTTCCCTGTTCCCTTTGCTAGAGTAGTTTAATCAAAATTAATCCCATGAACATAATCAATATGTCAAAAAACACACAAGATTACGATAGCATTGTTAGGGATTTAGTAGCTGATAATGATGACATTTTAGGTGCAGTTATCCTCTATAAACAGTTGCCAATTACTCAGTTAATAGGTAAATTAAATAAAACTGAAATTCTAAAAATAGCCGATAAAATAATCGAGTTTCACCAATCGATTAACCGCTTACCTAGTCTGGTAAACAACGAAAAAATATTCATGGAATCTAGAGATACTTTGCTGATTGTTGTTTTTTACCCTAATCAGTGTTTGTTGCTAGTTAAAGCTAAGCAAACTGATATCGTTGGCAGGATTCTACATGCTATTGAAGAAACATCACAAAAGATTCAGTCTTTACTTGACCCTAGAGGAGCTTATCGAAATAGTTATCAGTTATTGTCTCAGGCAAAGGATAATGAAATAAAATACAGGAAGAAACCCCTAAGTCCTGAATTTTAGGACGTTCCCAAATGTCAATACAACTGGGGCACAAAGAATTGCTCATACAGAGGTGGGCGCACATAGTTATTGGGAGCCTTCTTGCGTGGGGGTAATTCTAGAGGTTCCGGTGTCATATCAATGTAGGGAATCTTGCTGAGAATATGACTGATGCAATTAAGACGAGCCCGCTTTTTGTCATCAGCTTCCACCGTGAACCAGGGGGCTTCGGGAATATTGGTGTGAGCCAACATGTTGTCTTTTGCTTGGGAATATTCCACCCAGCGATCGCGAGATTCTAGATCCATCGGGCTGAGCTTCCAGCGACGAGCGGGATCGGTGGTGCGAGATTGGAAGCGTCGCTCTTGTTCTTCATCGCTAACTGAAAACCAATACTTCAGCAAAATTATGCCGGATCTGACCAACATCCGCTCAAATTCTGGGCAGGTTTGCATGAATTCCTGATACTGTGCATCGGTACAAAAACCCATCACATGCTCCACCCCAGCGCGATTGTACCAACTGCGGTCAAAACAGACAATTTCACCGGCTGCGGGCAGATGAGCGACATAGCGCTGGAAATACCATTGGGTCTTTTCCCGATCACTCGGTGTACCCAATGCCACAATTCGGCAGCCACGTGGATTTAGGGGTTCGGTAATCCGTTTAATAGTGCCCCCCTTACCAGCTGCATCACGTCCTTCAAACACAATCACAATGCGGGTACCAGTATGCTTAGTCCAGTATTGCATTTTCACCAGTTCCAATTGTAGACGGGCAAGCTCCTTTTCATAAATTTTCCTGGGAAGTTTAGAGCTGCCTTCTGCCTCAGAAATGTGGTAGAACACTTTTCGTTCTGAATTTGGGAGATTGGCCTTCTTTTGTTTCTTAAGTTTTTTCTTATTTAATTTTTTCTTATTTAATTTTTTCTTATCTTTCTTTTTACTATCTGCTGCTAGTAGATGCTTCTTTTTGCTCGCCCGTTGGGACTGATCCCCATTCATAGATTTATTTTTCATTGCTATACAACCCTGTATTTGTATTGAGCTTGATGTAGGGTGGGCAGTGGATCAGGCAGATTAACCAAGCTGGTCATCAGGTGGCTAGGCACTGCCCACCCTAGGATTAATATGCTGGATAAACTTAGTGCGATCGCAACTCTAGTTGATGTAGATGTAGGGTGGGCAGTGGATTAGGCAGATTCACTAAGCTGGCCATCAGGTGGCTAGGCACTGCCCACCCTAGGATTAATATGCTGGATAAACTTAGTGCGATCGCAACTCTAGTTGATGTAGATGTAAGGTGGGCAGTGGATTAGGCAGATTCACCAAGTTGCCCATCAGGTGGCTAGGCACTGCCCACCTTACTGAGATGTAGTTGGTAAGATGTAGGGTGGGCAGTGGATCAGGCAGATTCACGAAGCTGCCCATAGGGTTGGTAGGCACTGCCCACCCTACGATTAATCACTTTTTTACAAATATAAGATACACCCAATTAGTGCGATCGCAACTCTAGATCGCCTTGGCAAAGTTCGCTGGATCTTGGTCACGTCGGTGACGGATGGGAATAGCAGAACCTTGACCATTTCCTACTAAAGAGGCAGTTTTTTCCAGAGACTCTCTGAGCCTCTTAGCAGCATAGATAGACATATCCCGAGGAACACTAATTCTATCGCGCAAATATCGCAGAGCAGGATCTGAACCCAAGGGTGGCATACAGGTTTCCCCGGTAATCATGTGTGTCAAGGCACAACGCAGGGCTGGATCAAACAAGGTCTCGTCGGCGGGGTTAACTCGAATGATATTGGTGCGGTGTTTAAGCACTCGTTGGAGAGCTTCAGTACGGGAAGTTTCCGGTTCTGGGTAAGTTACATCCGGTAGCCCTTCCCAAGGACCATTGTCCACCCGTGCCTGATTGATTAACGTCTGGGGTTTATCGTTTGGCCAGCAGCCCCCCATCTGGGGAGGCAAATCATGGACATGGGTGTGGAAGTCGCTCTGGGTGCCACGATAGGTAGGTCGGGTTTCCATGGCCTCAAACCAAGCTGCCAATCGAGGATTTTCTTCCCTCAAAGAATAGCCTTTGTAGTAATAAAGACTGGCATTCATGCGTTCGACATAAGGCATGAAAATCACATCAACAGTACCGAACTGATCCAAACAGTAAGGACCCGGAGTGGAGCTTAGGGCATTTTCCACCATCTCCACCACTTTAACAAATTGGTCTTGGTGATTTTGTTCTTCTTTAGATGAACGTGTAGGATAGCACAACCAAGTACACCAAGCTCTAAACAGAAGTCTCTCCAACTGCCGTAGGTTGATGACAGCGGGGTCTTTCATGCTTTGTTCTAAGGGTTTAAAAACCCGTTCTAATCCGATTAAAATGTCATCACTTTCGGTAATCAAGTTACCATCTAGCTCTAGAGCTGGTAGCATCCCCGATGGCACTTTCTGCTTGTACCAACTTTCTTTCTTACCATAACAAAACATGGTAACTTTTTTGATACGATAAGGAATCTGTTTTTCTTCCAACCATAGCCAAGTTTTCTGGCAGTAAGGGCACCAAGCGTGGTTATCGCGGTATAGGGTAACCCGAATATCAGATTCAGTAAAACCAAATAGGCGCAAACAGGATTGAGCGTTAGTAGCTCCATTAACAGTATCTATTTGAAAATCCGTCAGAGCTTCTAGTTCTTGCCAGGTTAGGGGGGCGATACTCATGGGGGTGGGTTTAATTAGAGTTTGTTACAAAAGATACTATCGCATATTTTGCTTAAGCTATCAGCTATTAGCTATCAGCTATCAGATATCAGCTATCAGCTATTGAATAAAATAAGCTGTTCGCGTAGCGTGAGCTTTTAGCTCACGGCTGACGGCTGACGGCTGACGGCTAACGGCTGACGCCTGATAGCTGACAGCTGAATGCTTAGAATCAAGACAGTGATAAACCTGAGCTTGGTAACCATCCACGGATATTAAATTATTAACAGAATTCTCAGCAGAACAATTAGGTAACTCTTCAACTGTTGCGTTAAAATTCACCAACCATACATCTAGGGTACTTGACAAATTAGCAACAGTCTTTTTAAGAGTGATAGCAGCCGGACAATTGGTCTGCTGGCACTGAATTTGGTCTTGATGTGCCAATATAAATTGGGGATTTACTGAAGATAGTTTTTGCTCAGCCTTCTGTTGGAATTCCCAAGCCAGTCCCATCATTTCACCAGTCTGTACCAAGGTGTTGTGAGTAGTAGCAATTAGTATCGGTACTGATGACTTTTGTTCGATTATCGGTACCAATAAATCTGGACGATAGTATTTTTGATAGCCTAGATTGCTGACTACGGTAATACTACTCAAAAACCCCATTAACAAAACTAGCGCTATAGTTTTCGGTTTCCCATGGCTACTATTGTCAGTGGGATTGGCTGTTGAAGGGTGACGCTTACTCACGGCTAGGGCGGTTGCTACTAATACAATCACAGCAGGGAAGTAAACGAAACTATACCGAGCACCACGGGTGAGGTCGGTACCAAGGCAGTAAGTAATACCAAAAAATAATGCGATCGCACTAATCAAGAAACTCCCTAAAACCGTTGTGACCAAAGCAGTCTGAGGGTGATTTAGTTGTATTTTTAGATAGCGATAGAGAATCGGAAGCAACCAGATTAGAAACAGCAACATCACCAAACCCGAAGCAATGACCACTATCAGGGAAGATGACTCTACGGGCAATAGCGATAACATGGTGATCCAAGCAGCGATAGCTTGAAAAATTGGCTTGCACCAAGCCCAACTCCCTTCACTGCTACTGATAATCCATTCAGTCATCTGAGCATCGTAACTCGATAGCCACACTGGTAACCAAACTAATCCTCCCATAGCACTACCTGCCGCAACTGCACCAATGCGCCGGATGGGAGAGGGTCGAGAAGGAGAAATTTTGGCTAATCCCCAAAGTCCTAATAAAACCATGGCCTCAGCACAGAGGGTCAGGATAAAAAAATAGTGGGTTGCTATACCTAAACAATTAACCACTACCCAAGACAGGGATATCCAAATCGGTAGAACAGTATGGCGTTGAAGATGTTGTACAGCAATAACTAAGCAGCACAGGGATGCCATTACCCACAAAATAGCTAAGGTGTAATGACGGGCTTCCTGGGCTAGAAAGACACCGTAGGGAGACACAGCCATAATTGCTGCTGCTAGTTGAGCGACTAACCGGGAACGAAACCCTACCCAGCTCAGTCCATAGATTACGGGAATTGATACTATACCGAACAGGGCGGGAAGCGATCGCATTCCCCAAATTACTAAGTCGCTATCCTGTAAGGATGTTCCATCGAACGCCTGTACACCGAAGGAGAATAGCCTCATCCACCAGTTCGCGAGGACAAAGTATAGAGGAGGGTGGTGATCCTCAGTGAATAAATGATGAATAACTGCTGATGCTCCCGATTCTGGATTAAATGCCAGTGGTTGTAACAGGGTAGAGAGGGAAATGGCTTGGTCTAGGGGTAAGGTTTGATAACTATTGCCCAAGCTGAACACGATTGTGGCAAATTCATCAGTCCAGGGAGACTTCAGGGTTAGGTTAGTGAAGCGTAAAACACTGCCAATAGCAATCCAAAACAATAGCAACAGGGGGTGGAACCAGAGACTTCTCAGGAAAATTTTCAACAATAGTAACCTCAATCAGCAAAGGAGCACACTTGCCAATGGAATGGAAATAGATGACAGACAAAATATATGGAAACAGGGGGTTTTAGCCCCTAAGTTATTTTCACCTTCCGGCTACACCATGGAGGTGTTCAACTGCGATCACTGCGATCATTGTAGATTTACTGAATGTAGGTTTACTGAATATGCCTGTGATTACCACTAGTATTGATACTATTCTCAACCGTGCCTTAGGGGGTGTTGATATATCACCCGATCAAGGGGTTGTGCTGTTGAAGCAAACTGAACCTCAGGCCGTAGCGTCAATTCAAGAAACTGCGGATCGGTTGCGCTATAGACAAGTTGGGGATACGGTTACCTATGTTATCAACCGTAATATCAACTTTACCAATATCTGTACCCAGCACTGTAGTTTCTGTGCTTTTCGCCGGGATGCCTCTGAAGAGGGTGCTTATTGGCTCGATTGGCAGCAAATTCATGAAAAGGCAGCGGATGCGGTGCGGCGGGATGCTACAGAAATTTGCATGCAGGGCGGACTCAACCCCAAGGCAAAGATGAATGGGTCAACCTTGCCCTATTACCTAGGGTTGGTAAAAACCATTAAGCAAGACTTTCCTCAGCTGCATCTCCATGCTTTCTCTCCCCAGGAAGTGCAATTTATTGCTGAGCAAGATGGACTTAGCTATGCCGAGGTAATTGCTCAACTACAAGAGGCTGGTCTTGGTTCAATGCCAGGAACAGCAGCAGAGATTTTAGATGATGATGTCCGACGTATTCTCTGTCCAGAAAAGACCAATACCGCCACTTGGCTAGAGATTGTGTCAACAGCTCATCAATTGGGAATGCCCACAACCAGTACTATGCTCTCGGGTCATATTGAGACACCCCAACAACAAGTGGCACACTTGGAAAAATTGCGATCGCTTCAACAAAAAGCCTGTAACCAGGGATACCCTGGCTTAATCACTGAATTTATCTTACTGCCCTTTGTCGGACAGGAAGCCCCCAAACCATTACGCCATCGGGTTGGACGGGATCAACCGGTATTGAAAGATGCTCTGTTACTCACAGCTGTAGCTCGGATTTTCCTAGGGAACTGGATTAAAAATCACCAACCCAGTTGGGTAAAACTCGGTCTTGCTGGGGCGACAGATGCCCTTAAATGGGGTTGTAATGATATTGGTGGCACATTAATGGAGGAGCATATCACCACCATGGCCGGAGCTATGGGGGGTACCTGTATGGAAGTAGAAACATTACAAGCAGCCATTCAATCCATTGGCCGTCCCTATCAGCAACGAGATACGATTTACAGCTAAGATCAAGTCCAGTTAATCACTTCTAATCTGGTTGATACCATACCTGTTAATTGGTAATTTGTAATTGATAATTAGTAATTAGTAATTGGTAATTAGTAATTGGTAATTTACGAACAACCAATTGTAATCACATTCAACGGTCACACAGAGATATAACCTTTTATCTTTATGTCCCTAGCAATCAAATCCATGACCAAAAAAAAGAAATCTTTTCTACTGCTAATTTTTGCAGCAGCCGTCTTGGTAGTAGGCGGTGGAGTAACCGCTTACTGGTTGCTAGTTCGGCGGCAGATTTTCAAACCAAATATTCAGGTAAGTACCCAGTTAGTTCCCCAAAATGCCTTTTTTACTGCATCAATTTCTACAGACTCCAAACAATGGCAACAGTTGCTAAACTATGGCACAACTGAATCTCGACAAGTTTTGGAAAAACAGCTTGGTCAGTTGCAGGAAAATTTACTAAACGCTAACGGCTACAACTATCAGCAAGATATCAAACCTTGGTTGGGTGAAGAAGTTACCTTAGCATACTTTAGCCCTAGAGACTTATCACCAGCAGTCTTATCAAACGATCAATCAGTTTTTCCCAGTTTGATTGTACTACCCATTGACAAACTAACCCAAGCAATGGAGCTGTTCAAAAAAGCCAAGTCTCAATCAGGGAAACAGTGGGTTGAGAGAACCTACAGAGGTATTCAGGTTTACGAAACAAACAAGAGTAACTCCCAAAAGTACTCACAAAAGTACTCAGTAACAGTGCTGGGGCGTTTTCTAGTAGTGAGTGAAAACCCCAAAATTATTGATCAGGTGATTGACACCTACAAAGGAGCTATTTCCGTAGCTAGTAAAGCTGGGTACCAAGATGCGATCGCTCAGATTAAAGCTGATCAGTCCTTTGGTCAGTTGTATATTAATCTACCAGCTTTTTTAGCCGCAGTAGCCCCTGATTCCCAGGAGCAGGCTCAAAAAACAGCAGCTAAACCCTTAAAGCAAGACATAGTCACAACAGTAACCCTAACACCAGAGGGGATAAGTTTTGAAGGGATTTCCTGGGTCAAACCCAGAAGCACTGTTAAGGCCAGTAACGACACTAGCGGTTCTTTTTTGCCTAGACGGATGCCAGCGAGTACCCTAGCGATTATATCTGGGGGTAACATCAGACAATTTTGGCAATACTATACCGAACAAGGAGCATTAAATTCTCTCATCCCCATTTCCCCAGACAATTTCCAAGGTGGATTGAAAACTACCTTAGGCTTGGATTGGGAAAAGGATTTACTCTCTTGGATGGAAGGGGAGTTTGCCCTAGCCTTAATACCAATGTCTCCCGAAAAACTGGCGCTTCAGGATAACCCTTACTCTGCGCCCTTAGGAGCTGGGCTAGCATTGATGGTAAAAGTAAGCGATCGCTCTAGTGCTCAAGCAACCCTACAGCAATTGGATGACTTAATCACCAATAGTTATCAGTTACCGGTAGTAGAAACTCAGGTGAACGGTCAACCAATGGTGAGCTGGACAGCTACTCTAGGAGGGGTGAATGCTACCCACGGCTGGTTAGAAGGGAATGTAGTCTTCTTCACCCTAGGAGCCCCCATTGCTAGTGAACTGCTCCCTCAACCCCAAAAGACACTAATTCAAGCACCTCTGTTTCAAAACACCGTACCAACCAAACCTAATCCCAACACTGGTCAATTTTTCCTTGATGTTGAGCGTACCCTCAATAGCAGTAATCTCAATCTCGCCCAACTACCAACCCAGCAAGAAATCTTAGCAAAGGCAATTAATACCATCGGCTTAACGGTTGCCAAAATCGACCCCAATCGCACCCGCTTTCAACTTTTTGTTCAGTTGAAAAAACGCTCTCAACCCAGTAAACCTGCTGAAACTAAGAAGGGAGATAATCAGGAAAAACCCTAGAGACATTATTAGGTAAGCATTCAGCCGTCAGTGGTCAGGGGTCAGCGGTCAGCGGTCAGGGGTCAGCCTAATGCATTAGGCTGACGTAACTCAGATTAAACAAATGGTTACCTGTTTTATTCACAAAAGCTGATAGCTGATAGCTGATAGCTGATAGCTGATAGCTGATTGCTGATTGCTGATTGCTGATTGCTGATTGCTGATTGCTGATTGCTGATTGCTGATTGCTGATTGCTGATTGCTGATTGCTGATTGCTGATTGCTGATAGCTTAATAGCACTAGCCATGAGGCTTTCACTAATCCCTAAAGCCTCATGCCTAACACTTAACACCTTGATTTAACTCTCAAAAGTACATTGACCGAGTACTAGTTTATGCCATCGATACAGCACCAGATTTACCAGCAGCTTCCTTAAGGATTTCTGCTTTATCAGTTTCTTCCCAAGGCAGAATCAAATCGGTACGCCCGAAATGACCATAAGCTGCCGTGTCTTGATAGAAACGACCACCCCGTTCTGCGGGTAATCGGCGCAGATTGAAAGTTTGGATGATTCCAGCAGGACGCAGTTCAAAATACTTGTTGACCAATTCCAGCAAAATCTCCTCGTCCACTTTACCAGTGCCAAAGGTTTCTACAAGGATACTCACGGGTCTAGCCACCCCAATCGCGTAACTGAGCTGGACTTCGCATTTGTCTGCTAAACCTGCTGCCACAATGTTCTTAGCTGCATAGCGACAGGCATAGGCAGCGGAACGGTCTACCTTAGTGGGGTCTTTGCCAGAGAAAGCACCACCACCATGGCGAGAGTAACCGCCATAGGTGTCTACAATAATTTTGCGACCAGTTAAACCTGCATCACCTTGGGGACCACCAATCACAAATTTTCCTGTGGGGTTCACCAGGAAGCGTGTGTTGTTATCCGGCTTAATCTCAATATCTTGGAAACAGGGTTCCACCACTGCTGACCACAAGTCATCTTTAATTTTTGCCTGGACAGCTACCTCATCGGTAATATCACCAATAGTGGCATCGTGTTGGGTGGAAACCAGAATCGTGTCAATCCCAACCGGTTTGCCATCTTCATAAGCCACACTGACCTGGGTTTTGCCATCAGGACGCAGGTAAGATAAATCACCAGTTTTACGTACAGCTGCCAGACGGCGAGAAACCCGATGAGCCAAACTGATTGGCATAGGCATCAGTTCTGGGGTTTCGTTGCAGGCAAAGCCAAACATCAGACCTTGGTCCCCTGCACCGATGGCATCTAGTTCATCGTCACTCATTTCCTCGCGACTTTCCTGGGCAGCAGTCACCCCTTGGGAAATGTCAGGGGATTGTTCATCAAGAGCAACTAAAACAGAGCAACTGTTGGCAGAGAAACCATTGTCAGCATCAGTGTAACCGATTTCAGCAATTTTCTTCCGCGCCAAATCAATCAAATTGACCTGGGCTTGGGAGGTAATTTCACCAGTAATCAATACCAAACCGGTGTTAACGACCACTTCAGCCGCAACACGGCTTTGGTGATCTTGAGCGAGCATAGCATCTAGGATAGTGTCAGAAATCTGGTCACAGACTTTGTCAGGATGACCTTCGGTAACCGATTCAGAGGTAAATAAATAGCGACGAGACAATTAGCAATTCTCCTTTAACAATTACTTGATGACCTGTATAGCATAGATCACTTTAAGCTACTTTAACCTGCTATAAGAAAAACTTAATATATTCATATCACGTTTTATCAATTGATTGTGAACAAATACTGAAACAAAAAAAACCTGAATTAAATCCTGAATCCTTTGTGATCATGATTCGACAGGTAAATAGTCAAAAATTATAGTTTTTTTGGCTATTTACCTATTTTTCAATTGATGAATCATTAAACTCCATCATCCGAGCAACGTTTTATGCTCTCGCTCTGGTTCTTATGAAATTTTTAACATTTCATGCTTTGGGGCATTGTTAGGCTTGGCAAGGGTTATGATTTAGCTATTAGTAGTCAGCTATAAGTTAATGAGCATATTTCTGAACAAATAGGATCACCACTACCATTACATCCCTTACCAATCCCTTGCCATTAAGTTTTATTTAGAATCCCCTAAAACCTCCTTTAAAGCACTCAAAACTTGCTCCACATTCTCTCGCCGAGAGTTATAACCCATTAAACCAATGCGCCAGACTTTACCAGCTAATTCACCCAAGCCGCCACCAATTTCCATGTTGTAATCATCCAGCAGTTTGCGGGTAACTGCCTTGCCATCCACCCCGTCTGGTATCCGAACCGTGGTCAGGGTAGGCAAACGAAATTCTTGCTCCACGTGACATTCTAGACCCAAATCAGCCAAACCTTCCCAAAGCAATTCAGCATTAGTTTGATGCCGTTCCCAACAAGCGGTTAGTCCTTCTTCAGCAACCAATCGCAACGCTTCGCGCAAGGCATAATTCATATTAATTGGAGCTGTGTGGTGGTAGGTGCGCTCGTCACCCCAATATTTGCTCAACATCGATACATCCAAATACCAATTAGCGACTTGGGTACGACGCTGGTTGAGTTTTTCGAGGGCACGAGCTCCCATAGTGAAAGGAGAAATGCCTGGTGGACAGCTAAGCCCTTTTTGGGAGCAACTATAGGCCAGATCAATCCCCCATTCATCAATAAACAGTGGCACCCCACCTAAACTGGTGACTGTGTCAACCAGCAGCAAGCAATTGAAATCTCGGCACAACTCAGCCACACCCTCAAGGGGCTGACGGGCACCGGTTGACGTTTCAGCATGAACCAAAGCCAAGACAGCAGGACGATGGGTTTCCAAGCCTTCTCGGAGTTCATCAAGGGTAAAGACTTGCCCCCAAGGCTTCATTAGTTTACGGACATCAGCACCATAACGACCAGCCATATCCACGAGTCGGTGTCCAAAGTAACCGTTTACCCCAACTAAAACCACATCACCTGGTTCTACTGCATTGGCTAGAGTAGCTTCCATTGCCGCACTACCTGTGCCACTCATGGGAATGGTCATCGGGTTATCAGTTTGCCAAGCGTAGCGGAGTAAGGTTTGCACTTCGTTCATCAGTGCGATAAAACGGGGATCCAGGTGACCAACTGGGGGCATTCCCAACGCTTTTAATATGGAAGGATGGGCATTAGATGGCCCAGGTCCGAGTAACAGCGTCGGAGGCATATCTATATCGGTCACGGAGACGCGATTATTATCTTTGATTGATGGGGTTGAGGTCATTTATTATTTATAAGTGTTTGGTAAAGTAAGAGTTAACCAAAATAAATAATAACCCGAAGGTGGCTATCCCCGTATTCTAGGAAGTAAGGCGGAACAGCAAAGAGGCTTCAGCCTCAAGCACAGAGGAGATTAAAGAGGTCAACAAAACCGGGTGTATCTCATATTTGTCAAAAAAAGGGAAGTGTGGGAAGTGTGGGGCGCGGGGAGTGTGGGGCGCGGGGAGTGTGGGAATTCTCGCGCGAATTTTTGCTTAATTTCATCCATTGAGATGCACCCAACAAAACCTAATCTGCTTGGATATCGGCAAAGATGCCAATGGCAATGGTGAGGTAAGCAGTTAAGCTGTTATATATTTTTAATACACAACAGTTTGCCAAAGATGTGATGCTCAAAAAAAAGTAATTTTAATGTATTTTGTTGAGCTATAAAGCAAATGCATCTAAATTATGAAACCTTTATCCACTAAAAAAATCAATAACACTAAATTAATAAAGCAACAAATTAATAAAAATATAAACACGTTGAAACCCTTATACCTGGGTGAGCCCGTTGGCAGGTTAGCCGGTTGGCAGATTGCAGGAAACAACCTTCAACGGATGAACCTTCAACCTTCAACGGATGAACCTTCAACCTTCAACGGATGAACCTTTAACCGCAAAGTAGGCTAGAAAAGAAAAAGATTCGCGATCTGCACGCTTTAAGCGATGGACTGCGTCCCGCTTTCAGCGATGGACTTCATCCCGCTTTCAGCGATCGCATGTTTGGCAAGCATATAGATTCAGGATAAATACTGTGGTTTTTAAGATTGCTTTATTAGGATTAGGGACCGTTGGTACAGGAACAGCAAAGATTTTACTCGACACAGCTGGACGTAACCCACTACTGCAA
The DNA here is from genome assembly GCF_010672265.1 of Moorena sp. SIO3A2. Lineage (NCBI taxonomy): Bacteria > Bacillati > Cyanobacteriota > Cyanophyceae > Coleofasciculales > Coleofasciculaceae > Moorena > Moorena sp. SIO3A2. The sequence goes on from NZ_JAAHHC010000007.1 coordinate 409,701, forward strand.
GGGATAGAAATTGCCAAGGTAGGAGTGCGATCGCTTGATAAGCCCAGAGAAGTGCAACTACCACTGGAGTTGATGACAACGGACCTAGAAGAAATTGTCACCAACCCAGAGATAGATATTGTAGTAGAGCTACTGGGAGGATTAGAACCAGCGCGATCGCTTATGCTCAAAGCGATTGCCCAAGGTAAACATATTGTCACTGCCAATAAAGCCGTTATTTCCCGCTATGGAGATGAAATTTTTGCGGCGGCGGAAGAGGCAGGAGTCTACGTCATGTTAGAAGCAGCAGTTGGGGGGGGTATCCCAGTAATTCAACCCCTAAAACAGGCATTGGGAGTGAACCGTATTCATAGTATTACTGGCATTGTTAACGGTACTACCAATTACATCCTGACCCGGATGCAACGGGAAGGGGGAGAATTTGCCGATATTCTGGCTGATGCCCAACGGTTGGGATATGCTGAGGCTGACCCCACTGCTGATGTGGATGGATTAGATGCCGCTGACAAGATTGCTATTTTAGCTTCTATTGCTTTTGCAGGACGGATTAATTTATCTGATGTCCACTGTGAAGGGATTCGTCAGGTCAGTGCAGCAGATATTGTTTATGCTGAGAAACTGGGGTTTGTAATTAAACTATTAGCTGTAGCCAAGCGAGACCCAATGGCAACTGGGGATAACCCAAAGTCTGAAACTATTCAGCTGAGGGTACATCCTACCCTTGTTGCCAAAACTCACCCCCTTGCCAGTATTAATGATGTTTACAACGGGATTGTGGTAGAAGGCGAACCGATTGGACAAGTGATTTTCTCTGGTCCTGGTGCAGGTTCTGGTCCGACAGCCAGTGCGGTAGTGTCGGATATTTTGAACATTGCTGCTGTCCTCAAAACCGATCTCGAAGCCAAGCAACTACATCCTCTACTTAGTTGTGCTCATCAGCACTATTGTAATGTTGCTCCTATTTCAGACCTGGTCACCCGCTTTTATGCGCGGTTCCTCAGTCAAGACCATCCTGGTGTAATTGGGCATTTAGGCACCAGTTTTGGCAAACATCATGTCAGTTTAGAATCTGTGGTGCAAATTGGTTTCCAAGGAAACTTAGCAGAGATTGTGGTCGTCACTCATGATGTGCGTGAAGGGAACTTCCGAGAGGCTCTAGATGAAATTCGGACTCTAGAGGCAGTGGATAGTATTCCTAGTATTTTAAGAGTGCTTTGAAGGTTGAAGAGTTGAAGGTTGAATAGTTGAAGGTTCACTAGTTGAAGGTTTAATCTTTTAGAGGGTTGAGGGAAGTCCTTGGCCAAAAGGCCACGCTACGCGAACGGGGAAAGTTCAAACCATAGTAGCCATTCCCGAAGGTTAGGTTGTTTGCTTGAAGTCTAAAAGTTGAAACCGTTTACCTGTGCCCTAGTCTTGATCTATGACTCAATCCTTAACAATGAATGTAGTGCGCTGGCTCCCAATTATTTCTACAATTTTTTGGCTAGTGACCCCAACTGTTGCTAGTTCAAACTTGGGAACAACTGATTCCTATCCTGGTTCTTTATCTGTAGATGATGGTTGGCGATGGACTTCGTCCCGCTTTCAGCGATGGACTTCGTCCCGCTTTCAGCGAACGCAAAGCCAGTTAAATTTCACACATTCCACACTTCAAGCAGCCAACCTACAACCTTGGCCAAAAGGCCACGCTACGCGAACAACTCTGACAGTACAAACAGTACAACAGCCACAAAACACAGTAACTCAAAACACAACTATAGAGGATATTTGTCCACCGCCAGTGCTCTCTCGCTTAACTCGCCACCAAGTGGTTGCAGGTGAAACCGTCGAGAGTATTGCCAACAAATACAACCTTGAAGAGGCTACACTACTTCGATTTAATCGAGCCTTAAACCGGCAGTCAATGCCAGTGGGGCAAGAGATTCTGATTCCCCCATTCAATGGTATCTTGGTGAATGTGCCATTGAATGCCACTTGGCAAGACTTAGCAGACGCCTACGGTGTCCGTGCTGCGGTTTTATTTGAGTTAAATGGTTGTAAAAAACCCTCTAAGCAAGCCTTTATCCCAGGGTTAAATTCCCTTGGCATAGGTATTCCCACAGCAACGAGGGAAACTCCGACTGTAGATAGCTACACCGGATTGACTAATTATCCCTTACCAACTGTGGCAGGGATAGGACTGGATTACGGCTGGCGGCAAGACGCTGGTGAGGATGAAAAGAAGTTTCACGCTGGTGTGGATTTACTCGCACAGGAAGGTACTCAGGTTTTTGCTACTGATAGCGGTATCGTTGCCTATGCTGGAGCACAAGACACTTATGGCAATTTGGTAGTGATTAATCATGAGGGAGGACGCCAAACCCGCTATGCTCACTTAAACCGTACTAGTGTCAGTCCAGGTCAGCAAATTAATGTTGGACAGTTATTGGGGACAGTGGGGACTACGGGAAATCCTGACATTAACCAACCCCATCTACATTTTGAGGTTCGTTTGAATTCCCCTGGGGGTTGGGCAGCACAAGATCCAAAATTGCATTTGAAAATTACTCGGTAGTGACCTCTCCCCTGGTAAGCATTCAGCTGATAGCTGAATGCTGATAGCTGAATCCTGACATTTTTTGGCTCATCTCTTTCCAACTCAGTTTAATTGGTAATCTTGCCGGACTTATGCCAACAATCTCCCTGAATTAGGGTATGGAATAGCCAATCATCAGAGGTTTGAGGATAATCGCTGCGGTAATGTCCGCCTCGACTTTCAGTGCGCCAAGCCGCACTTTTTAAGATTAAATAAGCAACATCGGTCAAATTGAGAGTTTCTGCAGCTAGCCTCAGGTGCTGCTCAGCTCGATCGGAGTTTAATTGCACTGTTTCGTTGGGTGTCGCCTTGAGTAAGTATCCCATAATATTCAAATCAGTGAGTTGAGAACGCCAACTATTTAGTTGTGCGATCGCATCTTCAAGTATTCCTTGAGAGCGAGAAATTCCAGCACTTTGCCACATGAGTTTAGGTAAATTTTGTCTGATTGAGTTAACCTTCTCCATCTCGTTATTCCAATCCTGTTGTTCCTGCCTTACTGGCAGAGATTGATATCCCATATCATCACCACCATTAACCTTGGAGTTAACCGTTAGCTGGGACAATTGAGCAGCAAAAACAATACATTCTAGTAGGGAATTACTAGCTAAACGATTAGCACCATGAACTCCTGTACTGGCAGTCTCACCGATAGCATATAGCCCCTCGATGGAGGTACAACACTCCAAATTCGTCGCAACTCCCCCCATCCAATAATGAGCCACAGGAGCAATAGGAATGGGCTGTGTAAACAAATCGATGTCCCACTGTTGACAGGCTTGAATAATACTAGGAAAACGATCTCGCATCCTCTGGGCTTTTATGGGTCGCAAATCCAGATAAACACAATAGGGATCGGGTTTCGTTTGCTGTAAGTGACAGAAAATTGCCCGACTGACCACATCCCTGGGTGCCAGCTCTCCATCAGGATGATGATTAAACACAAAACGCTGTCCTTGGGCATCGATTAAATGAGCCCCTTCCCCCCGCACAATTTCAGTAACCAAGAAACGGGGTATTCCAGTTACTGTTAGCGCCGTCGGATGAAACTGAACAAACTCTGGATCTCGGATCAAGGCTCCTGCACGCCAAGCCAGACCAATCCCATCCCCAGTACTGACCGTGGGGTTTGTGGTGTGGGAAAAAACTTGACCGCCGCCGCCAGTGGCTAAGACCACTGCCGCAGCTCTAACCCAGCGAATATATCCTTGATAGAGGACACTCACCCCCTGACAGTTCCCTGTGACTTCATTGAGCCACAAACTCAAGGCAAATGCCTGGGAAAACACCTGAATGTTTTCCCGTTCCAAAACTTGAGCCGTGAGTGCATCAATCAGCACCTTTCCAGTCGTTTCACCAGAATGGAGGACACGAGGACGAGAGTGTGCCGCTTCTAGCTCCAGGGCGAGTTTCTGACCGTGGCGGTCAAAGTTGACTCCCATCTCTAAAAGGGACTTGATCGCACCGGGAGCATTATCAGCTAAAAGTTTGACTGCTTCTGGTTCGCAAAGACCTGCCCCAGCTTTGAGGGTGTCTTCCCAATGGGACAATGGAGTATCTGAGGGATCGATTGCCGCAGCAATGCCTCGTGCCCAGCTACTTGCTCCGGTTTTCAGGGCATCTTTGGTAATTAAGCCCACTTGCAAGTAGGAAGGCAAAGACAAAGCAGAATAGAGCCCTGCTGCACCAGAGCCAATGATTATAACATCAAACTGGGAGGGAATATTTGGCAATTCTGAGGGATTACATAGAGAAATTTGAGAGTCTTGCATAGTTTTGCCCTTATACAATTGTGCCAAAACAAGATTCTTTTAAGCAAACTCCTTTGCTCACTTCTTGGTCATCTATTATTAAAATGGCCTCCCTATATTCCAAGCTGAGGTTACTTTCCATCGTTGATGTTCGATTTCGCAGAATGCTTGACCAAGTTGCAAAGGCTCTATCGAAGATCAAGTCATACATTCTGTTTTGAATGCTGGCATGAGCACTTGTTTGGCGATGATAAGACTTTTCCCCGCGCAACAATATTTGCTTTTCTGTTTGGGAATTATCCAGTTCTGAAGTATTAAGTTTAGAAGTATTGAGGAAATTGAAATGATTGTTTCTTTCTTGATCAAATGTGGCATCAGCGCTCCAAATAATCCCGTAATCAGGGAAGAGTGCATAAACAAAATGGTAGCCCCAAAACCTAGGATAATTCCCCTCATAAATTTTGCAATATCCTTGCGCTTTTTGAGTGCCATTATCTGTATGAACAATGCATTCAAGTTGTGGCTGATGGATAACATCGCGCTGATTTTCTTCACCAGGAACACCCCAGGTGAATTGGGTCGTCACTTCAAATTGCACTTCCAGATTGGCTTCTGGCAAACAAATTATTCCAGTTTGATCGTTTTTTTGGATAGAGATATGCTCAGCTGAGCTTCTTTGTTCCGAGGTATTAATCAGTTCCTGAGAGTTGCCCTGAGTGTCACTCCACCAGGCGGAGTAATGCTCAAGGGTTTTGGTTTTAAAATGTCTCAGAGCAAGGAGAGAGCCGTCTTCGAGAAAGAAATGGTATTGCTCATTATAAACAGAGGTTAAAGCAGAAAAATAGGTGTCTGGTACTTGGTATATCTTTGGAGCACAGGGTTTCTTAGCAGTGATCAATGCTCCACCAACGCTACCCCCTTGAAGCATATCCCGACCAATTCTATACAATCGACTGCGGTGTTCAAAAATGTCTTCACCGAAGAGTTTGATTGATTCTTCCTTGGAATCGATGAATTTCTGATAGCGTTCTTTTATACAACGTTGCCATCCGGTTGTTAAATCAATGAAACAAATTTCAGTAAACCCTGCACGTTCGAAGTGCTGTCGGTAGGTTTCACGGGTTGGCACGTAAGAAGATTTAAATACTTCTTTTAAAGTGGTTTTTACGTCTGGTGTCAGGGTGCAATTTGCCACGTAATCCTCAACGTAGATACTGCCATTTTCTTTCAAAGCACGAAAACAAATTTCAAGGACTTTGTCACGCTCTTCAATGTGTAATAAGGATAGAAATGAAATGATGTTGTCAAATGAATTGGGTAACAGGGCATCGATGATTTCGGAACTGAGAACATTGCCAGTCAGGTATTGGATGCGCTGATCGAGTCCCATCCGTTGGGTGAGTTCTTGGGCAATTTCACTAAAGTCCTGTCTTAATTCCACACATTGGAGGTGACATCCCGTTTTATAGCTAATATATCGAGCTGGCCCACCCACACCACTTCCTATATCCAAAACGCGAGAGTTGGGATTGAGCGATAAATAATTGATGGCGCGATCGCAAGCTTGACTACCAAAGTAGTGATATTGATCCAGATGACCCAAATCTAGCAAGTCTTGAATTTCTAAAGTTCCGGTAGCTTTTCCTTTTTGCTTAAGGGCTTGACGAATACTATAAATGCGCCAATCGTAAAGTAAAGCTGCGTCTTTTGAGGAATAATATTGATTCTCCAATTGCGGTAATGTCATGATTACTTTAAGGTAATAACATATCTAATTTTAGTCATACTTTGTGTCATAATTATATCGGAGAATGTTTGAAAATCAATCCTTCACAGACTTTTTCAAACATCCTCTAAGATTTATAATTTGTTGACTGACAAATCTTGCTTCGTAGTAAAATCAAGGGTTTTAGAAGTTTCGTCAGTCAATCACGATTTAGACACTGGACAACATAGATTTAGTAACGGAAAGTTGCGCTGACATCTCCAACATGCGTTGCATGGGCTTGAGTGCAGCAATCCGAATGTCTTCTGGTAAGGTAATTTCTGGTGCCCGATTTTTCATTGCTAGATATAACTTTTCCAAAGTATTCAACCGCATGTGAGGGCATTCATTACATGCACAGTTACCCGTCGCTGGTGCAGCAATAAACTGCTTGTGTGGCATATGCTTTTCCATTTGATACAGAATACCGGGTTCAGTGGCGACGATAAATTGTTCCGCAGCACTTCCCTGGCTATACTCAAACAAAGCTTTCGTTGAACCAATGTAATCCGCATGGCGTAACACTGGAGCTTCACATTCGGGATGAGCAATAAATTCTGCTTGAGGATGTTCTATTTTGAGTTGTACGATCTTCTTTTCCGAAAAAATTTCATGAATCATACAACTCCCATCCCAAAGTACTAAATCCCTTCCTGTTTGTTCGCTAACATAGCGACCAAGGTTTTTATCAGGAGCGAAAATAATTGGCTGATCTTTTGGGATTTGATTCACAATATCTACCGCATTAGAGCTGGTGCAAATAATATCGCTCATTGCTTTAACCGCAGCAGAGCAATTAACGTAACACACCACTAAATGATCTGGATGGGCAGCTTTGAAAGCAGCAAATTCTTCGGGAGGACAGCCATCAGCCATAGAGCAACCCGCATCTAAATCAGGTAATAATACTAACTTGTTAGGGTTAAGGATTTTGGCAGTTTCTGCCATGAAATGAACTCCAGCAAAGACGATCACATCAGCATCTGTAGTAGCAGCCTGGCGAGATAAGGTTAAAGAATCACCCAAATAGTCAGCAATATCTTGAATATCAGGCTCTTGATAGTAGTGAACTAAAATAACTGCATTTAGCTCCTTCTTGAGATCTTCAATAGCTGCGAATAAGTCATCTGGTAGAGAACTAAAGTGGGTGTTTTTTGTTGTTGATTGGGTGATAAACATAGTGAAGTATCCTTAGGGATGCAGAAAGGTGTTAATGCTTGCTTTCAATAAAAGAATAGATGATTTAGTTTGTAATCGCAAGAAATTAACTGCTAATTTTATTAATTAATTGTTAAATGTTATTTTTTTGTGTTAGTCAGTGGATAAAGTTAGGATAAAACTGATCCTGGTGACAGGGTAAGCGCAAGAAAAATTGAGCAAAAATGTGATATACGGCAAGGATGATGACCATATTAAGCCAAGATTGCTCAGCACTATTGCAAATTTATATTAATATTGTTGAGAATAATGCCGCCTTATTGATTATTGCGTTTACCCTGTGGTTATTGCCTGATCAGAAATATTATTTCCCACATTCCGCAGGTTTGTCAGACCAGTAGATAATATTTTTGGCAGGGAGCACCAAGAAAGCGAAGAATCCTGTGATGCTCGTGAGTTAAGTTGACAATTTGCTCGACTCCGCCCAGGATAACTAAATGAATCGACTGAAAGCACTGAAATACCAAGCGCCGAGTCGGGGTAGCCGTCGGCTTACCCAATTGGTTGTTAATGGTTTGCTTAGTCCGGGCGAGCCCACTTTCCGCACTTCATTTTGTAGCACAAAAGAACTATCGAGTGCGATCGCAAATTCTCTAAGATAATCCGAGTAAAAATACTTAGTTGACTTAGATTTTGCTGGTGCTTGCCGCGAACTTTTTTTTTACTGAAGTTCCCCCGTACAAATGAACTAAAGCATTCCATCCCTGTAGGGGGCCTTATTAACGCACCCTACATCATTAGCGCGTTTAGGAGCCAGTGAGGTGCGCTTTCCGCATCTAATTATTAAATTCGCCACGGGTCGCACCTTTTGCGTAAGTCCTGTTCAAGTTATGGTCAATTGTAATAATTTTGGGGGGTGTAACCCCCCATAGTCAATGCCCTTTCATAGCTTATTATCTAGCCAAGATTCCAACTGCGTACATTCTAAGAGTTTTGTTATCGAACTCTTTACCTACTCCTGAGCAGGAAGAAGATAGATCAAATTCCATAGCCTCTCAGGTGTGGAGTGAGGCAATTGAGGATCACACAAGGTAACAGGTATCATCATTCACAATTGGGGATCAGGGAGGCTGTTCATGGGATTGCTCAACAACTTCAGTATCAGGTCAAAACTTATATTTATGTTGCTGGCTCTGAGCACTTGCTCGCTGTTCGTGACTGCTTATATCGGTTATCGGAGTGGTAAGTCTCATCTGAGCAAAACAGTATCAAACCAGTTAACCAGTCTACGAGCTTCCAAAGCAGATCAAATAGAATCATACTTTGAAGATATTCGCCATCAGACCCAGACCCTGAGTGAAAACTTAATGGTGGTCGAGGCGATGCAGGAATTTAAAACAGCCTACAACCAACTGCAACAATCTAGGACACCAACTGATACACCAACTGATTTAGAGGACACCCTCAAAGAATACTACCGTAAAGAATTTTTAACCAAACTAGCGGAAACTAGCGACGGGAAGCCTGTATTAGAATCCTACTTACCAGAAACCTCTGCGGCTCGTTACCTCCAGTACTATTACATCGCCACTAACCCCAACCCAGCTGGGGAGAAACATCTCCTAGATGATCCAGAAGACAAGAGTGAGTACAGTAGTATTCACACCCGCTACCACCCAATTTTTCGCAACATTGTTGAAAAGTTTGCTTACCAGGATATTTTGCTGATCGATCCTCAAACCGGTGAGATTGTCTACTCAGTTTTTAAAGAAACAGACTTTGGCACCAATCTCACCACTGGACCATACAGTGATAGTAACTTGGCATTCGCCTTAGGCGACCTCCGAAAAGCCAAGGGAAAGGATTATGTGCAGATATTTGATTTTGATTCCTACCGTCCTTCTTTTGGAGCCCCAGTAGCATTTATTGCTGCTCCCATCTATGACGGCTCCAAATTTATAGGTGTTTTGGCATTCCAGCTTCCGGTTAATCAGATTAACAATGTCATGACAGGTTACCGTAAATGGAAGAGTAATGGTCTCGGGGATACAGGGGAGATCTATCTAGTCGGAGAGGATTATCTGATGCGATCAGTTTCCCGTTTCCTAATTCAAGACCCCACAGCTTATAGTAAAGCCTTGCGAGAACAGGGTGTAAAGGAACAGATCCTTAAACGAATCGAGCAGTTTGGTACATCAATTCTACAACAGCCAGTAAAGACAGAAGCTGTAAAAGCAGCCTTAGCTGGGCAAGAAGGTACCCAAATTATCAATGATTATCGGGGTATTGAAGTTTTGAGTTCCTACGCTCCCTTAAACATCGATGGATTGGAGTGGGTTATCCTCTCCGAGATGGATCTTGCCGAAGCCTATGCCCCAGTTTACGCCTTTCAAAAGAGAGTTTTGGTTTCAGCTGCCTTGATCATACTGCTGATCACCCTACTCGCTATGGTGCTCGCCCATCTGTTTGTGCAACCAGTTAGGGCTTTAATTGCTAGCGCCCGAAAAGTCACGGATGGAGAAGTTGATGCGGTGGTGAATATAAACTCGGAAGACGAATTTGGGGAGTTAGCTGAGTCATTTAATCAAATGGTTGGCAGCTTACGCACTCAAACTAAACTAGTCGAGCAGAAAAATCGCGAAAATGAAAAGTTACTGACAAGTGTATTTCCCGACTCCGTAGCCAAACGTCTCAAACGGGGAGAGACAAACATTGCTGAGAGTGTTTCCAATGTTACGGTTTTGTTCTGCGACATTGCTGGATTCGGCAAGCTCTCTAGGTCCATGGATACCCATGAAGTCATTGCCATTCTTAATGATCTAGTAAGTCTGTTCGATCAAGCCACGGCCAAATACGGGATAGAGAAGATTAAAACCATTGGTGACAATTACATGGCAGTCTGTGGATTATCAATATTACATATAGACCATCAAAAACGGGCGGTAGATTTTGCTTTAGAAATGCTGGCGTTGACCCACCGATTCAGTCATGAACGAGGATTTGACATAGACCTGGAAATCGGTATCCATTCCGGAGATATTGTTGCTGGTATTGTAGGTCGAGAAAAAGTTGTCTACGACGTTTGGGGCGATACAGTCAATGTTGCCAATAAGCTGATGTTTGACTGCCCACGGGGAGCTATATTAGTGTCTCAAAATGTCTACAACAGTCTCCATGATATTTACGACTTTGAGCAGGCTGAGGACATCACACCTAATGGCAAAAATCAGCAGAAAGCTTGGTTGTTAAAAACTGCACAGGAATTAGTAGCTTCAACAGTGTAGACATGGGCTTTGCCCAGTTTTGCCAAATTATTAAAGACCCAAGGGTAATGGGGAATTGCTAATGGGGAATTGGTAACTGAACAAACTATACTTGATTACATTCTTTTCAGATTACCATAATACACGAAATTAAGAACCCCCGCGCGAGCATTATCCTGTGGGGGATGAAAACTTGTTCAGAGGGTTCACCCTATTGTTCAAGGGATAGAAAAATAAGGGGACAAGGAGATTATTTTGATGAGCAAAGTAATATGGCAAAACGATTGGTTTATCTGGGCAATAGCCTTAGGGATAGGGTTCCCGCTCCTGGTAATTATTCTCACAGAAATTACTCATCGTCTACAAAGACGCGGTCAGCCTATAGCAGTTACGCTCCGCCTAGTTCGTAACCGTGTCTTACCCGTCTTAGTATTCCTGCTATTTATCCAGAATGTGGTTGAATTAGACCTGGACAACAATGTTGTCAAGCTTGTCGAGACCCTGCTCTGGATATTTGTTATAGACGCCTCTCTGTCTCTAATCAATTCGGTGTTGTTTGAAGCCGCTGGAGAAAATACATGGCGAGGACGGATCCCAAAACTACTCCTAGATTTGTCAAGATTTTTTTTGGTAGCCCTTGGTGCTGCCATTGTGCTATCGAAAGTTTGGGGAGCCGACCTCGCTGGTCTAGCTACTGCCTTGGGTGTGGGTTCTATTGTTATCGGCTTGGCGCTTCAGGACTCTCTAGGCAGCGTCTTTTCTGGCGTTGCCCTACTGTTTGCTCGTCCCTTTGAAGTCGGTGATTGGTTGCAGATTGGAGACAAAGTTGGTCAGGTCATTGATATGAATTGGCGAGCTGTTCACCTGGTAACCCGGGACGGTGACATGATTATTATTCCCCATCGGGTACTTGGAGGAGAAATAGTCCTCAATTACAGCAAACCGAAACCGATTCATGTAGAAACCTTTAGGATTGACTTCGACAGTGATGATCCACCCAACCTAATTAAGCAAGTATTAAAAGAAACAGCACTGGCGACAGAAGGGATATTGAGTGATCCTTCCCCAGAGATCCGCACCATGGAATATAACGACTATCGGGGTAACTATGAGGTCAAGTTTTCTATCGAAGACTATAAGGATGCGCCCAGAATCCGTGAACAGTTGATGACCCGTATCTGGTATGCAGCCCAACGGAACAATCTTGGACCTACCATTCCGATCTATAGACTCCGTAAACTCGATAGTGACCCTAATCAGGCAGATAGCACTTTGACAAAGTTTACCGAGAGCTTGAAGTCAATGCCTGTCTTTGTCCCTGTAGCTAAACAGCAAAAGAACTTGGAGAATCTCTCGAAAGGAGCAGTCCTACAACATTTCGGTGTGGGAGAAACCGTAATCCGTCAAGGGGATCCTGGTCATGCTCTCTACATTATTATTGCTGGGAAAGCTGTACTCAACCTCAAAGATAGTTATGGTGAACAACAGGAGGTGATGACTCTGTCGAGTGGTGAGTTTTTTGGCGAAATGGCACTGTTTAGCGGCAAACCAAGCTCAGTATCCGTTACCGTTGTGGAAGATTTGCAAACTATTGCGCTTTATTCAGATCTGGTTAATCAGATGATAGAAAGTACACCAAGTCTCGCCCGTGAAATTGGTCAAATTATCGAAGCACGACGGAAAGCGATAGATGAGGTGAAACAAGCCAATCTTGCATCCAGTCTTGCATCCAGTAATGGTGCCGAGTTATCAAGTCAAGGTTAAGTGGACTATCAATCAATCATCATGGGATTGGCCTTGGCCTTTGGGCCACCCTGCGCGAAGGGCCACGCTACGCGTACGCAAAAGCTAGACAGGGGGAAGGTACTGCCTATAAGGTGGAGCCAGTGGTAGTGTAATCGGGGGTTAGTAGACAGTATTGAAAAGTATCACATAGTCTATCAAAGTATTAAATTAGTTGTTAGACTATATTCATGGCATTAATACCAATCCGTAAGGCGGTCGAACTTACGGGACTCTCCAGGAACACTTTGCGGAAGTACGCAGATAATGGCATCATCAAATGTGAACGAACCCCAAGCGGGTACCGTCTCTTTGACACAACTAGTTTACTCAGCCTTGGAAAAAGTAAAGGAAACAGAGAAGCTACGATCTGTTACTGCCGAGTCAGTAGTAACAAACAAAAAGACGACCTCGCCAGACAAATCGCCTACATGCATTCGCTCTTCCCGGAAGCGGAAATCGTCAAGGACATCGGTTCAGGACTTAACTACAAAAGAAAAGGTCTTAGAATCATATTGGAACGGCTTATGCAAGGAGATCAGCTCACAATTATTGTTGCCTGCCCTTGCAGACTTACCAGGTTCGGGTTTGAACTCTTTGAGTACTTGGTCAGTATCAACGGTGGAAAAATCTTGGTTCTCGACAACCATGAAAGTTGTCCAGAATCGGAACTTACCGCAGATCTTCTATCCATCATTCACGTCTTCTCTTGCCGCGTCCACGGACTCCGAAAATACGGCAAAAAAATCAAAGAAGATGCGAGTCTTCCTAAACCCTGAGCAACGATTGGCCGTAGGCCACGCTACGCGAACAATAGTTCGCCAGTGGTTTGGAGTGTCCCGTTATGTTTTTAATAAAACTGTCAAAATACTTTGCTCCGTAGGAGCCGCTACGCGAACATATGGCGAAGTTAAAGCTAACTGGAAAGCCATTAAGACTGGAATATTAAATGACCTACCCGAGTGGTGTAAGACAGTACCTTATCAGATTAAATCTATAGCGATTAAGGATGCTTGCACTGCTGTCAGGGAGGCAAAGAAAAAATACAAAAAGACTGGACAGATAAATCGGGTAAGATTTAGATCTCGTAAAAATCCTGTTCAGTCTTGCTACATACCCAAGTCTGCTGTCTCTAGCAAAGGGATTTACCATACAAAACTGGGTGAATTGACCTTCGCTGAGACACTTCCAGGCGATATCGGAGATTGTCGATTAACTAGCACTAATGGGGACTATTATAGCAGTCGCCAGGGCAGTTAGGACATGACAAAAGTCTCACACCCTTTGTAAGCGCAAGAGTTTGACTTCTGACTTCTGACTTCTGACTTCTGACTTCTGCTATATCTGACAGTCCCCCACAAGACTACTCAAGTAAAAACCGAGAACCAAGGTATAGTAGTAGCCTTAGACCCTGGTGTTAGAACGTTCTTGACGTTCTAAGGGCGAAAATTCTATTGGGAAAATTGGTTGTGGGGATTTTTATCGGATTCAACGACTTTGCTCTCACCTTGATAGCCTTTTATCAAAAATAAGTAAGGCAAAAAGAAAGCAAAAACGCCGAATGAGAAAAGCTGCCAGACGAATAATTATCATAATTCAGAATCTGATTAACGAATTACATCACAAAGCTGCCCGCTTCTTAGTTAACAACTTCGACGTCATACTACTGCCCACTTTTGAAACATCTGAAATGGCCAAGAAGGGAAGCAGGAAGATCAGGTCTAAAACTGTTCGTAATTTGCTTTCTTTTGCTCATTATCGCTTCAAAGAGTTTCTCAAGCACAAAGCCTTAGAAACAGGAAAAACAATGGTAGACGTCTGTGAAGCCTATACTAGCAAAACTGTTAGCTGGACAGGTGAATTGATCAATATTGGTGGCAGTAAGAAAATTAAATCAAAAATCGATGGGCGATCTATGGATTGACCTTTGGTCACGCTTTCGGCAAAGCCGACGCTGCTTGAGGTGCGAACGTGACATTAATGGCGCTCGTGGGATATTCCTGAGGGCTTTGGTAGATACACCCTGGCCCTCGTAATCAGCTTGCATTGGCGAGCCAAAATTGACTTTCTGGGAGATTATGGTAGCTAAAAAGTATCGGTTTTACCATAATTATTGTGTCTTTAGTGATAGGGAGCAAGTGATCGGGAGCGGGAAACTAGCGTGCGCCTGGCCAAAGTTCTGGCTTCCAACTTTTTGGTTAATTTGGGTTTGACCACTTTTGTGATAACATAAACAACTTAAATAACACAATTAACGGCTAAAAGTTCGGAAATTATTTTTATAATGGGAGCATGTATCCAAATCAACATAAACCCATTAGGATTTCAGCAGTTGCGCTACATATAGTGATGACGAAACCATTGCCCCCCTACAATTATGGTTAAGGAACAGAAGCAAGGGTAAGTCGAGTCAATAAAAACTAATCACAAATGACTACTATTAGTTACCGATTCCTGGCAACAGCCGCAATATAAAGGAGTTTTATCAATGAGGCGATGGCGACCCATACTGTTGCTTGTGGCTTTTGTCCTAACTATAGTTCTCTGTAACTGCGTTAGCCCTTCTAATTGGATTGGGAAAAATACCCCTGAGAGTCCTACTCCTACTGTGTCTGAGAGTCCTACTCCTAGTATTTCCCCGAGCCCTACTCCCAACCCTACTCCTAGTCCTACTCCCAGCCCTACTCCCAGCCCTACTCCTACTCCTAGTCCTACTCCTACTCCTACTCCTTCCCCAACTAAACCTCCTAAGGATTCCAAGGGCAGGACTATCGTTTACGGAGCAGTGGGACAACCAGAAAACCTAGAACCAGGTAATATCAGCGACCGGGAATCCCTGGTTGTCCAGAAACAAATTTACAATCGCCTGGTGGAATACAAGCTGGGAACGATTGAACTGGAACCAGGATTAGCTACTGATTGGCAAGCGTCTCGCAATAGCAGAGTTTGGACATTTAAACTGCGCCAAGGGGTAAAGTTTCATGACGGCACTGATTTCGATGCTCAAGCGGTTAAGTTCAATGTCGAGCGTTGGTGGGACCCGGAAAACAAATACGGCTATCGCGATAAAGACAGAAAGTATCAAATTTGGGCTGATTTATTTGGTGGCTTCAAGGGAAACTCGAAATCCCTATTACAACAGATAGTCATCAAAGATAAGTATACAATTCAATTTGTCCTGAAACAGCCCTTAAGCATTTTTCCAGCTATGATTGGGTCAGGCTACTTTGGTATCGCTAGCCCAACAGCCATCAAGAAAGCAGGTTCTAAGTATGGTCGTGAGTCATCTCTAGCAGTAGGGACAGGTCCATTTAAATTCAAAGAGTGGCGTAATGGCAAGGAAATTATCCTAGAAAAGAGTCCGAACTACTGGAAACCAAACCTACCTAAAGCAGAAAAGGTAATCGTGCGGTTCATCCCGGATATTAGCAAACGCCTGACCATGTTGAAATCTGGAGAGATTGACTTCACTTCAGACCTAGTTCCTAAGCAATTAGAAAATTTAGTTGGTGAGGCTAACCTCAAATCTATTTTCCGTCCCTCCTTCAATGTCGGATATCTATCCCTCAATACCAACTACAAACCCCTTGCCAAACAAAAGGTACGGATTGCGATCGCCTTAGGAATTAATCAGCAAAAGATTGTCGAAAAAAATTGGCAGGGTTTAGGGGAGAGTGATGCTCACTTCACCCCACCCCTACTGGATTGGTCTGAGTCATCTAATTTTGGTAGCTATAAATATGACCCAAAGCTAGCCAAGCAACTGCTGAGGGAAGCTGGCTACCCCAAAGGCTTTGACCTCGAACTCTGGTATATGAAAATTTTCCGCCCCTACTATCCTGATCCGAAAGCGATCGCCCAAGCCATAGCTGATGACTTGGGTAAGATTGGCATCAAGGTTTCTTTAAAAACAAAACCCTGGAAAGATTATCTGAAAGACCGACAAAAGTCTCCTGGTTTCCAAGGGTTTATATTGGGTTGGACTGGGGAATATGGCGACCCAGATAACTTCTACTATTCCCACTTCGGACCTAATGCTACCGCTGACCTTGGACGTTGGAAGAATAACCAAATCCTAAGGTTATTGGAAACCGGTCGTAAGACCCAAGGCAAGGATGCTAGGGCAAGAATCTATCGCCAAGTGGATCAAATTTTATTTGAACAAGCCGTGCGCATTCCCATTGTCCACTCCCAACCGCTTTTAGGTAAGCGCGCCAATATTCAAGGCTGGAAACCCAGTCCACTGGGTTCAGAATCCTTTGAAACTGTGGATAAGACGTAAGCTATCAGCAGTCAGCAGTCAGCCGTCAGCCGTCAGCCATTCGCGAATGGCCAAGGCTCACGCTACACCGAACAGCAGACGTAATAGATATTAAACGAATGCTGACCTGTTTTATTCAAAAGCTGATAGCTGTTCGGTGTAGCGTGCGCGTAGCGCATTAGCTGACGGAACTCAGATTAAACGAATGCTGATCTATTTTATTCAATAGCTGATACGCGACACGCTGATAGCTGTTCGGTGTAGCGTGCGCGTAGCGCATTAGCTGATACGCGACACGCTGATAGCTGAAGACTTACCTTATAATAACTTTTGGGACAAGTAATCCTGCTATACACAAAAGGTAAATAGTAAAAGGGAACTAGTTCAATGACAAAAAAAAGGAATACATCTAGAGACGGATTTAGGAACCAGTTAGAAAGCGTTGGTTTAAACAAATTCAAGGGGATTTGGGACTTTATTCAAAGCAACGACTCTCTCAAACGTAAAGTCAACAAAACTATCATTAACAATGCCGTCTACAAAATGCCCACTCGTCCCCATAAGTTAAGTGCGATGGCACCCTATACCTCTTGGGACTCATTAACAGACCGAACCTGGATCGGACGACATTTACCCCCCGATCCAGAGTTCAACAAAGCAGGGAACCTTCCCCCTCTCGAAGACCTTGCTGTTTTGTTTCGCAAACAAGAGGGGAAAACCATCTATTCCGAGAAATCTACCCTGTTGTTTCCCTATTGGGTGCAGTGGTTTACCGACGGCTTTCTGCGCACTGATCGCTACAATAGATTAAAGAATACCTCTAACCATGGCATCGATTTATCTCCCGTCTATGGGTTGAACAGAAAATCTACAGACATGCTGAGATCCCATCAGGGCGGGAAACTGAAAAGCCAGATCATCAATGGTGAAGAATATCCTCTCTTCTATTACGACGATCCAGAAAAGGGAGTGGTCAAACCAGAGTTTGACGGGTTGTATGAACCGCTCAATGATGAGAAGCGACTCGACCCAGCCAAGAAAGCAAAACTATTTGCCATGGGTGTAGAACGAGCTAATGTCCAAATTGGCTATGTAATGCATAACGTTCTGTGTCTGAGGGAACACAATCGCCTGTGTGATTTACTGGCTAAGCATTATCCCGATTGGGATGACGAGCGACTCTTCCAAACGGCCAGAAACATCGTGATGGTGTTAATCATGAAAATTGTGGTGGAAGAGTATGTTAATCACATTACCTCTTATCACTTTAATTTCATTGTCGATCCCCCAGCGTTTACCAATCAGAAGTGGTATCGCCAGAATTGGATGACAGTGGAGTTTAGTTTGGTGTATCGTTGGCACAGTGCCCTTCCCGAGACTCTTACCTATGACAGCAAGCAAATTCCCATGGTGGATAGCCTCTGGAATAATGAGATGCTGATCAATAAAGGCTTGGGACCATTATTTGAGGAGACCTGTTCCCAACCAGGCAGCAAAATTGGTTTGTTTAACACGTCAGAATTCCTAATACCTGTTGAATTAGCAAGTATCGACTTAGGTCGTGAAGCTCAACTGGCTAGCTATAATGATTACCGGGAAATATGTCAGTTTCCTCGGGTGACGGATTTCGATCAGATCACGGGGGATGAAGATACTCAAAGGGAACTAAAACGGTTATACGGTGATGTCAACAATATAGAATTCTATGTGGGACTCTATGCCGAGGATGTGCCACCAAATGCAGCAGTAGCTCCCCTGGTTACCCGAATGATAGCAGTTGATGCCTTTTCCCAAGCATTGACCAATCCCCTGTTGGCAGAAAATATCTTCAACGAAGAAACTTTTTCTCCGGTCGGTTGGGAAGTAATACAAAACACAAATACTCTCTCAGATCTGGTAAACCGGAATAGTCCACAGCAAGATAAAAAGTATAAAGTAACATTTGACAATCCGTAAGCAAGGCATCGGGTATTGTCAAGCAAAAATTAAACAAAAAATTCAAGCTCTCTGATTGAGAAATCACCGGTTAAGTAAAATTTGAGTCTCAATCACCAGATCTATGGTCACTTAAGTTGACAGTACCCGATCAAATCCGCTGCTATCCTAACCCATTTTTGATCACAACCAATTCATCAAAATTTGTCTAGAAAAAATAACCATGAAGCTATTTACAGAATATCCCGAAAAGGACGAACAAAACTATTACAACCTTGTAGCCGAGCAAGTCAGGATTCAGATGGATAAGCTTTACAAGGATCAGGAACGGGCTTTGCGAGACACCCATGCCAAAACCCACGCATCGGTGGAGGGAAACCTAGAAATTTTTGATTTTGATGAACATAAAATTAAAAGCGAACTAGCGAAACGAACTCGGCTTACTCAAGAGCAACTCAATGGGATTTCCCTCAAGCAAGGACTCTTTGCGACACCGAAACAATATCCTGTTCAGCTGCGATTTGCCAATGGGCGAACAAACGTTGAAAACGACTATGTCGCAGACACACGCTCAATGTCTGTGAAAGTGATTGGTGTTGAAGGAGAAAGCCTAGAACAAAGCTACGAGCCAAACACTCAAGATATTATTGTTCAAAATGCCAAGATCTTTTTTATCAAAACCATCAAATATTATTATGAATTTTTTGGCTCCATAGTTGACTCAGAGCAAGCTGCCCAGAAGTGGCTCAGGAGTCATCCCAGGCAATTGCTAGCCCTAGCTAAAGTAACAGCTCGAACCCCAAAGAGTTTATTAACGGAACGGTATTGGAGTGGTTCTGCTTCTGCCCTTGGACTCAAACCAGATTTTGATCAGTCTCAACCGGGCCTAGTTCCTGTTGACTATCCCGCTGTGATCAAATATGCGTTTACCCCTGTTTCATGCCAGCCTCCCCATCAAAGGATGCGATATCAGTCCCGACCAGGTATTCCCAAACTTCCCTTCTTCGATCGCGCCAAGGCTCTGGGATTGGATGGAAGCAAACCGGACAATTACTATCGAGACGAGCTGATCGAACAACTATCGAAAACCGATGCCCTTTATTGCTGGGACTTTGGCATCCAATTCCAAACTAACCCGAAAATGTCCATCGATGATGTCACAATTCGTTGGAGTGAGAATAAATCACCATTTTTTACGGTTGGTCGCCTTACCGTCAAGCATCAGATCATCGATTTTGACAAACAATACGACTCTGCTGAAAACCTGCGATTTTCCCCGTGGAATGGCTTAGTAGTTCATCGTCCTGTGGGAGCTCTCAACCGGCTCCGTAATGTAGTTTATCCGATTGTGGCTAAATATCGTTATCAAAAACGAGGACTTAACTACTAGGAAGTGTCTACAACCTAAATTGTCCAAGGTATTTGGGTAGCGATACCGCTAGGTTTTTGCGGAGGTAACAGTTGATTATCCCAAGGTTTGAGTGTCTCGAATTGGGAATCGCTTAGATTACCTTGACAGTGCGTTCGCGTAGCGGCTCTTTCAGAGTATCGCTTCCCTAAATTTACCTGAGTAATTTTACTGAATTTATCATTTTCTAAACAAAACCTAGATCACAGCAATGCATTCAATCTCGACTAAAACATCCTTAGGTAGTCGGGAAACCTCAACACAAGCACGAGCTGGAGCCTCTTCCTCGTTAAAGTATTTGGCATAGATCTGATTTAGTGTAGCAAAATCATTCATATCTGCTAGAAATACGGTGGTTTTGACTATGTCCGGGATTTTAGCTCCAGCAGCGACTAGGATAGCTTCAACATTAGCCATTACCTGTTCTGTCTGCTTGGCGACATCATTACCACCAACAATTTCACCGGTGCTAGGGTCAAGGGGAATTTGACCAGCGACAAAAATCATTTGACCGCTGACTGCGATCGCTTGATTGTATGGTCCTACGGGTGCTGGGGCATTGGAGGTACGGATAATGTTTCGTGTCATGGTCTTCAGTCGTGCCAGGATGGACAAGTTAACACATTCCAAGATAGCAGTTTGAGCATTCCCATCTCAGCCTTATCCCTGACCGATACGTATTGACCTTGGTAGTGAGGAGGTCAAGAATAGGGGGATGATGGGTAATAGTGGTATTAGTAGGATGAGGGGCAAGAAAGTGCTATGTCATCAATGCACCTCATTATCACTAGTATTCAGTAATCAGGACTGACGCACCAAGACCCTTCAAACCGGGTTTCTGTTTGTCTTGATGCAGTCGCTCATGGGGGGAACCCCCAAGACCGCGCTGCATCGCTATAAATCAAAGGCTGAAATCCAGTAATTATATTAAGAAACCCGATTTATGCTTAATTACTTTAACCATTAACTATTAACAATAGTAACAATTAACCATTAATTATTATATACTGAGTCTAGATTTTTGAGATGATATTTGCTACTAGTTAAACACCCTAAAAACTAATAATTTAAAAAAAATTTTTAATGAAAAATAAAATCCTGAACACTATAGATGAACTAGGTATTCGATTTGTGCGTATCATCTGGTGCGACAATGCTAACATCATCCGTGGTAAAGCAGTCCACTGGAAAACCTTACCAGACTACCTCAAGCACGGTGTGGGCATTTCAGCAGCCCAGCAAGCTCTACCGGTGATGTATGATGCCCCAGTCCCAGGCAGTGGCTTGGGACCCATCGGTGAAATCCGCTTAGTACCGGATTGGGAAACCTTAACCCCCTTACCCTATGCTCCTGGTCATGCTCGTGTGTTCGGGGATATGGTCAACAATGGTAGCCCATGGCCGTATTGTCCGCGAAACTTCCTCAAAAGGATGGTAGCAGAAGCGGAAAGTGAGGGCTTACAAGTGGTTGGTGCATATGAAAATGAGTTTTACCTGCTGCAGCCAACTCCTGAGGGGATTCTACCGGTAGACAATACCGTATTTGCCTCCACCCTAGCCATGGATCAACATCAGCAGGTGATTGACCATATTGCTGAAGCCTTGGTGGAGCAAGGGATGCCCGTAGAGCAGTATTACCCAGAATCTGGTCCTGGTCAACAGGAAATTTCGATACTATACACCCAAGCCCTACCAGCGGCAGATCAACAAATAGCATTCCGGGAGACAGTAAAAGCGATCGCATTTCAACATCACCTGGTTGCCTCATTTCTGCCCAAAATCCTAGCAGACCAAGCGGGTAATGGTTGTCACCTCCACCTCAGCCTATGGCGGGATGGGAAAAACCTGTTACTCAATCCAGAAGGGGATGGGGGACTTTCCCAAGTTGCCTGTCAGTTTATTGCTGGAATTCTACAGCATTTACCTGCTTTAATGGCACTAACCACACCCAGTACTAATTCCTATCGACGGATTCGCCCTCATTGTGGGAGTGGCGCGTTCCGTTGTTGGGGAATCGATAACCGAGAAGCTGCGGTCAGGGTACCGAGTAACCCAGACGGTGAGAGTCCAACCAATTTTGAACTGAAAACTGTTGATGCTTCTTCTAATCCTTATCTAGCCTTGGGAGCAGTAATTGCGGCTGGCTTGGATGGAATTCGTAACAGTTTGGAATTGGGAGAATCTGTAGCAGTAGATCCAGGACATTTGACAGAATTAGAACGTAGTCAGAGGGGTATTGAGTTATTGCCAACTAATTTAGGGGAAGCGATTGGTAACTTAAGTGCTGATCAAATACTGTTGGATGCCTTAGGAGTAGAATTGGCTCAAGCGTATCTAGCGGTAAAGAAAGCTGAGTGGGAGGCAATGAAAGATTTTGAGTTGGAGGAAGAAGTCGAGCTTTTATTAGAGCGATATTGAGCAAATTGATCTTGGTAAGCATTCAGCCGTCAGCTAATGCGCTACGCGGACGCTACGGGAACAGCTAGCAGAAGCTTTAAGCTGATAGCTGAATGCTTAGGCATACTTGTTTATATTTTAAATTAAAAAGGGCACGTGATCTGATAAAAAATCCCACTTGAACTAATCGCAACCATGCCTATCTTTGATTAGCAAGAGGGCAACGTTTGACTTCGTATGATGCCTGTTGTGTCCCCCTGATTCGGCTTATTGCTACCTCCAATTCACTCAGCTTTTCTTGTAAACCACAGTACTGAACTTCTGCAACACGTAGATTCTCCGCTGCAACTTGCTTTTTATCGTTTAACTGACGTAATTTTCCCTGAGATACATTTATGTTCTCTTCCAAACTGCGTATTTCTCCTCGAAGAGCAACTAAACGCTCTTGTGATGTTTGTACTTCACTGCGGAAAGTGTCTCGCTGTTTTTGTAGGGTTTTAATTTCCCCTCGCACAGCTACGAGTTTCTGTTCAAAGGTTCGTTGTTCACGGCGAGAGGCTTCTACCCGTTCTTGAGAGGTTTTAATTTCCTTTCGTACAGCCACGAGTTTCTGTTCAAAGCTTCGTTGTTCACGGCGAGAGGCTTCTACCCGTTCTTGAGAGGTTTTGATTTCCTTTCGTACAGCTACTAGTTTCTGTTCAAAGCTTCGTTGTTCACGGCGAGAAGCTTCTACCCGTTCTTGAGAGGTTTTGATTTCCTTTCGTACAGCTACTAGTTTCTGTTCAAAGGTTCGTTGTTCACGGCGAGAAACTTCTAGCCGTTCTTGGGAGGTTTTGATTTCCCCTCGCACAGCGACTAGTTTCTGTTCAAAGCTTTGTTGTTCACGGCGAGAAGCTTCTAACCGTTCTTGGGAGGTTTTAATTTCTCCTCGCACAGCCACTAGTTTCTTTTCTAAACTTTGGCGTTCTGCCTTGAAGGATTTAAGCCGTTCTTGGGTAGTTTTAATTTCGCCTCTGAGAGCAACTAACTGCTGCTGAGATTGACGCACTTTTACTTGAGAAGATTCTAGTTGTGACTGTGCGCTTTTCATTTCGCCTCTGAGAGCAACTAACTGCTGCTGAGATTGACGCACTTTTACTTGAGAGGATTCTAGTTGTGATTGTGCGCTTTTCATTTCGCCTCTGAGAGCAACTAACTGCTGCTGAGATTGACGCACTTTTACTTGAGAAGATTCTAGTTGTGATTGTGCGCTTTGAATGTCGCCTCTGAGAGCAACTAACTGCTGCTGAGATTGACGCACTTGGACTTGAGAAGATTCAAGCTGTGCTGTTGCTGTCTGAGTTTGACTACGAAGAAGAAGGAGTTTTTCTTCAGCCGTGGTGATCTCAGTGCGAACCGCAACCAGTCTCTGCTGTGAAGTTTGTAACTGCCCTTGAGATTCTCCTGAAGTTTGTAACACTGTCAGTAATCCAGCGACTTCCACATCATCAGGCTCGTATTTTGCTGCTTTTTTAAAAGATGCGATCGCATGTTCGTAGCGACCGATGCGATAGAGGGCAAATCCTCGCTGTTTCCAAGCCAAAGAATTTCGAGTATCAAGTTGAATCGCCTTGTCACAATCGGTGATTGCTTTTTCATATCGACCGAGTTGATAAAAAGCTGTGCCTCGGTCAATCCAAATTGAAGCAGCTTTGGCATCCACTTCCAGTACTTGGTTGTAAAATGCGATCGCCTCAGAATAGCGTTTCAAATCATAAAGCAGCACACTGGCAATTTTTTGGGGAATAATTGTCTGTACCAACTGCTGTTCAAATTCTGATGTAGCTTGAATTGAAAGTGCTTGCTTCCAGGCCGTAATCACCGCATCGTATCGTTTTAGTTTATGAAAAGCCTTGCCTTTCTCAAACCACGCTAAAAGGTAATTGGGCTTAATTTTAATCGCTTGATCATAGGAAGCGATCGCGGCTTCGTACTGGCCTAAACTACTCAAGGTATCCCCTCGCCAATACCAAGCTAAGAAAGAGTCTGGCTGAAGTTTTACAATCTGCTCTAGTATCGTTATCTCTTCACTATACTTACCAATTCCTCGTAACTGACTGGCTTGTTGCCACAACTCATTGATCATTCTCCCTTGTGCAGCAACTTTCTCTGTCGAGGCGTTACGGCGGTCAAAATCCATCTGAGCAACGACACTTTGAGCATTAGCACTAGCCATACTTGTCGTGATCAAAGTAGCTAGGGATACTACTACTTGAAACGGGAAACTTTTCATCTTTGGTGCTGAAGGAGTATTGTAGTTGACTGAAAATTAGGAGTTACACTCATAATATTCCCAGCAATCCTGCCAAAGACACAGTTACAGGTATCAACATCGAAATGTTTTACCCCACCACCAAGGAAAGCGATCGCTACCAATCCTCCAAACAGGCCCTAGACTTTTTCGGGTAGTTTGTGCCTTCGTAGTTCAATAAAAATCCTCTTACCCTAAGTACCAGACAATTATCTGTAGCATCTAATAATTTCAAATGATTAACCTGTGGACTATCACCGCTATTGACCAACACGCTCACAACCTGCTAACTCCTGAAGCTGCTGCTAATTATCCCTATCCTGCCTTCTTCAGTGAAGCCTATGACCCTGATATCATTAATCATCATGCCCGTCACACCCTTTTCTACAAACGAAGCCTCCGGGATATTTCCCAACTCTTAGAGTGTGAACCAGAAGAAGAGGCGATTCTTGAGCATCGCGAGAAATTGGGCTTAAAAAAACTAACCGAGCTGTGTTTTAAATCATCTCAACTAGAAGCAATTTTCTTAGATGATGGTTTTCTGCCAGATGAGATTCTTCCTAGAGAATGGCATGAACAATTTCTGCCAGTAAAGCACATCCTTCGTTTGGAATATCTAGCAGAAAATATCATCCGTGAGATAGATGACTTTGCTACCTTTCTAGACATTTTCCGCGATAACATTGATCCACCTCCACCAGAAGTGGTAGCCTTCAAGAGTATTGCTGCTTATCGTACAGGTTTGGATATTCAACTAATACCACATGAGGTAGCTAAGGAATGTTTTGATACTTTAAAGCAAGAAGTCTTGAGGGGAAAACCCTTGCGGCTGCTAGATAAGCCTTTAATTGATTTTTTGATTACCCAAGCGCTAGAGATTGCGGCTAAACATGGACTACCTGTGCAGTTTCATACAGGGTTTGGTGACCCAGATTTAGACTTGCCGCTGGCTAATCCAGTTTATATGCGTTCGCTTTTGGAAAACCAACGCTTCCGTAACGCTCCGATTGTCCTGCTGCATGGGTCTTATCCCTATACCCAAGAAGCCGGTTATTTAGCAGCGGTCTATCCTCAGGTGTATTTAGATTTCGGTTTAGCCGTGCCTTTTTTAAGTGTAGCTGGGATGCGTAGCGTAGTGCAGCAGTTATTAGAATTTGTCCCAACCAGTAAACTGATGTATTCTTCTGATGCTCACAATATCCCGGAATTATATTACTTGGGAGCCAAGTGGGGAGTATGTCAAATTTGTAGAACAAATGTACTAAAATAACTCATGACTGCTACTGAAGCCCCGAAAACACTGTAGTTCAAGGGTTTGTAGTTCAAGTGTTCTTACAAAATTGACCTGCTCCCCAAATATTCGGGTATTGTGACATGCTCCCCCTATTACCGATTCCCCATTCCCCATTCCCCAGATAATGTACTAATGTTGCTGGATAAGTGACATGCTCCCTGAGTTTTTCGTGAGATATGAGTTTTTCTATGAGTTTTTCTATGAGTTTTTCTATGAGTTTTATGAGGTTCAGAGATATAAAACAGGGCTAATATTATTTTGTTCTCACAAATTGATGGGGAGCAAGTCTATGTTCCAGAACAAATGAACTATGTACCATAGGAGCTTGGCTTTTACCCATGAGGGGGCTATAGCTTTAGTACAAATGTTCTACATAAGTGACATGCTCCCGGAGCCAAGTGGGCACGGATAGTATTGGCACAGGTTTTGGACGGAGCGATTCACGATGGGGATTTGACCAAAAATTTTGGGTCTCAAGCCCCGTCCTTCGTTCGACGGCTTTCTCTTTTTGTGCTATACTTTACGTAGAGTTGTCCCACGTCAATAATGAAAGTCTTAGAGTTTAAGGCCAAAGGGAACAAAACTCAATATGCCGCGATTGATGAGGCGATCCGTACTGGTCAATTTGTCCGCAATAAGTGCCTCCGCTACTGGATGGACAATAAAGGTGTAGGACAAAAAGAGCTGTATCGTCATAATACTTGGCTTAGAGCTGAGTATCCCTTTGTAAAAGACTTGAACTCTCACGCATGTCAAGCTTCGGTCGAAAGAGCTTATAGCTCAATCGCTAGATTTTACGATAAATGCAAAAAGAAAGCCCCCGGTAAAAAGGGATATCCCAAGTTCAAAAAGTTCTCCCGATTCGGCGTAGCCGACGCTGCGCGAACAGTTGAATACAAGACATCAGGGTGGAAATTATCAGGGGATGCTAAGTCGATAAACTTCTTAGACAAGAAAGGTATCGGAAAACTTAAACTGAAAGGGACTTGGGAGTTGTGGCGTTACGAACAAAAGCTAATTAAGCGGGTTAGATTGGTTCGCCGTGCAGATGGCTATTATGTTCAGTTTTGTATAAAAGTCGATGAAAAAGAGTCTTTAGAGCCAACACATACTAATATTGGATTAGACGTAGGGCTTAAGGAATTTTATACCGACTCCAAGGGAGGTGTAGAGCCGAATCCCAGGTTTTATCGTAAAAGCGAAAAAAGACTAAAGTTTCATCAACGTCGGGTTTCTCGTAAAAAGAAAGGCTCAGCCAACCGTAAGAAAGCCATTAACAGACTAGGTCGGACACACCTTAAAATAAATAGGCGACGTGAAGAGCACGCTAAGAGACTGGCGCGCTGCGTAATCCACTCTAACGATGTGGTTGCTTACGAAGACTTAAGGGTTAAAAATTTAATCAAAAATCATTGTCTTGCTAAGTCTATTAATGACGCTGGTTGGTATCAATTTAGGAAATGGCTGGAATATTTTGGACAAAAGTTTGGCAGGCAAACAATAGCAGTAAATCCTGCTTATACTAGTCAAAATTGTTCTAGTTGTGGTGCAGTTGTCAAAAAGACATTGTCAACGCGAACCCATACCTGCAAGTGTGGTTGCCAGTTGGATCGCGACCACAATGCAGCCATCAATATCCTAAAAAGAGCTTTGGGTACGGTGGGGCACACCGGAACCTGGATCCTTGATCCGAACGCTTTAGGAGAGGACGCCTCTACTCTTTCTGATTCCGGTCTGAAAGAGCAAGCGACCTCGTTGATTAAAGAATCCCCGTTCTTATAGGACGGGGAGTGTCAATGCTAAGGAGGCGGAGTCGGTTGCTATGGGGATTTTGTGTGATAATGCTCGTGTGCTTTATGGGGCTAATGGTTCTTGATGAAACTGCAAAAGCCCATAGACACCCTAGCGCTTCGGTGCCGGGTAGGACGGGAAGAGGAAAAGGATTATTGGAGTTTCTGTTTTCCGGATACAGTGGTAGGAATGGTGGAGTTAAAAGAAGTAGATGAAATTTAATTACCACCCTGAGCCGTTCCTTCGGGCTTAGGGTTTTTTTGCTGGACTTTCTGCCAAAATATAACCATTAACCACATCGTCAAATAGCTCAGCTAAAGTTATTAGCCACTTATTTTGATTCCTGCGCTTAAAGTATTAGGGGTTTTGTTATTGTTATGTGGTAATATTAGAAATAAACCAGAAATAGTTAACGATAGACTAACTAAACATTAATTACTAGTCAGTAGCTAACATAAGGCAGAAAATAAACCTATTTTTATTTCCCATTTTCTCCTATCCGTTACATCCGTTACCCATCCGTTGCCTCTTCTCTATTATATTGCTATCTTTAGCTTACTTTAACGCAACACAATTTTAAGATGACCCGTGTAATTGGCTTAATCAGCGGTACATCTGTAGATGGCATCGATGCTGCACTAGTAGAAATTTCTGGCTCAGACTTAGATTTAAAGATTGAGTTACTGGCTGGTGCTACCTATGGCTACCCCACTGAACTCAGGGAAAAAATTCTAGCTGTCTGTGCTGGAAGTCCCCTATCCATGGCAGAATTGGCAGCATTGGATGATGCGATCGCATTTCAATTTGCCCAAGCAGCATTGGGAATTGGGAGTGGTCATCCCCCCGCTGAGTTAATTGGGTCCCATGGTCAAACAGTATACCATCGACCATTAGGGGTCAAAGGCGAACAACCTGTAACGACTCTGGGATATAGCCTTCAACTAGGACGGGGAGAGGTGATTGCTGAGATTACCGGTATCAAGACCATCAGCAATTTCCGTGTGGCTGACATTGCTGCTGGGGGAGAAGGTGCGCCTCTAGTTCCTAAGATAGATGCCTGTTTGCTCCGGTCATCTAGCCATAACCGATGTATCCAAAATATTGGTGGTATTAGTAATGTTACTTACTTGCCAGTTAGTCAAGGGAATTGGTTGGAACAGGTATATGGCTGGGATACGGGTCCCGGGAATGCCCTGTTAGATCTGGCTGTCGAGTATTTTACCAACGGTAGCAAAACCTATGATTACAATGGAGAGTGGGCAGCGAGTGGCACTCCCTGTGAGGCTCTGGTAGAACAGTGGCTTGCTCAAGAGTTCTTCAAGATACCGCCACCAAAATCTACCGGACGAGAGTTGTTTAGTCGAGATTATCTCAAGCAGTGTTTGGTAGAAAGCGAAGCCTATAACCTTGCTCCTGCTGATTTCCTGGCAACACTCACAGAACTCACTGTTGCCTCTATTGTTGAGAGCTATCGCAACTTCTTGCCTCACATGCCAGACCAAGTACTCTTGTGTGGTGGAGGGGCAAGCAATTTATACTTGAAGCAACGGCTGCAAATTAGACTAGATTCGGTGCCAGTATTAACCACTGACCAGGTTGGGTTAAGTCGGGATTTTAAAGAAGCGATCGCATTTGCTGTTTTGGCTCATTGGCGTAACCTGGGTATTCCCGGCAATCTACCTCAAGTAACCGGTGCTTCAGAGGCTGTATGTTTAGGAAACCTCTATTCTCCGAGATCGCAACACCAGTCATCCTAAAACTCAGTATTTTAGCGATGCAGCGCGGTCTTGGGGGTCCCCCCCACTCGCTATTGCATCAAGACAGGGATCGTAAGCGTTGTGAAATGCAGTTAATCAGCTGCTCTTGCCATATCAGCTTAGAATCCCCCGTGGGTGAGTCTGGGGGAGAGTTTAACTAGTTTGTCTGTTGCTCCGTAGCAGTTGGGCTACTCGTGGAAGTTTGCCAATGGGATAACCTGAGGGGGTAAACCCCACAACCTTAGGTATAGCAGCTAGAATGAGTGGGGAATGAGAGGGTAATATTCAGTAACAGATAAAGAGTAACACTGTGGCTCACACCTTTTTATTGGAGGAAGGACGCTGGACACTTCGGGGCAATTGGCTGGAACGCAATGGAAAATTAATTGTAGTCAGAGGTGGGACTATGGTTACCTGGAGTCGGGAAAACTGGTTTACTATGGTCACAAGACTGGTTTTTCCCAATAGTGAACGGGAGGATATCTCTTGCCAGTATCTAGGGCGTCTCGATACTGGCGAGCCCAAGTATACCTTTGTCTTACAGCACAGCCTCCTAGGTCGTGTCGAGGGAGAAGGATGGGTGGCTCCAGAATCCATTGTGCAACGGTATTGGGTATTAGGGGATCGCCAACGACGCAGTGGTTTTGAAACCCGGTATCAACGTAATGAAAATATATACTACCTCTCCAGTAGCATTATGGCAGGTCATTATCTCAATAGCACAATGGAAGCAACTTTGGAACGTCAGCCACAATAGAAGTATTCTGGAATTAAGGAAGTTTTAAAAGCAGTACGCCTGTGACCGTTGCTATTGAGTTCATCTTCCTTAGTCCTTAGTCAGTTTTGTCCTTAGTCAGTTTTGTCCTTAGTCCTTTGTGATCCACATTAAGTCTCCTGGTATTAACAAAAGACCAATGACCAATGACCAATTAGCGATGACTAGAGACTAATGATTCATGAACACGTTAGTTTCCAGACCTCACCAAAGAACTTATGATCACAGACCCTAACAAAGGTCGTCTACTCGCCAATCGCTATCAACTGGTCAAGTTGATCGGCAAAGGTGCTATGGGTCAAGTGTATCAAGCCAAAGATATGCTCCTCGGAGGTGTAACGGTTGCCGTCAAGTTTCTCTCCCATACATTATTGAACCAAAAAATGCGCGATCGCTTTGAGCGGGAAGCAACGATTTGCGCTTTGCTTGGTGAGAAAAGCAATCACATCGTGCGAGTTAGGGACTATGGCATAGATGAAAACGATATTTCCTTCTACGTCATGGAATACTTGGCAGGGGGAAATTTAAGCCAAATAATTCACACTAAAACCCTATCCTTACCCCGATTTTTGCATATTACCCGCCAAATTTGTCTGGGATTACAATGTGCTCACCAAGGCATTGTATTTAAAGGCACACTCACTCCAATTGTGCATCGTGATATTAAACCCAGTAACATTCTCGTTGTCGAAGATTCCTCCTTCGGTGAACTGATCAAAATCCTTGACTTTGGCATTGCTAAGCTTCTTCAGTTTGATGGTTCTCAAACCCATTCTTTTATGGGTACTCTAGCCTATTGTTCACCGGAACAAATGGAGGGAAAGGAACTAGATAAACGCTCTGATATCTATAGTCTCGGGGTGATGATGTTTGAGATGTTAACTGGTCACATGCCCATTCTTCCAGAAGATCATTCCTTTGGTAGTTGGTACAAAGCTCATCACTTCAGCCCACCTAAATCCTTTGGATCGATTAACCCCAAGCTAAAGCTGCCGAAGTCCCTAGAGAACCTAATCATGACCTGTATAGCGAAAGAGGTATCTGATCGTCCTCAAAATGTCGGGATTATCCTACGAGCATTGGATTCATTAAACGAAGGTCATGATCGCGGTCGCTATCTGGGTAATCGGATTCAAACAATACTATCCGAGAAGCCTCTGAGTAAGGCAACAGAAATACTTCCCGTATCAGGGAATGATGTTTCTCGGCGAACCTCCTGGCCCGATGACAAGCCTAAAGCATCTATTGTCTTTCCTAAGATAATTCGTACCACTAGCACAACCTTTCCTACCCTCTGGGTGATGCTTACTAAAGAAGAGATTGAGAACCGTCAGGTTAGTACACGCTACAACCAATTCTTGTATGTGATGGTACCTCATCCAATGGTGCTATGGATTACCGCAGTGCATAATCGCTACCACGGTGCTTGTTGGTTTCCTTGCTACTTAGACCTCAAAACAAATCAGGGTCAGAACATAATCAGACTTTTGGGAGATACTGGATATTACCGTATTTTGTTTTTTGCCAAATCACAACCAGAATACTGTGCTAATGTAATGACCTCAACCATTGCTCCTGCCCAACGCCAGCTATTCATTGATTGGGCGAATACGTCTAAGACAATAAAATCAACTAATCAAGGAATGTTGAGCAAACGAATACTTAAACAAGAGTTTGAAAAGCTGAAGCCGAAGATTTTAATGAAGTTAGAAGCTGCTCATACAGATTACCCTACTGATATCTCAGGTTAAAACTTGTTCCTGGCAATTGGTTCCTGGCAATTGGTTACTTTAAAAGATATTTATTTTTTTTCTATTTTCGATTTTACCTATTAAACCGTCAGCCAAAACTAATATAGGGATAGCATCAACTCCCGCTGATACTTTTTCGTCAGGGGATGGTCATTACCGAGCACATCAAACACCGCAATCATGGATTTTCTTGCACCATCATCTCTATAGTTACGATGTTTACTGACAATTTCTAAAAATATTTTGAGTGCTGCTTCATATTCTCCCTCTACAACTAACCGAGATGCCTGAGCAAATAACTGATCTAATTGACTTTCCCCAATAGGATTAGCCTGCTGCTTAAATTGAATCAATGCTCTAACTGCCTGAGCTCTAGGGAAGTATTCTCGATCATTGTATCCAATGGTTTCTAACACTGTGGTTGCCTGTTCTGGCTCATTAATATGAACCAAAAAATTGGCAACTTCAATGACTAAACTTTGATTCTCTGGATACTTGGCAATTAGCTGCTCAAACAGCTGTTTGGCTCGGGATATATCCTGAGTTGCCATGGCAACCCGAGCTTCTTCTAGTCCAATGTCTAGCTCAGACTTCAGATTTAACCTAGCCAACATTTCCCGCAACTGAATCTCTGGTAAAACCCCCACAAAACCAGGAATAATATCACCATTGGTGACAATTCTGACATCGGGTACTCCCTCAATTTTAAAGTTGTTCGCTAAGTCTTGGTTGCGGTCAATATCAACTTTTGCTAATACAAAGTCATATTCTTTAGCTAGTTTCTCTAAAGTTGGTTTGAGCAGTTGACAGGGGCCACACCAGGTAGCAAAGAAGTCTACTAATACAGGCTTCTCAAAAGACTTTTCTAAAACTTCAGTGGCGTAGTTGCTGCTAGTAACGTCTACAGAAAAACCCATATCAATTATTTCCGTTATCCTGTGAAATGAAAGATAAAATGTAAGTATTTAGCTCATGCTTACAAAGATAGGCAAGAGTAAGAAGAAGGAGGGGAGAATAGCAGGGAATTTTTACCAGAAAATATCCCCTCTCTTCCCACACTCCTACCTTCCGCCACACTCGACATCAAGTCAAGGTTTGAGCCTTAACGAGGGTGTCATTCCCCTCTAACCCTTACTCAGCCCGCAGAGGATGTAG
The DNA here is from genome assembly GCF_010672265.1 of Moorena sp. SIO3A2. Classification (NCBI taxonomy): domain Bacteria; kingdom Bacillati; phylum Cyanobacteriota; class Cyanophyceae; order Coleofasciculales; family Coleofasciculaceae; genus Moorena; species Moorena sp. SIO3A2. Next base: position 442,809 of record NZ_JAAHHC010000007.1, read on the forward strand.
CTAAGACTTTTCCTGAGCTGGATGCTGCACTGTCCCGGCTAGATTCTACGAGCTTGCCTAGGATAGCGCTAACGTTAGTCTTGGCATCACCGAAGAGCATATTGGTGTTTTCTTTGAAGAACAAGGGATTGCCAACGCCAGCATAGCCACTGGACATTCCCCGTTTCATCACCACCACGGTACCAGCTTTCCAAACCTCTAAGACTGGCATGCCAGCAATTGGGCTACTGGGGTCTTCCATGGCACTAGGGTTAACGGTATCATTAGCGCCAATCACTAGTACTACATCGGTTTCTGGGAAGTCCTCGTTAATCTCATCCATTTCTAGAACGATATCATAAGGCACATTTGCTTCAGCCAGCAGCACGTTCATGTGTCCTGGTAATCGTCCAGCGACTGGATGAATGCCAAAGCGAACATTGATACCGGCATTCCTCAAAATCTTGGTAATATCGGACACGGGATGCTGAGCCTGAGCTACTGCCATACCGTAACCGGGAACAATGATAACACTCTTGGCCCCTTGTAGCAGCTCTACGGTATCTTCTACTGTGGTCTCGGTGACTTGACCTTCGGGCTGATCACCACCTTTAGCTTTAGCTGTAGTTCCTGCACCTTCGCCGAAGCCTCCTAAAATCACGCTGAAGAAGGAACGGTTCATGGCTCGGCACATGATGTAGCTGAGGATAGCACCACTACTACCTACTAGGGCACCAGTGATAATTAACAGGTCATTGGACAGCATAAAGCCTGCTGCTGCAGCGGCCCATCCGGAATAACTATTGAGCATGGAGATGACCACTGGCATATCAGCACCCCCAATAGCAGCTACTAAGTGGATGCCTAAAACTGATGCGATCGCAGCCATAATCAACAGGGGTTGCAGACCAGTCGTCCCCTCTGCTGTCATGAACTGGTAACCCAGCCCGATCACAGCCCCAAGCATAGCCAGATTGAGTACGTGGCGTGCTGGTAACATTAGGGGTTTGCTGCTGATGATAGCTCGTAGTTTCCCAAAGGCTATCACTGAACCGGTGAAGGTAATTGCTGCAATGAACACACCAATATAAATTTCTAACTGGTGAATAGTTACTTCTGCACCCGTTAGGGATTCCTCCCCTTGCAGGTAATTGGCAATACCCACCAGTACAGCTGCAAGACCGACAAAACTATGGAGAATTGCTACCAGTTCTGGCATGGAGGTCATGGCTACCCGAGATGCCACGATCGCACCAATTATCACTCCTGGTAGAATCATCCCTCCCAGAGTGAGGTATGCCGTTACATCGCTACTTAGGGCAGTGGCAACAAAGGCAATCAGCATCCCAAGAATGCCGTAAATATTGCCTTTACGGGCGCTTTCCTGGTTAGACAATCCCCCCAGGCTGAGAATGAACAAAGCGCTAGCTGCAATATAGGCAACTGTCAACAGATTATTTGACATAGTCTCCTTAGTTTTATGGTGTTCAACTTGAATGTTGTTCGCCCTTGGCGTTCCCGAAGGGTAGGTTAGTTGGTTGAAGGTTAGTTGGTTGAAGGTTGAAGGTTAGTTGGTTGAAGGTTAGTTGGTTGAAGGTTGAAGGTTAGTTGGTTGAAGGTTAGTTGGTTGAAGGTTAGTTGGTTGAAGGTTGAAGGTTAGTTGGTTGAATGTTGTTCACCTTTGGCGTTCGGTGTAGGGTAGGTGGTTTGGTTGTTGGCCTTTGGCCTTCCGGAAGGGTAGGTTCAGAAGATAACCTGTAACCTTCAACCTGTAACCTGTAACCTGTAACCTGTAACCTGTAACCTGTAACCTTCAAACCTTCAAACCTTCAACCTTCAACCTTCAAACCTTCAAACCTTCAACCTTCAACCTTCAAACCTTCAACCTTCAAACCTTCAACCTTCAAACCTTCAACCTGTAACCTTTAACCTGTAACCTTTAACCGGCTAACCTATTTCTGAAACATCTTGAGCATGCGTTGGGTTACTAGGAAGCCACCGGAGATGTTGATGGTTCCAACTAAAATTGCGATCGCACCCAGAATAGTAGTAGGTGAGGTGGCTGCGCCGGAAATTTGCAGCATTCCACCAATGATGATGATGCCGCTAATGGCATTAGTAACACTCATCAAGGGGGTGTGCAGGGCTGGTTTTACGTTCCAGATCACTTGCCAGCCTACGAAGCAGGCCAGGATAAATACCGTGAAGTGGGAGAGGAAAGAAGGTGGTGCTCCGATTCCCAAGCCAACTAAGGCGAGTCCCACTAACACTGGCCAGAGCAAGCCCATGATACCCTTTGATTTCTTCGTCTCTGGCACAGACTGCTCTTTAGTTACCGCAGTCTGGGGTTCTGGTGCGGGTTTGGGAGGTGCTGGAGGTGTAGGCCGCTTGGGTGGGGGCCAGGTTACATCCCCAGCGTTTAGGACTAAGGCTCCCCGAACCACTTCATCCTCCATATCGACACGGTAATTTTCACTACCACCCATGTCCTTGAGGAGATGACAAAGGTTGGTGCCATAGAGTTGGCTAGATTGAGTAGCCATACGGCTGGGTAGGTCAGTTAATCCAATGATGGTCACACCTTTGTATTTGTAGACCTCATTGGCTTTGCTCACCTCACAGTTGCCCCCTTGCTCAGCTGCCATATCGACAACCACTGAGCCTTCTTTCATACTCGCTACCATTTCCTCGGTGATCAGCAGCGGTGCTTTTTTACCGGGGATCAGGGCAGTGGTGATGATGATGTCCACTTCTTTAGCCTGTGCAGCGAACAATGCCATCTCCGCCTCGATGAACTCTTTACTCATCACCTTGGCATAGCCCCCAGATCCGGTACCGTCTTCTTTGAAGTCCAGTTCCAGAAACTCTCCCCCCATGCTTTCCACTTGTTCCTTAACCACAGGGCGGGTATCGAAGGCGCGCACAACAGCACCCAGACCTTTAGCGGTACCAATAGCAGCTAGTCCAGCTACGCCAGCACCAATCACCAACACTTTAGCTGGGGGAACTTTTCCTGCTGCAGTAATTTGCCCAGTAAAAAAGCGACCAAAGTTATTCGCTGCCTCAATCACAGCCCGGTAACCAGCAATATTGGCCATAGAACTGAGGGCATCCATCTTTTGGGCCCTCGTGATGCGGGGTACCGCATCCATAGCCAACACTGTAGCCTTGCGGCTTGAGAGTTGTTCGAGCAGTTCTTGGTTTTGGCCTGGCCAGATAAAGCTGATTAAAGTGCCATTTTCCGATAGCAACTCAGACTCATGCTTGTTTAGAGTTGGATGCATCTGAGGAGGACGCACTTTTAGAACAATATCTGCCTCTGACCAAAGGCTATTGGCATCAGGGATGATTTGGCATTCTGCTTGTTCGTAAGCATTGTCAGGAAAATTCGCTGTCTCTCCTGCTCCCGATTCAATCAGCACATCAAAGCCAAGTTTCTGGAGCACCTTCGCTGTATCCGGTGTAGCAGCTACCCGGCATTCACCTGGGTAAATTTCTTTCGGGATACCAACCTTCATACGAGTTTTGGTTGGCTGTAAATCTAACGTTTCAGCCTCTTTGGGAATGGCTAGGGTCATTGACTCTCCTTCAGTTGTCTAAATGAAATAACGACGGAAAATTCGTTGATCACTAAGGTGGGTCTAGAAGCATCAGGCAAAGGATGTCCAGACCAGCCACTTTCAGGGGCTAAGGCCACCGTATTTCCTAACATAGCTTTTGGTCATGGGTGAAAAATACTCCTTAGGTGAGGACAACAAGAATCAGGAAAACTGGCGATAATAACTGTTTTCCCTAACTATTTTCGGTAAATAGAATCAAGTAACAACTTCTTTTAAAAATGTTGTCCCTTGATGACAATCTATCCTTCTATTTCTTTTGATTTCGAGTGGTTTTTAGCAACTTGTAGCTTCTTCCTGCTGGGGATGTTCACCCTGTTTAGAGGATTCCCAAGTTCAACTAGAACAGGATCAGTTTGCCCCCTGACACCGCCAATGCCCTTAAGGGTGGGTGATTGACTCGCTCTTGATCAGCTGACTGGCTTCCCATCTGTGCTACTTGTCGTTGTCTGGTACTTGTCCTGGTATCCAACACCAGGCATGGCCTCTTGCTGAATTTGAACTGCTGGCATAAATTTCTCTATATAAATTTCTCTGACTGTTCAAATACATCTGTCCCCATAACCGGATCTCTTTTTGGATCCTATGGTGATCTGCCAAAAGAGAGGATTATTTTTAACTTGTTTTAGGAATTGTGCTGTTGCACTCAGTTGTCGTAGGTAATCTTTACTAGTCAGATCGATTCCGTCACTGACTATAGATGATGATGGTAATGGTGTAATAAAGTGTTATAGGTGATTAAAGTGTAGCGATAGTGTTTTGAAATTGGTATGAGGGTAAGCATTCAGCTATCAGCTATCAGCCATCAGCTATCAGCTATCAGCCATTGGCTGTAGGCCAAGCTACTTTGAATCAAATAAGCTGACGGCTGACCACTGACCGCTGACCACTGACCACTGACCGCTGACCGCTGACCGCTGACCGCTGACCGCTGAATGCTTACGTATTAGGGATATATTGCGTATATATATTGGGTATAGCTTGTGTATATATATAAGTAGTACAGTAAAAAAACAAATAACTGTTAACTGTAAGCTCAAGTCAGCAGCATTAGATTTATGCTATCCACAAAATCTTCCATCAAAAGCCTGATTTCCGCGATCGCATTAGCTGGTTGTGTCTTGACCGGGCTATCGGTTCGGAGCTTAGCCCAGAGTAATCCCGGATTGGTACTCTGGAGTGGTGTTAAGCGGGAAAATATCCTGAGATATCACCTAGATTTTAACGGTGCCCCCAATTACTGGGATCGTTACCGCTTGAGGATTCCCAAGAAGAAACTGGAATTGGGAGTCGCTCAGTTTTCTATTTCTTATCCAGATTACTACGATGGTAAGTTCGACGTGGACAAAATTGAGGTGCGCGTTGACGGTAAATCCCTCCCGGTCTCTGAGGTAGTCTGGGACAAAGAGAATTATAGCATTCAGATTTATATGGAAGAGGCAGTTCCAGCCAATGAAAATGTGGAATTAGTATTTTCCAATGTCAAAAACCCTGATGGGGGTACCTATTACTTCGTTTGTTATGTCTTAGCCCCTGGTGATATTCCACTACCCAGTTATGTCGGTACCTGGATTATGAGTATTGGTCGATAATATAGCAATTCTCAATTCGGTGAAGCGGAGCATGTTAGTTTTGTTAATCCCTGATTCAGATCCCCCGTTGCTCCCCCTTAGTAAGGGGGACTTTTGAATCTAATTCCCCCCTTTTTTAAGGGGGGTTAGGGGGGATCTATATACATAATTACAAGGGTGACATGCTCCCCAGTGAGGTAACTGCCAGACCCCCAAAACTAGTTTCCCCCTGTTGAATAGACCTCGCTACTGTTGCGGCGAGGTCTATTGATTTATTGTGCTAATTTAATGTCTCTTTGATCTCCCTTTTGTCTACATCAGTCATGATTTCCAGTCCCTTGGGAGTAGCCTTTAGGTGAAAAAGATAGCGACCGTTGATCATATAGACTGTGGTGATAGCTCCGATGGCGCAGATCAGGACTCCACAGAGCGGTAAGGAAATTTGCCAAACTGGGAAGTTGTACTTACTTGGTTTTTTCTGTTGATTCTTTAACATAGTGATTGAACACTTAGAGACGACTGGTTAAATAGCCACGATTTCCTCTTGAGTGCCTGCCTAGACGCTACAAACTATCCAGCAGGCTTTCACTCAGAGTAGAATTCCTACCCCAACAGGACTTACGCATTTGCCCCCTAAATCCCCCGAGCGAGCAATCCCTCGCTCGGGGGACTTTGACATCATTACCCCCCAAAATTGGGGGGCTAGGGGGGCTATATCAACTTAACCGCGTAAGTCCTGCCCAAAGAATTTTTGCGCAAAATTAGTACGCATGTTCTTTCAATCGCTACTAGCAGCTTTAGAGTCTGATCACCAGGCTATATATTAATGTGCCTGTTCAAGGATTCTGTGACATTGACTGGCTCATTGCTCTAGAGGTGCTGCTCTTCAAAATTAAAGCACCCTGTTTTTTTGGAAATTTTCCCGAGAGGGTGTCACACTTTCTGACAGTTCTGCACATATATATAGAGGAACATTGATACGGATATCGATTATGCGAATTTACACTCCTATTGCAAAAAATGATCAAAACACTAAACCAGACATAATTATTCGAGGATATATAATAAATGAAGGAAAATTTTGACCAAGCGTTTCAACCTTTATCCAAAAAAAAATCTTTATCAATTTATTATAGGCTGATTGTAAAAAATTCTCAAATTTGCTCTGGGCAAAAACTTTTTGTTTTTTTGATTATAGCCTGCGTAAAGCAAACTTGGGATAATACTTCATTTATCAACGGAATAAAGTCCAAACTACGCCAATTTAATTTACCGGATTACCAAATATACGAGGTGATTACTGAAACCTATTTACGGGGAATAAAACTGCTAGAATCTGGCGAAGAGATTGAAAAACCTAGAGCCTGGATCAGGAGGACTTCATTCAATGTCATCCGTGAAATGAGCAGGAAACAAAAAAATAAACAAAAAAAAGAAAAGTCATGGGATGCTAATTTTAAAGAACATCAAATAGCACTAGAAGACAGCAATAGTCTCGACTCAGAAAACTCTGAGGAGGAAAACTTCAAGCTGTTGGAGCTAGCTCTTCAAAAGTTAGAGCCAAAGGACAACAAGCTAATCGTGTTACGGCACATAAAAGGCTTATCTTGGAAACAAGTAGTAAACCATCTAGCTTCTAAGGGAGAAGATATTACTGAGGCGTCTGCCAGACAGCGAGGTAATCGTGCCCTAAAGCGTTTGCGCAAAATATTTTTTGAGCTTAAGAAGCATAATCAGTAAACAAAATATTATGATTAACTATAGCTAATTATGGTGCGGAAACCGCTTGGGGTAATTCCTTCATTGATTGCCCCAATCTTCCTTTATTAATTAAATAATTAATATATATTTTTTAAAATATTTTTATTTATTAAATAATAAATTACTAATAAATATTTATTTACAAATGAAAAAAAGTTAAGTTGAAAATAATGAGTATAATTAACCAAAAAAATAGTAAGTTATCAGAAGAATATCGCCAGCTAATAGCTCTTCCGTTTTTGTCTGAATTAGATGCAAATCGGATGGCAGAAATCCTAGAGCTAGCTAATCTTGATGAATCCCTTAACTCCTTAATTGAGGAAATTGAAATGACCGACTATTTAAAACTAGAAAAGTGGAATCAAGGTCTTCGGAATTTACTCAACGTGGTTTCCACAGAGGAGCCATCCCCTAATACAGCATTCCAGGACTAAACCATCTGAAGGGGTGTAAGCATTCAGCGGTCAGCTATCAGTTATCAGCCATCAGCCATCAGCCGTCAGCCATCAGTGGTCAGTGGCACAGGCTTCGACGCTGTGATGCTTCGACGCTGTGACGCTTCGACGCTGTGACCTAACTCATAAACTGATAACTGATAGCTGATAGCTGATAGCTGATAGCTGATAGCTGATAGCTGATAGCTGATAGCTGATAGCTGATAACTGATAGCTGATAGATTGCCTTGATAGATCACCCCTTGACATGGTATGATCAACAATCAGCTATAGTTGGCAATCAATCCTTTATAGTATTCGTACATAGTATTCCTCCAGCAAACCCATGACTCAACGCACTCTAGGCGGGACCAACCGTAAGCAAAAAAGAAAATCCGGTTTTCGTGCCCGGATGCGCACCAAAGATGGTCGCAATGTGATTAGAGCTCGCAGAAGCAAGGGACGGCGTCGTCTCTCGGTCTAGTCATCTAAGCATTGATGCCGACCTGCTGCAAGTGAAAGGTAAAAGGTTAAGAAACAGCCATTTCCCGTGGCTCTTCTGCCTTTATCCTGCTCAAGGAATTGACAAAATCAAGGATTAAAGTTAAGTATTGGGATTGCCTCAAGCCAATCGACTTAAGCACTGGCGAGATTTTAAGACAGTTTATCGCTGGGGTATTCGTCGTTCAGGGCGTTACCTAACATTACGGGGTTTACAACAGAGTACTATTGCCCCGATTGCCAAAGAAACCATTGCGCCAGAAAAATCCCTACCAGACAATCCCCCTCCCTCTCGTCTTGGCATCTCCATCAGCCAAAAAGTCAGTAAGAAAGCAGTTGTTAGAAATCGGATTAAGCGGCAAATTCGATCCGCCCTCAGGCAATTATTACCACGCCTATCCCCCGGTTGGAAACTAGTATTTATAGTAAAACCAGAAGCCAGAGAGTGCGAATATGCACAACTTTTGAGAGAATTAGAAAAGTTGTTGGTAAAAGCAGAGGTGTTGGATGGGCATTAGAGAAGATGTATTTTATGAGGGTGGTCCTCACCGGGGAGATCTGATCATTAGCATATTGTTGGCATTTACGATTATATTCATACCTCTAACCGTAGCTGCTATTGTCCGGGCTCTATGGCTACGGTATCGGATTACCAGCCGCCGGATATCAATAACTGGGGGTTGGCGGGGACGCGATCGCTCAGATGTGATCTATTCTGAAGTTTCAAAGATTGCCACAGTTCCCCGTGGTATAGGAACTTGGGGAGATATTGTCGTTACCCTAAAAGATGGTAGCCGTTTGGAAATGCGGGCAATACCCCGCTTTAGAGAAATTTACGACTACATTGCCGAACGAGCAGCAGACAAAACAGGCAAAGCGGTTAGTGCCATCAAAATGATGTAGACAGAACATTGAAAAGAAAACCTTGACATCGGTCACTTGCCCTGATCTAGTCTTCCCTTTCCTACATCTGGCCACCTAAATCGGCTAAACTGCTTGATGTAATTAGATCTACCTGATAAATGTCGGAAACCCGAACCGCATAGGGACGGAGATTAGTTACATTAGACACAGAAAACTTTACAATAGCGCCTAGGTTAACGTCAAACGAATGGACTTTGGTATCGGATTTATCTCCAACAACATCATGCTGCCAATCCTGGATTTCTTTTACGGGATTGTGCCTAGCTATGGTTTAGCCATAATAGCCTTGACCCTGGTAATTCGCTTTGCCCTCTTCCCTCTTAATGCTGGCTCCATTCGCAACATGAGGCGCATGAAAGTCACCCAACCCCTGATGAAGAAGGAGCAAGAAGCAATAAAAGAGCGCTACAAGGATGACCCGGCTAAACAGCAGGAAGAAATGAGTAAGCTGTTCCAAAAGTTTGGCAACCCCCTAGCCGGTTGTTTGCCACTGTTGGTACAAATGCCGGTTCTGTTTGCCCTATTTGCGACCTTGCGGGGATCACCTTTTGCAAACATTAACTACGACGTCAACTTACAAATTTTTCCCCAAGAACAGCTGGAATATATCCAGCCTAAAGTCTTTACCACCAAACCCCAAAATATTTACATTACCGATGGCTTACATGAACCAGTCATCGCCCTACTTCCGGCAGGAAATAAGCTGGTAGTTGGGGAAAAAACCAGAGTAGAGTTTCAAACTGTTGAAGGTCAACCCTTAAACCAACTAATTGCTCAGCATCCAGAAACCGATATCAGTCCCACTTGGCAAATAGTCAACGGAGAGGACCGCTTACGTATTCTTGAGGACGGTACACTAGAAGCCCTGATGCCTGGAGAGGTAAAGCTTCAGGGAACCTTACCGGGAATAGCTGCAAACAAAGGCTTTCTATTTATTGATGCTTTAGGAAGAGTGGGTGCTTTTGATGACGATGGCACTATCCACTGGGATATCGTAGGGATGATTCTCTTCTTTGGGATCAGTTTGTACGTCAACCAGCTGTTGTCTGGTTCAGGTGCAGGTTCCGGGCAAGCCGGTGACCAGCAAAAGGCAGTGAATCAGATTACTCCAGTATTGTTTTCTGGCATGTTCTTATTCTTTCCCCTGCCAGCTGGGGTATTGATGTATATTGTTGTAGCTAATATATTTCAAACTATCCAGACTTTCATTCTATCGAGAGAACCTCTGCCAGAGAATTTGCAAGAAATAGTTGAGCAGCAGGAAAAAGAGGCAAAAAGACAAGCAGCTAAGTCTGGAGAGGGTCGAGAGGCATTACCTTTTGAGCCCAAGCGTTCAAAGAAAAAGGCATCAAGTTAGCATCAAGTTAGTATGATAAATCAACATCAGGAGCGTGGTAAAGAGTGGTTAGAAGAACTCCTGCGATTATCTCGATTGCCCGCCAGTATAGAGGTAGCTGATGGTGAAGCTCCTCTAGGAGAGCGACCCAGCTACTGGTTGACAATCGATAATAGTCAACTGACCTCGAAAGACACTCAAACTTTAATTGGTCGGGAAGGGGAAGTTATCGATTCTATCCAGTACTTAGCAAATTCCCTCCTTAACTTGGGTCATGATGAGCAGGAACAAGCCGTTTACGTCATCGATATAGATAGCTATCGAGCCAGACGGCAAGTGGAACTTCAAGCGATCGCTGAACACGCTGCGATGAAAGTCCGTCAGACCGGGAAAGAATTTGAATTGAAATCCCTATCGGCAGCAGAGCGGCGTCAAGTCCATACCCTATTCAAGGCTTTTGAGGATCTAGAAACTCTGAGTCGAGGGCAAGAGCCAGACCGACGACTGGTGGTGCGTCGCAGGTATTGACAGATTCAGGATTTTCACCCTCTCACGGCTGATTGTACTTGGGATTATTCCCACCACCTGGCTAACATAATGCATTAACTCTATATAACAATTTAAGTCTATAAATGGTCGCTTTTTGCTGAGTCAGGACTTACGCGCTTAAGTGGATTTAGCCCCCCTAGCCCCCCAATATTGGGGGGTAATGATGTCAAAGTCCCCCGAGCGAGGGATTGCTCGCTCGGGGGATTTAGGGGGCAAATGGGTAAGTCCTATGAGTGTTTGAGAAGCTCAAGGTTAACCATCAACGCTTAACAGTCAACTGCAAAGGATAAGCATTATGGAGGCTATATATATTCCTGAGTTGCTCAAATTACCAGAGCAAAGAGAAGTAACTCCGGTCAATCAATTCTTGGTGGATTTACCGACACTGACCCCAGTTCGAGGTCAAGTGCAAGTGGCTCATCAAGGCAATTACCTGGAGGTCTGTGCTCAAGCAGAAACGATCATTACCTTGACTTGTCACCGCTGCTTAAAACAGTACAACCACCGCCTAAGCATCGATACATCCGAATTAGTTTGGTTAGCTTCCTCAGCTGACCAACTCTCGGATGAATCCCTAGAGCAGGAGATAACGTGGGATGATTTACAAGAAACCCTTCCAGCTCAGGGGTATTTTTATCCAGACACTTGGTTATACGAACAACTATGTCTGGCAATTCCGCCACGGCAGCTGTGTGACCAAGAATGTATAGGTATCCAGATTAACGATAACAGTGAAGCACAGTTACGGGATCAACTACGGGATCAACGTTGGGGCGCTCTAGAATCCCTGAAGAGAAAACTTCCTGGATAGTGAGTTGCCTGGTAGTATAATGCTGAAGGGGAAATCGGTCAGAGAGTTACTAGCAGCAGAGCCGTTATCCAAGTTTCTTGGAAATAAAAATGCTATGTTCAAAGTTTAATTATTTTTTTATAGTATTTATTGTTTGAGTAATTGGCTCTTATATAAAAATCCGTGTAGGAATTGTCATAATTTTTGACGCTATATTCCCGTCTTGATGCAGTCGCTCATGGGGGGAACCACGGCAGTCGCTCATGGTTTGAAGTTACCGTAAGACAGTTGAGCCTTAATCAATAAGTTTTAACCCTTTTTTGCATAACCTACCAACCATAAAGGCTCAACTGTCGGATTGGAATGGCGCGCGGAACATAATGATCCGCGCTTTGTCGGCAACAACCACCAGGTTTTCACCTGGTGCTATACAGATCATTCCTGCTGATGGGTAGGTTTAGAGAGGTTAAATGTTGCACCAGCCAGCATTAGCAACAACGATATCAATTTTGCCGAACTTACTACGGGCAAAGGTTGCGGCTTTATCCAGGTCACCATCCTTTGTGACATCACAGGGCATAGCAAGTACACGTTGACCGTTGGGATCAATTTGTGAAGCTATGGCTTCTAATCGTTCTGCTCGCCGAGCTAGGAGTACCACATTGGCTCCTTGACGGGCTAATTCATGAGCAAGAGCTGCTCCAATGCCAGAGGAAGCTCCTGTGATTAGTGCCACTTGATCCTTAAAGTTGCTCATCTATTGCTTGCTTAAAGTTAATTTCAATATTGTGAGCTCGATTGTATTAAATAATGAAATTTTACTGTAAAATTTGGCATCTTGAGATAAACACTCGGCTAGTTGAGCTTTAATCGGGTCGCGAAAAATCTCACGATATCAGCCCCAAGTTACCGTCGCTAGTATAAGGTCTAATGAATCTGCCTGCTTTTAAGGGTTAAATAAGTCAAATACCTCAGTTATCCCTAAATCCTAAAAAATTTTTTGCCAAGGACTTGACACATTTGTAATATACTTGTAGTATAAAAGTAAGGTTAAAGAGAAAACATCACGCTACAAGGAGGGATGCCCAATGATTCATGTTCGGTTTGAAGGTCGTTCCTACGACATTGCTGAAGGTCAGCTGGGTATAGCCAAAAGTATGAACGATACCGCTGTTAAACAGCAACTCGCGAAGTACTTTGATGTAGCCCCAGAGCGCTTTACCTCTTATGTCATCGACCGCAGTACCAACCGCAATCTGATTATAAGACCTGAAGCGGTTTATGGTTAAGGTTTGTGGTTAAAAGGTTTATGGTTAAAAGGTGTTAAAAGGTTAAACCTTTTGTCCTGTGCCCTAATCTCAAGAAGCCTACACACAGATAACGATCCTAAGGTAGCGAACTCGGGTAACCGAGGAGCGCGAGCACTAAGCCATTGTCTTACAGAGATTTGGCGTGCGTGTCCACTGCTAAGCCATGCTTGGTGAGGACGGTCGTAAGTTGCTATAAAGCTTTTGTTAACTTGCACAGGAGCAATTGTTCTCAATTTCCCCCCGCGCCCTAACCGCTGAAGCTTACATACTACCGATCTGCTAATCGGAAGGTTATAGGTTCGAATCCTATCAGCGGCGCTATTTGCCGCTGTAGCTCAAATGGATAGAGCATCATTTTATTCAAAGCTTTACTGACTTGCGCGGGGACCCTAATTCTAGTGGTTTTCACTGCCATAACTAAATAACTTTAAAATTAAGCGATGCAGCGCGGTCTTGGGGAGGCAGCGCGGTCTTGGGGGTCCCCCCCATGAGCGACTGCCGTGGTTCCCCCCATGAGCGACTGCATCAAGACACTGAGTCACCTTCGCGCCCTGACCCGGAAAGCTTTCATACTCGCCAAATGGTAAGGCACTTGACTCATCATCGAGAATATGCGGGTTCAAATCCCGTGTGTGAAACAACGGCTTTCTGAACTTGCGCGATTGATTCAACCTTCTAGGAATAATTTCCAAATTATGCTACAGAGTGATAAAAGTACTGGTTAAAAAACTATTATAAGTTCCTATCAATTTTGTATTAACTTGCACAGAAGCAAGTGTTACAAATTTACCCCCGCGCCCTAACCGCTGAAGCTTACATACTACCGACTACGAATCGGAAGGTTATAGGTTCGAATCCTATCAGTGGCGCTATTTGCCGCTGTAGCTCAAATGGATAGAGCATCATTTTATTAAAAGCTTTATTGACTTGCGCGGGGACCCTAATTCTAATCGTTTTCACTGCCATAACCAAACAATTTTAAAAATTCACTGAGTCACCTTCGCGCCCTGACCCGGAAAGCTTTCATACTCGCCAAATGGTAAGGCACTTGATTCTGTTCAAGTATATACGGGTTCAAATCCCGTGTGTGAAACAATGGCTTTCTGAACTTGCGCGGATTGATTCAATCTTCTATAGCAAAGGAAACAGGGAATAGGGAGTAGAGAGTAGGGAGTAGGGAGTAAGGAGTAGATAAATTCGGTTCAAAATTATGACAATTAATTTAGGCTTGCTATAGGAATAATTTAAAATTAATTACAGATATTATTAGTTTATCATTGTTAATTAATTTAGATTATTATTCACGATTAATGATTTAAATGAGGTAGTAATAGCCACCATTAATTTTATTATTATTGGGATGATAAATTATTTAATTAATGGTGGCATTTTTGTTGGTTTTAGTAAACCAAACAACCTTCAACCTTCAACCTTCAACCAAACAACCTTCAACCAACTTTCAACCAAACAATCAAATAACTTATAGATTTGTCCAGAAATTACATAGGAGCATAGGAGGTTAATCCTATGAAAACTGAAGAGCGTGACCTGCGTTTAGAATTACTAAACAGTTTATTAACTACACCCCATCGTAAGCTGGAGCAAGTGACAGAATTGCACCAACTGATGGTAGAACTTGACCCAATTTTTTACGGTCACTTAGCCGTTTGGTACGAGGGTCACGGGGATGTCCGGGACCACAAAGAAGTGTTTCTAGGTCATTTGTTGACTAGCAATTTGACCGAACACCGAGATGCTGGCTTTGTGATGCTGCAAAAATTCCCACCATACCAGGTGGCACGAGTAGTGGATTTCATGAAGCAGCAGCGCAATAAGGTGCCTCGTTCGGCTCGAACAGCAGTGCGGCGCTACCTTAAGACACGGGAAAAAACTCCAGCATTGTTTGACCGAGCAGCATTGCGGGGTCGAAAGGCGATGAAGCATCTCTATGCTAGTTTACATATTAAGCCTAGCTCTAGAGCAGATGCTGTATTATTTAAGGACAATCCTCCAGAAGGTTCTTTAGCTTGGATACTGAAGCAGTTAGCGAAAACTGAAACTGCTGCTGAACAGGCGCAATTGATTGTTGAACATAAGATTCCCTACACCATCGCCATTGGTGCTGTGCGCTCTGTCACTCCTACGGTTTTGGTGGCGCTAATTAATTCCATGACACCCCAAGAGGTAATTAATAATCTCAAATCCCTCCAAGGGCGGGGTGCGATGGAACACCCACAGGTCAAGGAGTTGATTGAGGCAAAGCTAGAACAGGCACAGACAAGCGATCGCGTTTCTGCGTTCAAGGCACAAGTTGCCGCTGAGGCTGCTCAGTTAGATACTCAAACTCTTGCTAAGTTAAAACAAGTTACCAATGAGCAAGTAAAGCGCAAAGGTACCATTACCAAGCCCACTGCTCTACTAGTGGACAAGTCCGGTTCAATGGACAAAGCCATTGAAGTTGGTAAGCGGCTGGCAGCCCTAATCTCTGGTATTACTGAAGCTGAGCTGTTTGTGTATGCCTTCGATACCATGCCTTACCCAGTTAAGGCTCAAGGAAAAGAGTTGAGTGACTGGGAAAGTGCCTTCAGGCACATCAAGGCAGGGGGTGGGACTAGCATTGGTTGTGCTTTAGAAGTAATGCGTTCTCGGAAGCAGGCGGTTGACCAGATTATCTTGGTTACGGATGAAGGTGAAAACACAGCACCTTACTTTGGTAAAGTTTACAAGACCTACTCTCGTGAATTGGGATTGATGCCCAATGTGATTATTGTCCGAGTTGGTTACTCCTACGACTGGGTGGAAAGTAAACTAAAGGAGCAAGACGTGCCAGTAGAAACCTTTACCTTTGCTGGAGATTACTATTCTCTACCAAACCTGGTTCCACTGATGACTCGTCCATCACGGCTAGACTTATTGATGGAGATTCTGGATACACCGCTACCGGTGCGAAATGATAAGTAGTGCAACATTTAACCTGTACAAACCTACTCACAAGCAGATAAGACGATGGTATAGCAAAGCGTGAAAACTAATGGTTGTTGCCGACAAAGCAATGCCAAAAGCATTGCGCTAATTTTATTAATGGAGGCTCTGCTGCCTACTCTCAAACCGCACTGTAACTTCACTCAGTCCATTATTTTACGTCGCTTAACTTACGACCAGCTGCCTTCGCTTTTAGTTCTTCGTTGGGCGGTAGTGTTCCGAAGTTAAACAAGTTACTAACTTAGTTAATTATAAAACAATGGATAATGTTTGACAAGGTTTAGATAGCTATAAGTAGTTGCACCTCTAAGAATTGGACTGACTTGATAACTCCTGATGAAGCAGTATATCCAGTCACCCAGTCTAATCTTGGGATCAAACTTGGCTTATAAGTTTGGAATCCGCACCTCTATAAATTTCACCGACTTGTGTGCCCTAACAGCCAGAGCTTACATACATAGTACGAGAGGAATAGTACCGTTACTCTAACGTAACGGGCGTGAAGCGAGGAAGGCGCGAAGAACCCGGAATGTGGGCTTAGAAGTAGCCATCATTTAAAGAGTGTGTAGTAACTCACCGGCGGAGTTCCTTCTAAGTGACGAACGCTTTTGCTCTGGCGACTTGCACATTATTAATACAATCGAGCAGGATCATGGCAAATATCCTCGACCTCATCAATCAAATTGCTGCAAAGGAAACGCAACTGAGTGAAAATCAATTCCTCGCTCCCTGTGTACGTGGGGGAAGGGTAAGAACTCGTGTTGCTGGAATGATTTATACCTTCTCCCCTAAGCCTCGTAAGTTTGAAGGATGGGGTATTTTTCAGCCAGTCAGCGATCAAGTCGCAACTGTGATAGAAGAGCCAGATGTGTTTCAACTTGAGGACTATTGGCAACTGCTCCAACCGTTGCGTTTACGACTAGCTTATCAATTGTCGGGAAAGACCTGGCTAGGGTATCCAGTCAATGAATCCGATGCTCGTCAGCGCTTTGGCACGGTTAAACCTATTGCTGTCCATCTGGTAGAGGGCGGGGTAGCCTTTGAACAAGTGGTAGCTCGTGGGGATGGTAAGGCTTGGTGGTTTCAGCAGCTTGACCGTAAGGGAGATCCTTTACTAGCAGAACAACTCACAGAGCAGTTAAAGCAAGTAACACCACCTGAAGAACTGGATTTAAAGGGGGTGACCCCAGAAATGAGAATAGTTTATGACTTGGTAAGACAACAGACTAAAGAGTTTAAAGATAAAAGGCAGCATCAACGGGATCACAAACGGCTGGAGCAAGCTTTGGAAATGGGTGGGGGAGCACTGCAACAGTTCCATGACCGGGGAGAATTCTGGCAGGTGCGCTGGAGCACTGCTGACGGTAAACACCATATATCAGCGATATCTAAACAGGATCTAACTGTAATCAGTTCCGGGATTTGTCTAAGTGGACGCGATCGCGATTTTGATTTACAGTCCTTGGTTGGGGTGATTGAGGCACGATATTGGGATTAGGATGATGTCAATTTTTTACCACGAACAACTCTACCGTACCTCCCAAGTCATGGCCCAGTTACGTGACTACCCCGTGACCGTGTGTGGTGCCGGAGCACTTGGAGCTAATATTACCGAAAATTTGGCTCGTTCAGGCTTTGGAAAGCTCAAGGTTATTGATTGCGATCGCATTGAAGAGCGCAATCTTTCTACCCAACCCTACTACCGCTCTGATATTGGTGCCCATAAAGCCAAAATCCTGGCTCATTCCCTCTACCAAGCGGTTGGGGTAAAATTGGAGGCTAAGGTCAAGGAATTAACCACAGCTAATACCAAACAATTACTGACTAATTCTACTTTAGTCATTGACACCTTTGATAACAGTGTCGCTCGTCAAGCCGTAAAAGATTACTGTGATAGTTCCCAAACTCCTTGTCTTCATGTTGGGTTAGCAGAAGACTACAGTGAGATAATTTGGACTGAAAATTATCGAGTCCCTTCCCCAGTTAATGATGATGTTTGTGATTATCCATTAGCTCGGAATTTAGTGCTGATGACTACAGCAGTTGCTACTGAAGTCATCATTGAATTTATTAACACAACCAAAAAACTCGACTTCACCTTCACCTTGAGAGATTTAAGTATCAAGCCCATAGATCGCAGCTAATTGGGTGATGGACTTTCGTCTTAGGGAATCGGGAGTCGGGAGTAGGGAGTAGGGAGTAGGGAGTAGGGAGTAGGGAGTAGGGAGTAGCGTTGCATCGCTATTCCCTTTTGCCTTTTGCCTCTTGCCTTTTGCCTTAAGTCCCTCAAACGTTGCTAATAGTTGCTATATCTCTATTAATTCTTTATCCATCAACTTAGGATTAGTATCAACTAACTGTCTTCCAATTTCATCTCGGACAATTTGACGATATTCGAGAAAGTGTTCGTTGTGAGCGCATAGAGTAAGGTAATGTTCCCACACAGCTGGATTGTGCCTGAAAATACCAAATAAATGATGCCAGAATTTCCAGCGAGTACTGCGCTTAAACCCTTGACGCCAAATTACAGTCGCCAAAGCTTTCAAATCTACCAACTCTGGCATTTTGAATGGGGCTTTGCATTTAGGGGGGCCAAGCTTTAAGAAACATTTATAGGCACGGTCTATATAGCGTTCAGGTTCGTATAGCTTCCAGAATGCTTCGATATATTCTTGACTAATCTCTTCAATGGGACGAGTAGGAACAAAGTTCATTAAGGTGGTTTGATTGATATCTTTTTTAGTGTTATCTCGCAAACGCCCTTCTTTTTCTAAACGATTCCACAGAGCAGTATTGGGTAACGCTTGTAACATGCCAAACATGGCTGTAGGGATAGCAGCCTGTTCAACAAAACTAATAATCCGGGAACCTGCTCCTTGTTTCTCTCCATCAAAACCAATAATAAACCCTGCCATTGGTCGCAATCCCGCACGAATTATTTTATCTACATCATCCGTTAGAGAGCTGCGAGTATTTTGGAATTTTTTGGTTAGTTTAAGGCTTTCTTCGTCCGGTGTTTCAATTCCTAAAAATACAGCATCAAAGTTAGACTCCACCATCAATTCCATCAATTCTGAATCCGCAGCTAGGTCTACAGATGCCTCAGTATTAAATCGAAAGGGATACTGATGCTCCTTCTGCCATACTTTTAGCTCTTTCAGAAGTAGCTTAACGTTACGCTTATTCCCAATAAAATTGTCATCCACCATAAAGATACCACGCCGCCAGCCTAATTCATACAGATAATCCAATTCCTTGAGAAGCTGGGCTGGTTCCTTTGTTCTCGATTTGCGGCCATAGAGAATAATGATGTCGCAGAATTCGCACTGAAAAGGACATCCCCGCGAAAACTGCACTGACATTGAATCATAGGCATCAAGCTCTAACAAATCATAGCGGGGAATTGGGGTTTGAGTGACATCGGGTTTCTCTGTAGTGCGAAACGTTCCACTAGTTTCCCCTCGCTGTAAAGCTTCTACAAACATCGGTAGGGTGATTTCTCCTTCATCTAGGATGAGAAAATCCACCCCTGCCTTCTTTCCTTCGTCTGGTAAAGAGGTAGGATAAGGTCCCCCAAATGCCACTAATTTACCACGTCGTTTGGCTTCTTTAATTTGGTTTAGGGCATCGGTTTTTTGGACAATCATTGCTGAGATTATCACCAGATCTGCCCATTCAAATTCTGCTTCGGTTACGTCTCGGATATTGCGGTCAACAAGTTTAAATTCCCAGTCTTGAGGTAATAATGCAGCAACAGTAATTAGACCTAAGGGTGGCAATAAAACTTTGCGATTAACTAATTCAAGGATTTTGTCATAAGACCAAAACGTTTTCGGAAATAAGGGATACAGTAATAAAACTCGCATTTAGAGAAATCCTCACACACGTGGCCATATAGCCTATAGCGATCTTACATCCTAATTAAGATTGCGATCAGCTATCAGTATTGAGCTATCAGTATTCAGCTATTAGCTTATGGGTTAGGTCACAGCGTCGAAGCCTGTGTCACGCTAGAAGCCTGTGCCACGCTACTTGAGGTGCTTTTGAAGAAAATGACCATGATAGCTGACCACTGACCACTGTTCGCGTAGCGTGCGCGTAGCGCATATGCTTACTGGCTGAAGGGGTGTCCAGTTCTATTGAGCTCCCAACTTGGCTAAAAAATTATCACTAAACAATGACAGGTAATTATAAACGGATGCCTAGGCTAAGTTCAAGTTAATCAATATAGTCTAGGGTTTAAATGACGGCTGCAATGATTCTCTACACCCCAAACCCAGTGCCAAGCTGGAGCTCTACACCCTTAGGAGCTAAAAAGGCTGCTTGTTACCCCCTGAGGTTTAATCAGCTACTCTAGTAAGCCTGTCAAGAATTTGCATGATTGACAAATCCCGCAAGAAATCCTCTTTACTCTCGGTTTCAGAGCGGTTCGAGTCATCGCGGTTCCGGTCATCGCGGTTGATGTATGTGAGAATGCGATCGCATTCTGTGGTGCTAACTATACTACAACCCTGGGTCAGGAAACTATCCACTGAAGTACGTCTACCCTTATGATTATACAGAATTGACCCATAATTAAACCTTTGACCATTTGGATAGTAAAAAATAGACCCATAATTAAATCTTTTGACATTTGGATAGTAAAAAATAGACTCATAATTAAATCTTTTGACATTTGGATAGTAAAAAATAGATCCATAATTAAGCCTATTACCGTTTGGATAATACCAATTTGATCCCCATTTGGCTGTTTTACCATTTGGCCAGTATAACGAAGACCTCTGATCTTGCCTAGGAAGTTTGCAGGTAACTTGTTTTAAACTTTCAATCATACCCAGAAAGCTTTTTGCCTCTTCTGTCATACTGGCTAGTTTGGCCATGACGGTCAGGTCGAAGCAATCTTGAGAAGAAGTTTGTAGTGACTCAATACTTGATGAACGTGGGTTACTATTTCCACAGTATTTATATTCTAGGGTAGCTAGATTATCGCTATCTAAGTTTTCGCTAATCGCCAAGCGACGCACAGCACGAATCTGGCCACATCGATTCGATTCAGCAGATACGTTATCGGTCCCTAAGCCAATAGTACATAGGGTCACGAGTGATAATAACACTCGAATCGGATATTTCATTGAGATCAATCTTCCTCAACACATCAATAGTCTGAACAGCCAGGATTATCAAATGCTGTAGCTTCTGGCTGACTACTACAGACGTTGCATGATATCAAAAGTTTCAGCATCGAAATAATCTTGGTCGCGATTCCAAGGTAAGCATGCAGGCGTCAGCTATTAGCTATCAGAAGTTATCTCTAGGTACTTATAGCAGTTCTCAATTGAGCTATCCTCACTATGAGGTACACAAGATTTTTTCCCTGTTCCCTAAAACCAAGGAATTTCTACCTCACCCAATTGAAAACTGCTTTCAGAAAATCCTGTTGCATAAAAAATTACCAAAAGGCTGAGAAGTATATAGGGATGTGTCCAAGAGGCGCGACCCAAGAGGCGCGACCCCGTAATTTAATTCTTCAAGCGGAAAGCGCGCCTTAGGCAGTTTACCTGCCCATTGGAACGCGCGCCTCCCCTGAACTTTTGCGAGAGGTCAAGGGTACTAAGTATGATGCTGGTATCAAGTGTTAATTCAATTGTTAGGTGCGCTTGACCCATTAAGAATTAAATTCGCCACGGGTCGCACCTGAAGTTAGCATAGATCATCCTCTCATAGTTCATTACCAGGACTTATGTCAAATCGGGTAACAAACGCAAATGCCCTTATATAGTATCGTGTGTTATCAACCCACCCTAGCGGCAGAGTTTATGGGTAAGTCCTGAGTAATTGACACAATTGACCGATTATTGCGGTAATCTGGAGTGACACGAAACATGCTTAAAACTATACTTATCAACTCTCAAACCAACGAGTTACAGGAAAAAACTCTGAAACCGGAAACTGGGATTCAAGGTGAGTATCTTATTGGTCGTCACCCGAGTTGTGACCTAGTTCTGGATAGTCCTGTAGTGAGTCGTGTACATGCCAGAATCCTATGCCAAGGGAGAAAGTATTACTTTGCTGACCTCGGTAGCACCGATGGCTCTCGGATCAATAATGAGGAGATGGATGTTAACCAGAACTGGCTCCTGAGGGAACAGGATATTATCCGCATCGGTGACTTTGTCCTGCTGGTCAAAGAACTACAGCTGTATGATTCTAACCAGGAACAGAAGCCAGTGGTAGATGACAATAGCACTGGGATGAAGCGGTGGACTAAGGGTAAGATTACTGTCCGCTGTGTGCAGATCATTGATCAGACCCATGATGTCAAGACCTTTCGCTTTGTGGCGGACCCGCCAATGTTGTTCAGCTATAAGCCAGGTCAGTTTGTCACTCTGGATTTGGAGATTGATGGCAAACCAGTCAAGCGTTCCTACTCTATCTCTTCGGCCCCCTCACGTCCTTATACTTTGGAAATTACTGTCAAGCGAGTGCCAGCACCAGCCGATGCTCCTGATGTACCTGCGGGTTTGGTGTCTAACTGGTTGCACGACAACATCAAAGTCGGGTCCGAGGTCAGATTAAATGGCCCAATGGGGAAATTTACCTGTGCTGACCATTCTGCTAATAAACTGCTGTTCATTTCAGCAGGTAGCGGGATTACTCCGATGATGTCCATGTCTGAGTGGCTTTGTGACATTGGGGCTGATGTGGATGTGGTTTTTGTCCACAGCGCTCGTAGCCCAAAAGATATCATCTTCCGTCAGAAATTAGAGTTGATGGCGGCTTTGCACCCCAACTTTAAGCCTGCTATTACCACCACTCGTCCAGAACTAGACCAAGCTTGGTGGGGTTATATCGGAAGACTTAATCAAGCCATGCTGGAAGAGATGGCTCCTGATTTTCGCGATCGCATTATTTATGTCTGTGGTCCGAATCCCTTTATGGCAGGGGTGAAAGAGATGCTAGCCGGTCTAGACTTCCCGATGGAGAACTACTATGAAGAGAGTTTTGGTGGCAAAAAGCCCTCAAAAAAGACAGCAGCAGCACCGACTCCTGAACCAGTCAAAGCGGAAGGTCCTCCTAAACTACAGTTAGTGAAATCACCGTCAACCTGTTCAGAACCAACTGTAGTCTTTGCTAAGTCTGGGAAAGAAGTCACCTGTGATGCAGAGGATGTGATCCTAGATGTGGCGGAACAAGAAGGGGTGGCATTACCAAGCGGTTGCCGCATGGGAGCCTGTGGTGCTTGTAAGCAAAAGCTTCTAAAAGGGAAAGTAGAGTATGACGAGGAACCTGATGCTCTCGAAGAGGATGAACGGAAGGAAGGCATGATTTTGACTTGTGTGGCTCATCCTGTCGGACAAGTGGTAGTTAGCGCTTGAGCTATAGCAGTTCTCAATTCGGTGAGGTACTTTCGTCCTAGGTTTTAGGGAGTCGGGAGTCGGGAGTCGGGAGTACCTTATACATTATCTGTCTTTTACAACAGTCATCTTTTCGCTTTTTGTCACATAACGTGAATAATTTTTGATTGGCGCACGTTGCATGTAGTTTGGCGTAACTTGCTAGTGAAATTTCCCCCTTCGTTAGTATAGGATCAAACTGAATCGACATTCAAGCATGAATTGTCATAGTCAAATAACAAAAATTAGTTTGAATCCAAAATGAGTAAGACAATTTTAATTACAGGAGCAAGCAGCGGTATTGGAAAAGCAACTGCAAAATTGTTCCAGGAAAAAGGTTGGAACGTGGTTGCAACCATGAGAAGTCCAGAAAAGGAAACAGAACTAACCACCCTTGATAATGTATTGGTGACAAGACTAGATGTTTTAGACCAAAATTCAATTACAAAAGCCATTCAGCTAGGTATTGAAAAGTTCGCTAAAATTGATGTTTTGGTAAATAATGCTGGTTATGGTGCTTTTGGCCCTTTAGAAGCAACCCCCAGGGAAAAGATAAAAAGACAATTTGATGTTAATGTTATTGGGCTGTTAGATGTAACCAAAGCAATCCTACCCCATTTCAGACAAAATAAAGATGGTATATTAATTAATATTTCATCGATTGGTGGCAAAATGACCTTTCCATTATTTTCATTATATAACGGGACTAAATTTGCTGTTGAGGGGATTTCCGAAGGTCTGAGTTTTGAAATGGAAGCAATTGGCTGCAAAGTGAAAATTATTGAGCCAGGCATTATCAACACTGATTTTGCTGGCCGCTCCCTTGATATGAGCAACGATGAAAGCCTAACTGAGTATCAAGAATTAATTGGTAAGCTGTTCAATTCGATGGAATCTTTCCCTGATCAGGCTTCTGAGCCTATTGTTGTCGCTAACGTGATTTATGAAGCAGCGACAGACGGCACTGATAAATTGCGATATACTGCTGGCGAAGATGCCAGTATGATGGTTGCTAATCGAAAAGAATTGGATGATAAGACGTTTATCCAAGGTATTAAAGAGCAATTTGGCATCTAGTTCAAATAGAGGGTTTATCCTGAAGGGGCGACGAAACAACCTGAAATGCTTGGTATGTAAAGTTGCGTAGGGATTGAGGTGGGAACCATGATTAAAAATCAAAGACAGTATGACTACAGCCAAGAATTAGTTCGTCAATTTGAATCTGACTTATCTGTTTATGACGCTCAAGATGAAGAGCTCAAAAAAAATGATTGTTGGTGGAAGATTAAGCGCGATTCATTACAAAGTCATCTTAATGCTTTAAAAACCGAAGTTGCTGAATACGAAACCCTCATCAACCATGACAATCGTACTCCAATTGTTCTGAAACTTGATGATATTAAAAATCTCCCAAAACTTCTGCTCAAAGCTCGTATAGCTGCTAATCTAAGCCAAAAACAACTGGCGGATATCGCTGGTTTAACCGAGGGAAAAATCATAGACTATGAAGCTAAAGACTACCAAACAGCGAGCCTTATAGATTTTTTGTTTGTCCTTGATGCCCTGGATATTAAGCTCCAAAAAGGTGAGTTTTTAGTTCCTCTAGATACTCTCAGAATAACCCCAATTACCGCAGAAGAATTGATGGGTAATACATCTAGTGAAACCTCTCAATCAATTGGGTGCAATAGACTTAAACAGGATCAGAAATGGGTTACCAATCGGTAACCCATCAGTTACCTATCAGTTGGGATCATGCAACCTGAAGCAATGACTCCTTCAAGCGAGTTTGGTCAAACCCTTGCTGATGAAGCAATACCCAGGATTCGATCAAATCAGGACCATTGACATCCCCAGTTAGTGCAGCACGAAGCGATCGCATAACCAATCCTTTCTTGACCTTTTGCGCTTTTGTGACTTGGTTAATAATCTGCTTAGCTTCCTCTGGACTCAGCTGTTGGTAATTACCCAGTTGCTCAAGAATAGCTTGCACCACCTCACTAGCACCAGCTTTTTTCAGCTGCTCTACGGCCTGCTCAGTGTACTCAACTGACTCAGTAAAGAACATCCGAGTCATCTCTACTGCTTCTGGCAAGCGAGTCAAACTTGGCCCAATCATAGCAGTCAACCGTTCCAGCCAAGGGCGATTTTCCACAGGATCACAGTTGTGCCCAGCACTTTCCCAGTAGGGAATCAACAAGTCCACTAACTCAGATGCACTGATCTGGTGGATATATTGACTATTAATCCAATCCAGCTTAGCCCAGTCAAACTTTGCCCCAGCTGGGTTAACCCGTTCAAAACCGAACTTTTGAGCGGCTTGAGCCAAGGTAAAGATTTCCTGAGTGGAATCAGGGGGAGACCATCCCAGCAATGTCATATAATTAACCATCGCCTCAGGGGTAAAGCCCATGGCTTTGAAGTCAAAAATAGAGGTTACACCATCGCGCTTGGATAGCTTCCGTCCCTCATGGTTAAGAATCAGAGGTGTATGGGAAAATTCTGGGACTACACTCCCTAGGGCTTCATAGAGCAAAATCTGTTTAGCAGTATTAGCAATATGGTCTTCACCGCGAATGACATGGGTAATCTGCATATCAATGTCATCCACCACCACAGCTAGGTTGTAGAGAGGCTGACCGATATCATTCTCTTGAGATGCCCTAGCAATCACCATATCACCCCCAAGGTCACTCCCTTTCCAGGTGACTTTACCTCGGACTAGATCATTCCAGACAATCTCCCGGTCATTATCAATCATAAAGCGGATCACCGGCTTGCGCCCTTCCGCCTCAAATGCTGCTTGTTGTTCTGGTGTCAGATTTCGATGGCGATTGTCATAGCGGGGGGCTTCTTTTCTTGCCTTTTGAGCTTCCCGCAGTTGTTCTAGTTCCTCAGCTGTGGTGTAGCAGCGATAAGCCAATCCCTGGTCTAAGAGTTGTTGAATAGCAGCACTATAAAGGTCAAGACGTTGGGATTGGAAAAATGGTCCTTCGTCCCACTCCAGTCCCAGCCAACTTAAACCATCGAGGATATTTTGGGTATATTCCTCTCGCGATCGCGTTTGGTCGGTGTCTTCAATGCGCAGAATAAACTTACCGCTGTGGCGACAGGCAAATAGCCAGTTAAATACAGCGGTTCTAGCGGTACCAATGTGTAAATTTCCGGTTGGACTTGGGGCAATACGGACTCTAACTGTCACAGCTGATTGCTAAGAACCTAATTACTATAGTCTTTTCGTCTCTATTGTACCTGCAACAATCAACTACTCCGACTAGATCATCTTCAGGATCATCTTTAGGAGGAGTCGATAGTATCCTACATTTCTTCTACGGGACTGACGGGGCTCGAACCCGCAACTTCCGCCGTGACAGGGCGGTGCTCTAACCAATTGAACTACAGTCCCAATCTCTGAACCATTTACTATTGTTATCTATGACTGGTGTATTTGTCAAGGCTTTTTTTGAAAAAAACCGAAAAATACTTTGAGCAGTCACTTTAGAGCTCTGAGCTCTCAGCCGATTTGCCTTGAGCTTACCCTCGACCAATGACCGAAGGCTCAGTTTATGGCTGTGATCAGTATAACCTATCCCAGGGCTTAAGCAATAGGGTGCGTGAATCAAGCACCCTAGGGCTCACTATTTTTTTTTCAAGACCAAAAACCTTATTTACTACTATGGCAGAATCACCATTCTCTTTTGGTGTTGGAGACTTTTGAGATTAAGATTGCCTCTGAAGCTGTTCTGCTGAATGGATAAAATCGTTCCAGGCTAAGAATTAATAGGAGCATCAAAACCTGTACTGGCCAAGGTGCCATAGCAAAACCAAATATTAGACAGACAATGGTACTGCCTACTCCCAATAGGCGAGGGATTTCGTGAGAGACTCTCCAAGATATCAAGATGCTCCCTAGGGCAGTTACCAAAAGAATTAGAAAAAGTGGAAGCATATTAATCACCTCTTATCAAATAAATTTTAGACCTCAATAAATTCTAGACCTCTAAATTCTAGACCTCTTAAAATTCTAGAGAGGGCTCCCCTCCATCCAATGATGGCGAAAGCCCCCTTTAGATTTAATTTAGCATCTACCTATACATTGTGTGTGTCAGCTAGATTACAAAATCTAATAACTTAATAAATTGTTGCATAACTTCATGCTAAGTTTTGAAAGTTAATCGTATTGGGCAAAGTGTTGGGCAAAGTGTTGGACAAAGTGTTGGACAAAAAGTTGACTAGCCACTCCTTGAGGTGATATGTAGCGCGGCAGTCATCTTCATTGTAGCGCTGGATCATTTCGAGAATAGAGTGATTGCCTGTTTGTAACCACTGGTCATACAAACACACAGATTGGGAGCCAGTCATATCGGGGTCTCGCCACTCAAAGCCCAAGCATCTCGCCAAATTTTTCAGAGAATAACTCTCCACTGGCATGGTCACAGTATCAATAACTATTTGATGAACATCCACGAAACGATTTAGCAGGGGTTTAACTATCTGTCGTGGAGTTTGGTAAAGGGTTGCTAAGCGCTTGACCGTGTCAACTTCATACTTGGAAAAATGGAAGATTGGGGCATCTGGATAACGCTCAACTAAGTCTAAAAATTGTAGCCAGATGAATCCTTCTTGCCAAGAATGTTCTGCGAATAGGTTATGGAAAGTCTCTGTTTCAGTGCGTCGATCAATCACCAACACCCCTAGCAAATACTCCAGGGGCAAATCAGGCTGTGCTTCAATATCAAAATAAAGCTCAACAGATGCTGTCGGTAAAGAGTCTTGATTCGGGAGGTCTGCCGAGATTTTGGCATTACCATTCCCTCGCTCTAGTTGTTCGTATTCAAGTATACTAAAGTAATGTTTGGGATAAAGCAGCACCCGGTTTTGTACCTGAGATTGGGCTTGCTGCACCAACTGGAAAGCTACTGAGCTACCAAAGCTGGGCTCTAATTCAGTAATCGTAGACGTGGCTAAGGATTCGATTGTGGTTACTCCCAAAGCCTCCAAATCCCGATAGCGGCTGGGTGTTACTCCAGGCAATAGGGAAATGTGCTCCACAGATTTAGCGATCGCATAACAACTGTGATACCAACAGCAAAGACTACACCGCTGACGGGAAATGAACACCTCTGGTTCTTGTCGCTGCAATAGAGTCTCAATACATTCCGATAGCAGTTGTTCCATCAGTGGCACCCATCGTTCTATTACCACGGTGTAGCACTTTTGGTTACGCAAAATTAATGAGCCAGTGGTGGGCCAATGTCCTTGTACTGCTGCTAACAGCTGAGCACGAAAAGCAGTAAGGATTTTATACTCTGGCTTGGGTCGTTTGCTGAGCTTAATGGTGGTGGGAACATAGATCCAATCACCAAAATTAGAACGTCCCGGCTGTTTGACCAGCAAATCAGGAAAACATAGCAATGTCACCCCGTCACCAGTTGGCATCAACAGTACCCCTCCAGAAATGTACTCCGTCCCTTGTTGCATCAGTTTCAAGGTGGCCTGTGCAGCAGCGTGCCAATCTGTTCTGGGGTAGCGGGGTGAGTGGTGGGGCACAGTAGCCAGAATCTGTTGTTTATGGTCTCGGCTTTTCTGTTGCAGTTTCAGCAGAAAATCTGAGGGTAGGTCTTGCTCTGTGGGGTCTCCATAAATGTCCAAAAACGCTCGACGCCGACAGCGTTTGTAATCTAAAAGTAATGCGTCCGTCAGCAGCATAATTATAGTTTCAGGTGACATACTCCCACACTCACCTTGTCAGGTTGAGTGTGGGCTTCTTACCAACACCAGCCATCGCTATCGGCTTTCGCCGACGCGGGGCGCGTTCGGTTACTCGGTAAGCTTTATTAACGATACGGGATGCCCCTCCGCACCGGAACAATTAAAAAAAGTTCTTTTTTTTACTTAGCAGGTGGCGGTTAGCTCTTAATTTGTTTTCCCTACTATTTTCAGTATAACGTTTTTCAGGCTGTTTATCAGAGTTCCTGTCCGGGATTCATCCCTGGAGACGAAACCTTAGGATAGTGGAGCCAAAATCGGCAAAGTTTTAACCCTTTTACGCATAACCGACTAACCATAAAGGCGACCCTATCCTTACGGTAACTTTAAACACTCATGGCGTAGCATTGAGGTGTGGGGCATAAGAGCGGAGGAAGCTAACCCCCCATGGCTAGTGATACTCGCCGCTAGGCGTAAGATATCACCAGCCATGCAGGATGAATTAATCCGGTCAACCCGGATTGATTGATCAATCCAGGGTTTATCCCGCTTTTATTAATTTATGTAAATTTACCGAAACATTGACTGAGCAACCAGGGATTACTTAACAATTATTTACATAAAGGCTTGATTTAATTTTACCGAATCCCACCGCCCAAAAGTCTAGTAATCACGGGCTTTCGCTCTCTAATCAAGGGTAATCAAAGCAAGACTGGCAACGGAATCGACTTTTCCAAAAAAATTAATTATGAGACCGTGCTGGTAAAATCTTTATAAAAGATTAAATCTTTAAGAGATCACTGTAAGAGTCTATCAAAAACAGGAGAACACAAATTGACTTACTCAATCTTGCTTGCTGCTGCATCTGCCGTTCCCAACACCCTGGAATGGAGCCCGACAGTCGGAATCATCATGATTGTCTGCAATGTCCTAGCGATTGCCTTCGGAAAAGCTACTATCCAGAATCCTAGCGCAGGTCCGGCATTGCCTATGCCTGAGTTCTTCGGTGGCATGGGTCTTCCCGCCCTACTGGCAACCACCAGCTTCGGTCACATCCTAGGACTAGGCACTATCTTAGGATTGGCTAACATGGGGATTATCTAGAAGTTAGTAGCTGTGGGGTATAGGGCGAACGGGAGTAGAGATGATGGTCAGGTTGAGCCAGAGGTGATGACTCAGAGCAGATTCTCACCCGGTCACCCTACACTCGGTCACCCTCTAGCCGATCACCCTATACCCGATCTTCTAACAGGCATCCCTGCTTTGCTAATAGTGCTGTACCATAAGCAGCCGCTGTGTGAAGGGATGTCAACATCGGTACCATGAGCTGACGCTCTCGAATCCTTGTCCAGGTAGGATTTTTGGCACCACCACCAGCAGTATAGACACCGGTTAAGGGACTTGCTCCGAGCTGTTGCAACAAGCTATATCCCCTAGCTTCAATTCGCGCTATGCTTTCGAGCATTCCTTGGAGAAATTCCACGGAATTATCGGGTTTGGGTTCCAATCTTGGCCGGAGATCAGGGTCATTAATGGGAAAGCGATCGCCTGGTCTAAGTAAGGGATAATAATCCAAGGCACTTTCTTGCTCCGGGTCGATTTGAGAGCTGAGACTTTCTAATTCTCTGTCACTGAAAAAGTGGCGTAGTACTGCTCCACCCGTGTTGGATGCGCCACCGGTAAGCCATAAATTTCCCAATCGATGACTGTAAATCCCAAATTTGGCGTCTTCTAGAGGAGTGGTACTCAATAGTTTCAATACCACGGTAGACCCAAGGGAGGTTACCGCTTCACCTGGTTGTTTGGCACCACTAGCGATAAATGCGGCAATACTATCGGTGGTACCTGTACAGACTAGACAATCTGGTGATAATCCCAAGCCGTGAGCTACCTCAGGGGTTACAACTCCTACTGGTGTACCGGGAGCCAAGACGTTGGGTAGCATGGGTGACACCGGTAGCTGTTTGAGCCAGTCAGGATAGCAAAGATTTTCAGGATTATAACCGAGCTTTAAGGCATTGTGATCATCACTTATGCCTAGTTTTCCATGCAATAGAAAGGCTAACCAGTCCGCTTGATGGAGGAAGTATAGGGGATTAGTTTCAGCAGAGCTTTTGCTGATCAGATCTGTACAGTCATACCACCAGAGAAGTTTGGCAAGGCTGGAGGTAGCACTTAAAACGACATGGTTGGGAGGAGCAATGGTTCTAAGTTGTTCCATCACAGCTACTCCTCGTGGATCGTTGTAAAGGATGGGTGCATCTACAGGTTGACCGATGCGATCGCATAACAAAACTGTTGCGGAGGTGCCATTAATTGCGATCGCATTAATTTCACCCTTGATTGACTGGGGAATTTGCTCAATCAGGGAAAATAATACCTTCTGCCAGTGTGTTGCGGTATCGATGGTGATGGCTTGGATTGGAAAGGGATATTGAGTCTCGGCAAAGATAGTACCAACAGAGTCGATCACTACTGCCCGTGCGCCAGAGGTTCCGAAATCGATGCCTAGATAGACAGTCATTAGGGATTAGGGATTAGGGAATTTAGAATGTAGAATTTAGAATATTAGAATTTGGAATTTTACCTCATTCTACATTCTGCATTCTACATTCTGCATTCCACCTTTAGCCTACTGCAAAACCTGTATATTGTCTTACTTGAGGATGGCGGAAACCAAGTACAATATCGTTTGCGGGAATACCTGCTTCCAGTAAATCGGTAGCAATCCCCTCTTCCGTATCATCGTATTGAATCCAGATTTTGTCACCAATTAAATCTAGGTGAATGGGTGTAGCGTGTAGGTACTGGTCATCATTCCAACCTATGTCTAATACTAAATAGTGTCCTCGCTGATCATCGAAAAGCACTTTAGAGTCATAGCTGTCAGGTAGGGAAGCACGATACTCAGCGTGTTCCATTAATACTTTTTTGATGATGTCTTGGTAGTTTAATCTGGTATCCATTGAATCAGCGTTTCACTATCGTGATCAAAAACAATTAATTTAATAATTTGGTTCCTTAGCAATACCTTTCCCAATTCTATGGTAAACACGTTTTTAAAGGTCAGTCTAGAAACGGCAAGATAAAGACAGCGCTCTACACCCATTTCATCCAGGACTTGACGATACAGGATATACTGCCCTAAAGCCTGCTCTAAATCTTTTACATCAGACTTTCCTACAAAACTCTTGACTTCAACAACAATTTTTTGTATTCCTTTTTCAGCACTAATTAGACGTTCCGCACCAAGATCAGCAGATAAGCGTTTGTGGCCTATCTGTAGGGGAAATGGATCATGGGTAATTGTCCAGCCATCCTTTTGTAAGGCACGCTTAACCGTATTGTGGTATATGTCTCGCCTTGCCATCTCAATCTCTTCCCTCTAGCATCATCCTCAACTAGGATGGAAACTCAAATAGCGATCGCATCAGAAAAGCCATCCCTGAAACATGCCCTATAACTGACCCACTAAGCACTAAGCACTTAGCAGTCCTTCCTGTCGCGGGTACTCCTGCAAAACCTCCTTCAAATACTGCCCTGTATAGGAATTAGGATGCTCTGCTACCTCCTCTGGTGTTCCAGAGGCAATTACTTCTCCCCCTTTATCCCCACCTTCTGGTCCTAAGTCTATTACCCAATCAGCACAGCGAATCACATCTAAATTGTGTTCAATCACCAAAACAGAATTTCCTTTATCTACCAACCGCTGCAATACATTTAACAAGTGATGAACATCATAAAATGACAATCCTGTTGTCGGTTCATCGATTAAATACAATGTCTTTCCCGTTGCCCGACGTGACAATTCTGTTGCCAACTTCACCCGCTGTGCTTCTCCACCAGATAATGTCGGTGCTGGTTGCCCTAAGTGAATATATCCTAACCCCACATCTACTAAGGTTTGTAACCGAGATGCTGCTCTTGGAATATTCTTAAATACCTCCAACGCTTCTTCCACTGGCATATTTAAAATATCAGCAATGGAATATCCTTTATACTTCACTTGCAACGTTTCTCTATTATATCTCGCTCCCTTACAAACATCGCATTGTACATAGACATCGGGCAAAAAGTTCATCTCAATGATATTCACCCCCTGTCCCGAACAAGCTTCGCAACGTCCTCCTTTGACATTAAATGAAAATTGGCCTGGCTTGTAACCTCTAGCTTTAGCTTCAATAGTTTTAGAAAATACCTCTCGAATGGTATCAAATACTCCTGTATAGGTAGCAGTATTAGACCGAGGAGTGCGACCAATGGGAGATTGATCGATTACGATTGCTTTATTAATAGCGTTGAGTCCCTCAACTTGATCCAATTGTTTGGGAAAGGGTACTTTACGAGTCAGATGATGTTGTAATGCTGGGTAAAGTAATTCGTTTACTAACGTAGATTTACCAGAACCAGATACACCTGTAATGCTGACTAATTTCCCTAGTGGTATCTCTACTTCAATGTGTTTGAGATTGTTACGATGAGCATTTTTAATCACAAATGAACGACCATTTCCCTCTCGACGTTGACTAGGAGTTTCAATTACTTGGCGTTTTGATAAATACGCTCCCGTCAGGGAATTTTCACTTTTTATTATAGTTTCTAAATCCCCTTGAGCAACAATTTCTCCCCCATGAATTCCAGCTTTCGGACCAATATCGACAATATGATCGGCAGTGCGAATGGTTTCTTCATCATGTTCTACAACAATCAAGGTATTCCCCAAATCTCGCAATTTGATCAGGGTAGTGAGTAACCGTCCATTATCTCTTTGGTGCAATCCAATACTCGGTTCATCTAATACATACAAAACTCCAGTCAAGCCTGCTCCAATCTGAGTCGCTAGGCGAATCCGTTGAGCTTCTCCACCAGAAAGGGTCATGGCTGGACGGTCAAGGGTAAGATAATCTAATCCTACATCAAGCAGAAATTGTAATCGGGCTTTAATTTCTTTGAGGGCAAGGTCACCAATTTGAGCTTGGCGGGGGGAGAGTTGTAAGTTATCAATCCGTTGACGACATTGGCGAATTGAGACACTAGTTAAATCATCAATATGATATTGTCCTAACCGCACCGATAGTGCTTCTGGTTTGAGCCGTTTACCATGACACTCTGGACAGGGTTGATAAATTAAATACTGCTCTAGTTTGTGTTTTGATGCTTCAGAGCTAGTGTCTTTGTACTGTTTTTCGAGGATCGGGATAATGCCAGCATAGCGCTTGTAGTACCCTTTTTCTTTGCCATAAGCAGAATTATTTTGAATGTAGATTTTTTCGTCGGTGCCGTAGAGCAGGATGTCTTGTTGTTCAGAGGTTAGCTGATTCCAGGGAGTTTGGATTTCAAAACCATAGGCTTGTCCTACGCTATAGAGTAGGGAGATGTAGTAGGTGTTGTCTTTTTCTGACCAGGGGGCAATAGCACTATATAAGGGTTGAGTAGGGTCAGGTACTACTAGTTCTGGAGAAAAGGTTTGTAAATTACCGATACCGTGACAAAATGGACAAGCGCCGTAGGGGGAGTTAAAGGAAAATAATCGGGGAGATAATTCTTCCATTACTGCCCCATGTTCTGGGCAAGCAAAGTTTTCTGAAAAGACGATTTCTTGGGGAAGGTCTTGGTCAGATGAACTACCCTTTTTGCGAGCCGTACGTTTATAATTATGATCAGATTTGACCTCTGCTGGCTGTGCTGATGTATTATCTAAAACTTGGATAACTGCAATTCCAGTAGAACGTTTTAGGCAAGTAGCAAGGGAATCGGTAATCCGTTCTTGAATACTAGGCTTTTTGATGAGACGGTCAACCACCACTTCAATGTTGTGGGTATAATTTTTATCCAATTCGATGGTATCGGAGAGGTCAAAGGTTTCACCATCGACTCTGACTCGCACAAATCCTTCGGTGGCTAAGCTGGATAATAGTTTCTTGTGAGTGCCTTTTTTGCCTCGGATAACGGGAGCCAGGATATGGAAGCGAGTCCGGTCAGGGAGTTCCATAATGCGATCGCACATCTGGTCGATGGTCTGGGGAGCAATATTGCGATCGCATCGGGGACAATAGGGTTCACCAGCCCTTCCAAACAGTAATCGCAGGTAATCGTAAATCTCTGTAACTGTACCAACGGTGGAACGGGGGTTATGGGATGTAGATTTCTGGTCAATGGAGATAGCGGGGCTTAAGCCTTCGATGGCATCCACATCCGGTTTATCCAGTTGTCCCAGGAATTGACGAGCATAGGCACTAAGGGATTCTACATAACGGCGTTGTCCTTCCGCAAAGATAGTGTCGAATGCCAGGGAGGATTTGCCGGAACCGGAAACACCAGTAAAGACAATAATGCGATCGCGTGGCAGTTCCAGATCAATATTTTTCAGGTTATGCTGTCTAGCCCCCCGAATCCGAATGGTGTTTTGAGCAGAGTTAGGGGTGTGGTCTTGGGTGTGGTTGGGGTTAGAGGATTTTGGCATGACCGACAGCGGCTTTAAACTCCTTAACAATAGTAGCGCTATCCGTTCCTATAGTAATGTTAAACCTAAGCATTCAGACCTTTGCCGAACGCCCTCTAGCTTTCAGCTTGAGCGATCGCAGATTGAAATTGTATAGTTTTTGTATAGTTTTCAGTAAACTTGAAACACTCCAAACCCCACTCCCGAGCTCCTGAGCCCCCCTGCACCCTTGCCGATTCAATCTATAAATTAGATGCACCCGCAGCTTAGCCATTACCCGAGAATAGATCCCCGTGAAGGGATATTATAGTTACTTAAACCGACATGATCTAACCATTACCTCTAAGTCAAATGATCTTACTATGGAATCGAAAATTCTGGAATTTTTTGCGCAGTGAAAACCTTGATAAAGTAATGATTATTATTATAATAATTATTACTATTAACACCATCACTATATCATGGCTGGAACCAGATATCTCAAAAGCAGATGCTTTCTGGTGGAGCATCGTCACCCTAACAACTGTTGGCTATGGTGATATCACACCTGTCACAGTTGGTGGTCGCTTTATTGCTATTCTCGATATGTTTGTGGGGATTGGATTCTTAGCCATCTTCACCGCTACCCTCGCTGGTATTTTTGTCGATCAAAAAATTAAAAATGATCTAGGTATGGGGTCTTATAAATTTAACAATCACTTGATTATTTCCGAATGGAATTCTAGAGCACAATTTATTATAAATGAGTTGCGAAAGTTTCCTAAAACTCAAGATGATAAAATTATTTTAATTGCCAATATAGACCGGAAGCCTATCGAAGACAATAATTTGTTTTTTATTAAGGGCAACGTATGTGATGAAACCTTGAATCGAGCCAACTTGATCCAGGCTAGAACTGTTATAATTTTAGGGGATGACAGCATAGATGAAACAGCTCGCGACGCCAAAGTTATACTATCTACCCTGACAGTAGAAAGTATTAATCCCAACGCTTACACAGTTGTGGAGCTGGTAGATGAAACTCATGTTAAATCCTGTCAGCGGGCTAAGGTTGACGAAATAATCGTTAGCAGTGAGTTAAGTAGCATGCTCATTTCCCAAGCTGCTCTTAACCATGGAATTACCAAAGTTGTCTCTGAAATATTAAGTACTCAAAGTGGCAACAAGCTTTATAAAATTGCGATACCTGAATCTCGGGTGGGTAGTTCCTTTATGGAAGTATTTACGTATATGAAGCAAGCCTATCAAAGTATTGTCCTAGCAGTACAAAAAGGAATTGAAGGAGATGTTATCTCCAATCCACCGACAGATTATAAACTTGAGAATGGTGACTATTTAATTGTCGTTGCTCAAGATGAACCACGACCGCTACAGAAATCTTCAACGTAAGTGTGATATGTCACCTGTAATGTGTTAATTAACCATTGTAAATGGTTAATTTTAAATGGTTAATTTTAATTAAATTAACGAACACCCTTCCAGCATAAGTAGTCAACCCTAGATAATATCACGTCATGAGACAAGGCTGAGAGAGGCGGAAAATTATCAGTAAATTATCAGCAAATTTTCAGCCTCTATTCAGCAACAATTAAACCAAGAAACCAATAATTCTAGTCAAGCTACTAACCTAGGATTAACCACTTGATACGGTGCCAGCAAAATCAGTTTTGAACACTAAGTTTTGAACACTTAGCTGATTAACTCTACGGTAAGCATTCAGCTATCAGCCGTCAGTCGTCAGCTAATCAACGGTCGGTAGTAAACAAGCTGGGGCTGCTGATACGGCTGCTTGAAAATCCCTGCTTGTTTTACTCATCCAACCCCGAGCAGTTAAAGCATCTAATAGCTGTTCGCGTAGCGTGGCCATTCGCGTAGCGTGGCCAACGGCCAAGGCCTTTAGCTGTTCGCGTAGCGTGCGCGTAGCGCATTAGCTGATAGCTGAATACTTACACTCTACGGATAATGATGTAGCTGTATAGATAGTTGAGCAACACACTCATTGACAAATCTACCATATTGATCTCATTGATCAGAATCACCATGAAGCATTCAATTATTAAATCACTCAAAATCGTGACCATGGTTACGGTAACCTCTACACTAGCCATGGCATCTAGGGCAACAGCAGCCACCCTTAAGGTGACAATTGAAAGCCTGGCACCGGAAAACGGCACGTTATTGACTCCAGTCTGGGTTGGTTTTCATAATGGTTTGTTTGATATTTATGATCGGGGTGAGGCAGCTTCACCAGGACTTGAGCGGATTGCAGAGGATGGCAATGCAGCAGTGCTTAGTCAAGAGTTTTTTGCTAGTGGTGCGGGTTCAGTTGATGGGGTAATTCCTGGTCCAAATGGTCCAGTTGCTTCTGGGGATATTGCCCAAGCCACATTTACTGTAGATTCTACTAGCCGTTACTTCAGCTACGCAGCAATGATTCTTCCCAGTAATGATGCTTTCATTGCTAATGGCAACCCCTTGGCTTTTGAGATTTTTGATGAAGAAGGTAATTTCACTGGAGCTGACTTTACCGTTCTCGGTTCTCAAGTTCTGGATGCAGGTACGGAAGTTAACGACGAGCAGCAGACGACTACTGCCTTCTTCGGTCAAACTATTCCTGATACCGGTACACCAGAAAACGGAGTTGTCACCCTGCATCCAGGTTTTATCCCAGGTGGACCGATTTTATCAACTGAGACATTTGCTCAAGGTGACTTCACAGTGGATGGCTACCAGATAGCACGTATTAAAGTCGAGAAAGTGCCAGAATCTTCTACTACTGGAGGATTACTTGCTATCGGTGGGTTGTTATGGCTGGGTAGCCGCTGGCGTCAGAGTCTTAACAGATTCGCGTAAATCCCTTTGGCAATTGACCATTGAAAATTTTCAATTTTCCCTTCTTGATTAACAACAGTATAAAAATAACTAGTTCACTAGACTCAAGATACATGCGATCGCTTACATGTCAGGCTTGACTTGGCATAGTGCGATCGCTTTTTTTAGACCAGTCTAGGGAAACTCAACAACTCAACACTGACACGGCATCAATATTTCCCGCTGTTGTTGACGACACCCGACACCCGACACCCGACACCCGACACCCGACACCCGACACCCGACACCCGACTCCCTACTCCCTACTCCCTACTCCCTACTCCCTACTCCCGACCCCTTGACCAACCGCAAAGTTCAAGAGATAATTTTCTTGTAATTATTTAACAAATCTTAAAATACTAACCTTGCAGTACGAGCCAAGAACCATTTCTGACTACTACCGCCAGCGTTCTCGGCTAGTCTGGGGGCGCAGGATAGCTTTAGTAGGGGCACTGATTACCTTTAGCATCAGGCTAGCGTGGGATTTCGTCACCGGTAGCCTTACCCAAAATCAGCCTCAACGAGCCTGGGAATTTCGCGAAAAGCTGACTGAACTTGGTCCAACCTTCATTAAATTGGGACAAATCCTTTCCTGTCGTCCGGATATTGTTCCTCCTATTTATTTAGAGGAAC
The DNA here is from genome assembly GCF_010672265.1 of Moorena sp. SIO3A2. Taxonomy (NCBI): domain Bacteria; kingdom Bacillati; phylum Cyanobacteriota; class Cyanophyceae; order Coleofasciculales; family Coleofasciculaceae; genus Moorena; species Moorena sp. SIO3A2. The sequence continues at coordinate 481,612 of NZ_JAAHHC010000007.1, forward strand.
TCACTAAATTACAAGACCAATTACCTCCTTTCCCTAATCACATTGCCTATCAGTTAATTCAAGAAGAATTAGGGGATAACTATAACAACATCTATGGCTCACTGAGCGACAAACCCGTAGCTGCTGCTTCCCTAGGACAAGTGTACAAAGGGACACTCAAAACTGGTGAAATGGTAGCAGTAAAGGTGCAACGCCCTGGTCTGGTAGAGTGTATTTCCCTAGATATCTATATCCTGCGGAAAATAGCAGCATGGGCGCAAGAATCAATATCCTTTGTTCACAGCGACCTAGTAGCACTTATCGACGAACTAGCTATTTGCTTGTTTGAAGAAATGGACTATACCCAGGAAGGTCGCAATGCGGAAAGATTTGCCCAACTTTACGGTGACATTAATAATATCGCTGTACCACGTATATACTGGCAATACTCGGGGCGGCGGGTGTTAACCATGGAGTGGATCACTGGGACTAAATTGACGGAACTAGAAACCATTAAAGCCCAGGGATTAGACCCGAATACCCTGATTGATGTGGGATTTCAGTGTTGCTTGCGGCAACTTTTAGAAGAAGGTTACTTCCATGCTGACCCTCACCCTGGCAATTTATTGGCTACCCCTGATGGGAAATTGGCTTATCTTGACTTTGGCATGATGAGCTCAGTAGAACCGTCTTATCGGTATCGGTTACTCGAATCCGTTGTCCATATGATTACTGGTGATTTTGAAGGTTTAGCACAAGACTATAAGAAACTCGACTTTTTGCCACCGGAGACAGATGTGACCTCGCTGATTCCTGAACTCACTGATATTTTTGGTGGGGTGATGGAAGCTACTGTGTCAACATTCGGCTTTAATCGTATTATTCGGAAGCTATCCCCGTTACTTTATAAATATCCATTTAAATTACCCACTTACTACCTCCTGATTTTCCGCAGTGCCGCTACCTTAGAAGGGATAGCAATTAAGCTCAATCCTAATTTTCAGCCCTTCAATCAAACGTATCCCTATGTTGCTCAACGGCTGTTAACGGATTCATCCCCTGAATTAAGGACTTGTTTACAGGAGATTGTCTATCAGGATGATGAAATTCAATGGCATGTTTTGGAGGAGTTATTAGGTCAGGTGCGCACCAGTAGGAAGTTTGATATTAGTGCGCTCTTACACCAGGGTTTAGAATTTCTCTACTCCGAGCAAGGGAGTATATTGCGTAATGCTCTGGTTGAAGAGATGGTTACCAGTTTAGAGAATCTCTCATACAAGACTCTTGGCCAGATAACTGCATCGGTGGGCTTGGCGGTTAATGTAACTGGAAAATTAGAGTCTCCTAACCTGGAGCGGATGGAAAAGATTGGGGCTATGATTATTGAATCCTCTAGGTTTGACCTAGAATCGGTACCGAAGATGCTGGAACTTTTGTTAAAGCAGGAAACTCAACGGCTAGGTCAACAAATTGCTTCCGAAATTGCCAGGCGAATGTTTCGCTTGAGCGAAGAATCCCCGTCCTTATAGGCCGGGGAGTGTCAACATGATTAACGGTAAACTAACGGTAAATGTAGTACCATCTCCCAACTGACTCTTGAGAGAAATCTCACCACCATGAGCTTCCACACACTGTTGAACAATAGCTAGTCCTAAGCCACTACCAGGAATTGTGCCAACATTGCTAGCACGATGGAAAGGCTGAAACAGTTGCTGTTGGTCTTCTGGAGGAATGCCCATCCCCTGGTCTTGAATCCGGAAGATAACACATTCTGTCTGAGCAATCAGTTCAAACTGAACTGTTCCCCCTGTGGGTGAGTACTTAATAGCGTTGGTGAGCAAATTGCTAAAAATGTGTCGCAGCAATCGTTCATCCCATAGGGCTTCCCTCAATTCCCCTTGACTGGTAAAAACTAGCTGATGGTTGTTGTTGGTACTGATTTGTAACTCTTCCACTAATTGGTGACAAAACCGTTTCAAATCCAACCGAGTAGGTTGACACAGGAGTCTACCGGAATCAGCTTTACTGATTAATGAAACCTCATCCAACAACTGGGCCATGTTTTTGATGGCCGAGCGAATTAGCCGCAAATGAACCAGTTTTTTTTCTTGAGGTAATTGTTCCTCTTTGTCTTGGAGCAATCCAGAACAAAGGAGGATTGTATTTAAGGGATTACGAAAGTCGTGAGAGAGCATGGAAACAAATTCAGCTTTGCGCTGGTTGACTTCTTTGGCTCTAACCAACTCAGCGGTTTGTTCCTGAACCTGACTTTCTAGGGCTTGATTTTCTTGTCGTAATGCAACTGCTGCCTGCTTACGTTCAATAGCATAGCGCAAGGAACGAACCAGCATTTTTGCCTTGACTTGCCGCTTGACTAGATAATCTTGTGCTCCTTGACGAACTGCTTCAATCGCTAATTCATCATCATTGGTATTGGTTAGCACTACAATCGGTAAACTAGGCGCTTGCTTCATCAAGGGTCCGAGGGATGCTAGTCCGTGGCTGTCCGGTAGAGTCAGATCTAATAAGATCACATCGTAGGGAATTGAGATTGCTCTAGCCTCAGCGATTTCCTGGAGTGCATCCCGCAACCGCTTGACATGAACTAGACTAAAGTGCCTGAACTGAGCTTCTTTCAAAAACTCTTGTAACAATCTGGCTTCTGCCAGGTTGTCCTCAATTAACAAGATTTTTACTGAGCCTTCAGGCATTACCTTTGAGTATTTCTTCCTGCAAGTTTCTGTTAGTCAACCCTGATGTCTCATCCCTAGGGCGTGTTTTCAAAGTTTTCCGCAAGATTATGATCCCCCCCAGCCCCCCTTAAAAAAGGGGGGAGCCATACTCAAAGTCCCCCTTTTTTAAGGGGGATTTAGGGGGATCTCCGAGTTTGAAGACACGCCCTAGTGTCTCATGGTTTATGGCTAATCTGTCACCCTGCCATCCCTAATCCTTTTATTGGGATGGCAGGGTGACAGTCGAGAGCCAAAAGTCTTCAATTCCTCTGACGATTTTGAATAATTCGCTAAGATTGCGGGATTTGGTAATGTAGCAATTCACATGCAAGTCATAACTCTGGAAAATGTCATCCTGATTTCTTGAGGTAGTTAATACCACCACAGGAATTCGTTTGAGATTAGAGTCAGCCTTAATCTCTGCGAGCACCTCTCGACCATCCTTTTTTGGCAAGTTTAAATCTAGCACGATCAGGTCTGGACGGACGGCATCAGCATACTCTCCTTCTTGGTGTAAGTAAGCCATAGCGTCCATGCCATTTCGGACTGTTACTACCTGGTGGGGTACCGAGCTATTTTTTAACGCTTCTTGGATTAAGCGAATATCGGCTTTATTGTCTTCAACCAAAAATATGATTTTGTGTCTTTCGTGCAACATTTAACCTCTCTAAACCTACCCATCAGCAGGAATGATCTGTATAGCACCAGGTGAAAACCTGGTGGTTGTTGCCGACAAAGCGCGGATCATTATGTTCCGCGCGCCATTCCAATCCCGTGGTAAAGAGAAGCCACATTTTGGGCATTGGAATTTTTTACTGCCGCCTAATTTTTCGTGAATTTGACCACATTCTGGGCAAGTTTTACTGGTGTAAGATTCGTTAACTAAGACAACCAAAACATCATGACGATCTGCCATTTGAGTTAAGTGCTGGCGAAACTTGTAGTGACTCCAAGTGAGCATGTTACGAGCTGTTTTCTTGTTTAATTTCCTAGCTGACTTTACTACCATCACAGATGTCTCAAACGTTGGTAAAAAGATAAGCTTGTAATTATTGACAAGGAAAGAAGCTGACTTGTTATGGCAGTCCTTGATTAGATTTTGAATCTTTTGGCGTAAACGATGAGCAGCATTTTTCATTGCTCGTCTCTGTCTTTTTGCAGAGCTTAAGTCAATACGACTCATCAACCGATCTAGTTGCTGACAGAGTCTTTGAATCCTGCCAATATCACCAGAACCTATTTCTACATAAGTTTTACCATCAAAACCGGTAATAAATGTTCTAACGCCTGGGTCTAAAGCTATTACTTTATCCTGAGCAGTAGGGATAGGTTCAATATATTCCGGAAAAATCCCGTACCATTTCCCTTTAATCCATACTAACTGAGTTCCATATATGCATTCTTCAGGGAAACCTTGAGGTGAACGATAAGACAAGCCTTTTACTTTTGTTGGGTACCAGCATTTTTTTTTGAAGTCTCCCGCTTTAAATTTAATAACTTGCCTTGTTTCTCGACAAGATTTAAACTTAACATAACCCTGATTGGCTTTGGCTTGCTTGAAACTATCAATTGCATCGGCTACTGCTTCTTGTAATTGATGACCTGGAAGTTGGTTTACCCAATCTGGTCTATCAACTTTTCTCGCTAGTTTTTGTAAATCATAAGCACTACCTTTATAACCGTTTTTAAGCATGGCTACTGACCAATTATAGATCCAACGATAAGCATTAAGCCAAGTTTTCCAGATTTTATGAAGTTCTTTAGACGGAAACACCCTGATCTTTGAGACACTGTTGGGTGTCAACTTCACCGTCTGATTCCGAGGTTTTTTCTTGTACCGCTTTCGTGACTTGTTTTTGGTATTTTCGGAGTCCGTAAAGCCTAGCAGAGAAACAGTGGAGGATGGACAAGATATCTTCGACGAGTTCTTGCTCTGGGGATAATTTACGTTCATTGAGAACCAAGAGTTTAACTCCACTTTTTTGGCACAACCATTCAAGTAACGGAAATCCAAATCGGACTGCTCTATCTGGGTATGCAATGACAAATGCCGAGATATCACAGCTGTATATTCGTTCCAATATTTTGAGAAACTTTCGCCGTTTAAAATTGAGTCCCGATCCAACTTCTGAAATAACTTCAGCGTTTGGGTATTTTGACCGTAAAAATTCAGCTTGTCGATCAAGGTCGTCTCGTTGGGAGTGTGTAGAGACTCTTGCATAAGCGACAATGGGCTTACTCTGCGTGTGTTGTCCTTCAACACAAAACCTTCTTTGATTCCCTTGAGTCCTGATGCTGTCAAGTCTTCCGTCTTTATCCCATCTCCTGAGTGTTGTAATGGAGACACCGTAATATTGGGCTGCCTCTTTTGGGGTGACATATTTTTTCATAACAGCTTAACCTTTACAAATCTATACTTACATATTTGTAAAGGTATGACAAGGTTTGATAAGATTAAATGCTCATAGTTACACCTCCGTTTCTACGCTCACGCTCGCGTCCCCTTACTGGAATTGTAAAATAGAAGGTGGCACCGTGACCTAGTTCTGACTCTACCCAAATTTTGCCCCGGTGGCACTCCAGAATCTTTTTACATATAGCCAAACCCATACCTGTGCCAGGATACTCATCCCGGGTGTGCAGACGTTGGAAGATCACGAAAATGCGATCGCTAAACTGCGGTTCAATGCCAATCCCATTATCCTGCACTGAAAATAGCCATGAATCTTCGAGTCGTTTTGCCCCCACATGGATTTCCGGTGGCTGTTCACTGCGGAACTTGATCGCATTACCGATTAAGTTCTGGAACAGTTGCATCAACTGGGTGCTATCAGCCATAACTGTTGGGAAGGGGTCATGGGTAACCACTGCTCCAGTTTCACGGATGCGTCCCCGCAAATTAGCCAGAGCATGGTCTAAGGCCGTTTCCACTTCCGTCAGTTTAAACTCAATGCCCTGCAAATCGACTTTCGAGTAAGCCAACACATCATCAATTAGGGTTTGCATGAGGCTGACTCCCTCAACCGCAAAGGTAATAAACTCGCTGGCATCTTCGTCAAGCTTGTCATTATAGCGCATTTCTAAAAGCTGCACATAATTCGCCACTTGATTCAGGGGTTCTTGCAGGTCATGGGATGCCACATAAGCAAACTTTTTCAGTTCAGCATTGGAACGTTCTAGATCCTGAGCCAATTGAGCCAATTCATCAGCTTGGCGCAGAACAATATTAATCAGTGCTTTCCTCAGTTCCAGTGCTGTCTTAATTTCTACCTGTTTCCAGGGTAAAGAGGTTAAGCGAACGGTTTCTTTCCATAGTTCAAAGGATTTACGGGGCGACAGTTGCAAAGTCCCCTCTGTGTGGGTTGTTTCAAAGGCTTTATTGGGGTCACCCCCCCAATTAACCGTTTGAATCACCTCTGATCGGAACCACAGTACATAGTTTCTCTTGGAAATGGGGATGGCTAGCAGGCCACTACCAATATCTTTAAACCGTTGTGCATCAGGATAAATGCGAGGCAGAGAATCAGTATAGAAAACCTCTTGATTAACATTCTGTTTCAGCCATTGCACCAAAAACTTCAGGTCTTCTTCACTAGGGGTTTCACCAATAACCGTAAAATTATCCCCAAAACAAATTGCTGCACCTTGAGCACTGGTTAAGTCCAGTAAATTGGGGTCATGCTTAACTAAGCCATCAATAAAGTTTTCTTCTTGGGACATATACTCAATCAATATTGATTGAATATAGGACAACTTCATCTGATAGTCATAGTCTTCCGTCTCTTCTCGGGCTGAAATTTCTGAGAAAATCACTCGTCCTAAAAATTCGCAAGCTTTGCGCAACTCATAGGATACATACTTAGGAGTTTGATGATGACAAGCAATAAGTCCCCAGAGTTTTTTATCTTTAATCAATGAAATAGTCAAAGACGCCCCAACTCCCATATTGTGGAGGTACTTGATATGACAGGGGGAAGCACTTCTGAGAATTGATAATGTTAAATCAAGGGGGCGATTGGTGATGGGATTATCGGTAGGAAAAATCTCAACAGGTTGGGAATTGGCATCTGGAATTAAGCGGATCCAATTGGAACAGAATAATCGTCTAGCTGGTTTAGGAATATCGGATTCTGGATAGTGTAAGCCTAGGTAAGATTCCAGACTGTCTAGTTTTTCTTCGGCAATAACTGCTCCATGGTCATCATCTTCAAACTTATAGAGCATCACCCGGTCAAACCCAGTGACTTTTCGCACCTCTTTGACAATGATCTGACAAAAATCTCGGAGGTTTGAGGTTTGTTGGAGCTGGTTGATGGAGGCTCTTGCTAGATGATAAAAGCTTAAAAATGGGATAGTTTCCCGGGAAACTGCTGGTTCTAATTCCAGAATCAGACAGCCATCTGAGTTACGATGAAACACACCATCAAAGACTGCGTAATCATCGCCTTTTTTCCTCGCCCAAATTTTAGTAGGATTGATTAGGTCTAGATTTTCCTCAGATAACCCAGCTTTAATTCTCTCCACTTGGAATGGGTCAAGTACATCTTCTAGGGTTTTTTCTAGCATGGCTTCGGCAGGGATTCCCAAAACCCTAGAGGTATTGTTGCTAACTTGTAATATTTTTAGCTCAGGCTCTTCCAGTACCAACAGTCCCCCATGAGGCTGAATCTGACCAATCACATGAATCGGTTCGTGATCCAATTTGGTTTGTTGTGCTGGTAAATCTATTCCTAGCATAATTCTCTGACCTTAATCCAGGATTATCAACAGTTATACGAGTTCTAGAAGGAAGGCTCTCCGATTATCGATATCATTCCTAATACTATTTTGCCTAATACTATTTGGTCTAATACTTGTGGATCTTTAACCGAACTTACCTATGACTAGCTAGCAATCTCTAGTATATCCCAGGAAGTCAACGACTAGGTCTAGAGTAATTTTTAAAAAAACATTAAATTTTTTGTCCTGCCTTTAGATCTTCTGCTGTTTCTGGGATTCCTCTTGATTGCAAGAGCAATGTTAGCCTTGCTTCTAAAAAAATATTAATAATAATACGTAAAAACTCAATATTTAATAATTTAACTTAACAAAAAACGTTAACTTCTGATGGACAAACGTAAACGCAAATCAGGTTGTTACCCCTACTCCCTACTCCCCACACTCCATTAAGGGAGTAGGGAGTAGGGAGTAGGGGTAACTAAGTTGACTGTATCTCCCCACACTTCCCACACCTCCCACACTCTTATCCCCTACAGCCGCAGATGCAATTTGTCGCAAAGCTGATCAAAATAGGATTGAAAGTCTTTTGTCGTTGATACCTCAGAGGGGAAGATGGCTTTATGGATTGCTTCTCCAACTGCTTTGGCTAACCGTGGTGGTACAGCATTACCAACCTGTCTGTATCGTGATGTTTTAGAACCTTTGAATACAAAATGATCAGGAAAGGATTGGAGTCTAGCTGATTCCCGTACCGTCAGCCGTCTTACCCCTTCAACTGTTCCTGATCTCGGCTTTCCCCCATTCATTAAATGACGGTGATACACCAGTAAAACACCTTCAGGATCAATAATGTGGGTGCAGTAACCGACTGTAGTAGCGGTAATGGTAGGACTTGGTGCATCGAAATTGATGGGTTTTCCCCCACCTTTGACTAGAGTTGCTGTCCAAGGGGTAGGACGAATAACGGGTTTATTGGCATAGGAAACTTTAGTGGTATTGGGCTCATAGTCAGGAACATCAGTTAAGGCTGAACCCGATGAAATATAGGGATTAGATGTCCCTAAACCATGGGTTTTCCGGGGAAACGTAAAATCATTTTTTGTGGCTAAACCGACGAAAAATAGACGTTCACGATACTGGGGAATTCCATAGGATGCTGCCTCTAACACCTCTACATAAACTGAATAATCTAGGGTTTGAAGCTGCTGCTCAATCCATTGATAATAGTGATTTTTTTTAGACCTTTGCAACCCAGGCATAGTTTCCATTAAAAATGCCTTTGGTCGAATATCCCTTACCGCTCGAATAAATTCTGGAACTAAATCCTTAGGCTTGGCTCGGGATAACTGTTTATTTCGCTCTTGGTTTGGGACAGAAAAAGGTTGACATGGCGGTGAACCTACTACTAGGTCAATACCTTGAAATTGAGTAAAGTCTATAGCTCGAACATCGGAGCGAATAACATTAGTGCTAGGAAAGTTTTCTCGATAAGTGGAAACAGCAGACTTATCAATTTCTATTGCTGTGGTGATCTGCCACCCAGCCATATGGAAACCTAGAGAAAGGCCACCTGCCCCTGCAAATAGATCGATGGCGTTTTTTGAATCATTCATGACTTAGGGAGCAGTTTTTAGCTATCAGCTATAGCATTTTTATTTGGAGTAGGGAGTAGGGAGCAGCGGTAAGAAAATTTACTGTACCTCATAATTATGATCAGGGCTATATTTGGACTAATTGTAGTTTAAGGGTATCAGCTGATTTTGTTATGCCAAATTGGTACATATTTGATTATTTACGATCAGGTTAGTAAGGTTTAAGGGTTAAGGTTGAAGGTTGTAAATTGAATGTTTAAACTTGGAGGTTAAAGGTTGAATGTTAAAGGTTGAAAGTTTAAATTTGAAAGTTGTTAGCCTTTGGCGTCCCTTGTAGGGTAGGGTGAAAATACTGAGTGATCTGAATTAGCTAAAACCATGCTATAAATACCCTGTTTTTTCCCACTCTCCTCACCCTCCCCAAACTTCCTAGTTTTTACCCTATTCCCTATTCCCTATTCTCTGTTCAATACTTCTGATGCTAGAGTTATGCTAAATCAGCAAGACAATGACAGAGTTTAGCCAGGGTAATAAAACTAAAAAACTAACTATTGCCGCCTCTTCAAAAGGTGTCGAAACAGCGAAAAAAGCTTTGGAAAAGCTAGAGTTTGAGCTAAAAAGTAACTTTCCTAAGTCACAAGGTATAAGTCACTATACAGTTACAAAATTTTTGAAATCAGAGCCAATTCAGCTTGATTTATTTAAACGGATATGCGAGGGATTGACCCTAGACTGGAAAGAAATTGCGGGAATAGTAGAAGAAAAATCATCAGAACAACTAAACAAAACTGATGGCAGTAGCTCAGAGCCGGTGCAGGGTGTAGAGCAAAGTCAAACCCTGACGCACCAAGAGACTATAATCGAAAGACAAAGTCAAACAATAAAAGCTGTTCTTGTATTAGAAGGAGATATAAATTCAGTTCAACCTTCAAAACTGATTGAATCTATTTTACAACAATCTTCAGGATACACGATCAACATTATTGATATCAAACCAAGCCGCTTAATCTTAGAGGGGTTTCAAGAAGCTATCGAAGGGCTTGAAGCTCGGATAAAATCAGAAGACCTAAAAGAATTAAGTGGTTTTCCTGTTAAAGATATTCAAATTTTGAACGAAAGTTCAGATGATGAAGATAATAGCAAGCTTGATCATAAATGGCGTCTAGTCGCAGAGATTGCTAGTGGTGGAGCTGTGGGTCGAGACTTGAGGGGTGCGAACCTCAGTGATGCGGACCTCAGTGATACCAAGCTCAGTGGTGCTAACCTATGTGATGCAGACTTGAGTGGTGCAGACTTGAGTGGTGCCGACTTAAGTGGTGCCGACTTCAATGATGCAAACCTTAGTGGTGCCGACCTCAGTAGTGCTAACCTGATTCGTGCTAATTTGATTCGTGCGAACTTGAGTGGTGCTAACCTCAGTGATGTTAAGGTGATTGGTGGGAACCTCGGTAATGCTAACCTCAGCAATGCCAACTTCAGTAGTGCGAAGCTAATTCGTGCCAATCTTAGTGGTGCCGACCTTAGTGGTGCCGACCTCAGTAATGCGAACTTCAGTGGTGCCTCTCTGTATAGTGCCAACCTCAGTAATGCCAATCTCAGTAGTGCTAACCTCAGGGGTACTGAGCTGAGTGGTGCCAATCTCAGTGGTGCCGATCTGCGGGGTACCAAGCTCAGTGGTGCCAACCTCAGTGGTGCCAACCTCAGTAATGCCAAGCTGATTGATAGCAATCTCAGGGGTACTGAGCTGAGTGGTGCCAACCTCAGTGGTGCCAACCTCAGGGGTGCCTCTCTTTATAGTGCTAACCTCAGTGGTGCCAACCTCAGGGGTGCCTCTCTTTATAGTGCCAACCTCAGTGGTGCCAATCTTAGTGGTGCCAACCTTAGTCTTGCCAACTTGTGTCCTATGAGGGTGTCTGGTACCGATTTTAGTGCTGCAAACCTCAGTGGCGCTAACCTTGGTGGTGCCTACTTGTATCGTGCTGACCTTAAAGATACCGATCTCAGTAGTGCCAACCTCACTGGTGCCGATCTCAGTAGTGCTAACCTTAATGGTGCTGACGTGAAAAATGCCCGATTCGGATATATTGTAGGAATTGATGAATCCACAAAGCTTAAGCTAATTAAAAGAGGAGCAATTTTTTAGAATTTTCCAGGTGAACCCTCTGAAATTAGTTCTTGAAAACTTACCAGTTATGTGTATTAAAAAAGAGCGATCGCCTAATTTACCTAACTGGTAATTCGACTGATAATTTATCTGTATTAAAAAAGAGCGATCGCTCTTTTTTACCTAACTGGTAATTCGTCTGATAATTTATCTGTATTAAAAAAGAGCGATCGCCTAATTTACCTAACTGGTAATTCGACACTAATTTCATTAGCTATATCCAATAACAGTCAAACGGTTAACCTTTAACCATCAACAACCTTGTTATTAATAACATAAATCAGGTTTATCAACAATAATTTCGGGACTTATAAAGGGATTTTAACCTAAAAAAAACTCCTAATTTTCAATGCTTAAGCTAAGCTTTAAACAAAGCGATCCATCACGTTTTTAAAACGTTAATGTTCAGGGGAAGCAGCCATGATTTCTAGGTGGCCACCATTGTAGCTAAGGGCTAAGCAGCGATAAGTTTACAATTTATTGAGTAATGTTTCATAGTTTTGCTAACTGATAGCATAGCGTTATATTCCTGATAATGCTGGGGTGAAGGGAGTGATGGTGATGGGGAGAGTGCTTGTGAATTTTAATTATTTTAGCAGTATAATTTAATTATAAGGAGAATTTTAATGAATCAAACAATGACACTAATCAGGAGTAACGATTATGAAAGATTACAAGAACAACGATGTAGTCAACTCTTATGAAATTGTCAACCGAGAGGAAGGGTATACTCACAACCGTAATACTGAAGAAGTCTTGTTAGCAGACCTGACTGGAATAGAAGACCCTGACCGGATTTTTGAGGGTGTGGTTGACCGTGACACTGGGATGGGACGCACCTTGGAGAAGTTGAGAATTAGCAAACTATCCGGTGGCAATGTGACCGGTGGCGATATTTATGATAATTGGTATCAGGCTGAAGTAGTGGGGGAAGAAGCAGTTGGAGGACAAACGCCCACTCCTGACCAAAATGTAACTGAAGACTTGCTGGAGTCCATGGGGATTTCTTCAGTTGATGGTGAAGCTGTGCAAACTCGAGACAAGTTAGAGGTTCGTGATCACCTCCGCTGGGAGCTGAACCCTGAATCTTCTGAAGATTACTCCGAGCACTCGAAATAAGGTACTGTTGGCAACGGATGGCTTAACGGATGTCAGGGATAGGGAGAGGGATTGATGTTTTTTTGGGGATTATTTTGGGAATTGATTAGTTTGGGAATATCGGGACTTAAACCATAAAAAACGTCTAAAAGAGGGGATATTTGCTGCCAACCTTAGTTTTCCCCTCTAGTTCAATCCCGATGAATCAGACAACTACCGCAAAGGAAACAATGATGATTTATACTAAAAAAAATTCTGGTAATTTCCTGGCGGTTTTTGTGTGACAAAATACTACAATTGAATTATGTAAGGGGCTTGAAAAATTAGACAAATTCACGTAAAGTCATTAAAGTAATCTCAACCATAGAATAGTGAAACAAATTTTCCTGAGAAGCTTTCAAGCTTTTGTGATGACAGTTCTGTTGATGCTTTCGATAGTAGCATCACTGACTAGTTACCCCGATATAGCCCTAGCCCAAACAGATTCTAACATCTCCAGCCCTGGTTCTCAGGTTGAAATCCTACATCCAACTGCTTTTGTTAACCTAAATAATGGCTCGTTCACACCTAATTTTGGAGCTGTAGCTAACATTTTCAATGGCAATGGACTGACTGGTAGCGGCACGGAACTGGATCAACTCCACGTAGCTGGAGGAAATTCAGCTAACTTTCTCTCAGCTAAGCTAAATCATTGTGCAACCGCAGCTGATGTCAACTTTGACTTTGACTTTGGCAGCCCAGTCCTATTCAATACACTAGCCCTCTGGAATTACAATGCTTTCAATACAACGGCAACTAATCGGGGCATCAAAGACTTTATCTTAGTTCTCTCTAACAATTCAGATTTTAGTGATCCAGTTTTTGAATCTTCAACCCTAACTCTGCCTAAAGGACCTGCAACCAATATTCCGGCTACTATCTTCTCTTTTCCTAATGTGGAAGCTCAGTTTGCCAGAATCGATGTTGTCTCCAACTATGGACCGACAAGTCTGATTGGCTTATCTGAGGTTCGTTTTGCCAAGATGGTTAGTAACACAACACCTATCTCGTCTCCTGATCTACAACCTGAATTGCCCAATTGCGTGAATTCAGATTGCAATTGTTCAGATTTCAGTACTCAAGCTGAAGCCCAACAGGTGCTTGATGCCTTTCCCGGCGACCCCCACCGGCTAGACCGTGATAAAGATGGTATCGCTTGTGAGTCACTGCCGTAAACAAAGTAATTGTATTTTTGGTTTTGGGGAGTTTCACAGTTACTTAATGTGATCCGGAGGCACCCCACCAAAAAGCCCTAACCTACTACACCAGCACTACCCCGACGAGTTAACTTTTGGGGGGTTTGGCGGGCTATAAGTCCGCGCGCGAAATCTTTGATTTGGCGTTGGGATACATGGACAAGCCAAGCCAATTGAAACCCTCGATGGGGTGATAATTGGCAATCGGATAAATAGTCTAACAAGACGGCAATATTTGTTAGACTATTTGTATGGAAAGCATGACTTACACATATCGCATTCATCCAGATATCGACCAAGAAGCAAAGATGCTTGATTGGCTCGAACAATGTCGGCGTGTTTATAATTACGCACTACGACAAAGAAAAGACTGGATCAATAGCCGTAAGTGTAGAGTTGACGCTTGTAGTCTCAGGCAGGAATATATTATCTCTGCTGACGAACCATATCCTGACTACTACAAACAACAGAACGCACTGACAGTCGCCAAGAAAAGCATTCGTGAATTTCAGGCTGTACATTCTCAAGTCCTTCAAGATGCTCTCAAGAGACTTGATAGAGCATTTAAGATTAGACAACAGAGACAGTTTGGGTTTCCACGCTTCAAGAAGGTTGGACGTTATCGTTCGTTTGTATTCCCTCAGTTCAAATCGAATCCGATTACTGGGTGGCAAATCAAACTCCCTAAGATTGGTAAGATGCCGATTGTTCTGCATCGAGCTATTCCAAAAGGATTTGTTATCAAGCAGGTTCGAGTCCTGATGAAAGCTTCGGGGTGGTATGCTCAACTGATTTTGCATTCTGACATATCTATCCCCGATCCGATGCCTCATGGTGAACCCTTGGGTATTGATTGGGGGATTTCCAGTTTTGTCGCTACCAGCCAAGGTGAATTGATTGATAATCCTCGGTTCTACATTCAGTCTCAAAGCAAGCTTAAATGGCTGCAACGCAGATTGAGTAAGAAACAAAAAGGAAGTAAATCTTATCAAGCTTTGACACACAAAATATCTTTGCTGCACGAAAAGATTGGTAATCAGCGAAAAGATTTTCACTACAAAGTTAGCCATCATCTTTGCCGTCAGGCAGGAATGATCTTTGCTGAAGATTTGAACATTTTGGGATTGAGCAAAGGTATGCTTGCCAAGCACGTCTTGGATAGTGCGCCTGGTCAATTCTTGAATATCTTGGATTGGGTTTGTCGCAAGACTGGGACTTACTATCAAAAAGTTGATGCTAAAGGCAGTAGTCAACTTTGTCCTGAATGTGGGGCTGATGTGCCTAAAGACTTGAGTGTCAGAATACATAGTTGTCCAGAATGTCAGATCGTCATGCCTCGCGATGTGGCTAGTGGCAAAATTATCGTAAATAGAGGTATTGCAGCCGTTGAAGGTCTAGCGGTCGTCAAGCTGGGTGTGGAGGAAGAATCGTAGGATTACCAATGAAGCACCAAGTTCTCGCAAGTTGAGAAGCCCAGGCTATATTACGTAGCGATAGCGAAGTAATTAGCGTTGGGAGTATGTCACGGAAACTTAGCACAATCCTGCCAAATTAAAAAATCTGAGCTTTAATCAATAGTGGAAGCTGCAAGAGGAAAATCTAGGCACGCCATGGGTAGGGTAATTAAAACAGCCATAGGGTTATTACTGGGATTATCTCTCATCCTAGGTATAATAAGCTGTGATAGCGCTAAACTAACTTCAGGGTTTGAACCCTTACCAGCAGTAGCTCCCCTACCGATGCCTCAAATCCCAGAGTGGATTGAGCAAATTAGTCCCATCGGCATAGCTGAGCCCCTCTCTCAAATTCGGATTCGCTTCAAAGACCCCTTGATTCCCGTTGAACGCTTGGGAAGTCCGAATCAGCGGGAAATATTACAGAAATTTGAAATCATACCCCCTATCCCTGGGCAATTTCGTTTCTTAACCCCACGGATGGTAGGATTCCAAGCTGACCAAGCTCTGCCTCTAGCCACTCGTGTCCAAGTTACCCTCAAAGCTGGAT
This sequence comes from Moorena sp. SIO3A2, assembly GCF_010672265.1. Classification (NCBI taxonomy): domain Bacteria; kingdom Bacillati; phylum Cyanobacteriota; class Cyanophyceae; order Coleofasciculales; family Coleofasciculaceae; genus Moorena; species Moorena sp. SIO3A2. Next base: position 497,135 of record NZ_JAAHHC010000007.1, read on the forward strand.
TAACTGACCTAAACAATCATAGTCTAGAACAAGACTTAGCCTGGACCTTCAATACTGCCCCGATCCAGTTAACCAATCTGCCAGCAACTCAGAGGAATCCAGAAGCCGAACCACAACCGATTGCCCTGGAGCCTAAGTTAGAGTTTACCTCCAATACTCAATTGGATCTCGCTTCAGTAAACGAGCACTTGACCATGACACCAAAAGGTCAGACTCAGAGTGTCAAGCTAGATGTAGCCCTTAAAGAACAAGAGGATGTTTCCTCAGAGTATAGGCAACCCGCTCAGGAATTTAACCCCTCCTTGCGGCCATGGATTTATACGATCACCCCTAAGCAACCCCTAACTAAAGCTACCGATTACAAATTAGCCTTTGCCCCTGGTGTGCGTCCCGCTCGCGGCAATATCGCGACCGAAACCCCTTTCGTTAGTCAAGTCAAAACCTTTGACCCCTTGACCTATCAGGAAACCACATTTTACGGACAGCCAGAGGCGGGAGGCGCTTATGGACGGTTTGTGAACGGGGCAGCTCAGTTGGAATTTAATAATCCTTTGCTAGCCTCTTCCGCCATGGAGAATATTACGGTTGAGCCTGCTCCCAAGGAAGCTCCCAAATTGGTGCAAGCTTATGATGGCAATCGATTCGTTAACCTTAATCCTTGGGCATTAGAACCAGAAACTACCTATACCGTTACTCTCGGTGCTAATCTCACTGACCAATTTGGGCAAACCTTGGGTGAACCAATAACCTTTAAGTACGAAACAGGGGATTTAGCAGGGGATATCTGGGCTCCCTCGGATTTGCATATCTTTCCCTCTACCCTAAAAAGCAATTCCGAGTCCCTACAGTTGAATATTTCTACAGTCAATTTACCGCAACCGGAGTATAAAGCCGCTTATCGCATTGTTCAACCTACTGACTTGGTCTATAAAGATTCCGCTTATCCGAGTGGCAAGAGCAATGATTTATTACCGAAGCCAACTCAATGGGAACGTTTCCGGGTAGCGGGAAAGAAAAATAAAACCACTAATATCGCGGTTTCCCTGAGGAAACGACTGGGAGGTCCAACGGGAATGTTGGCCTATGGGGTGCAAGCGAAAACCAATCGCTATCAGGATGGCAATGGAAACGAAAAGTGGTGGGAACCAACCTTTTATGGCATGGTGCAGCTGACCAATTTGGGAGTGTTTGCGCAATGGTTCCCTGATTCCGGTTTGGTGCAAGTGAATCATCTGTCCGATGGCTCACCAGCAGCAGCAACGGTAGAGATATATAAGTCTGAGCTGAATGCTTCCTATCGAGGCTCACCAAAACCCTGTGCGATCGCAAAAACTGACAGAACTGGCACCATCGCCCTAAACAGCCAAGCTCTACGTCAATGTATGAATGGGGCAACGCGCTTCACTAAAGGTCCGCAATTACTGGTAATTGCTAAAGAAGGCAAAGACTGGGCATTTACTCGAACCAATGAATATAGTGGGTATTATGGCTACGGGATTTATTCAGACTGGGACAATGGCAAACCAAAATCCCGAGGCACTATTTTCTCAGACAGACAGCTTTACCAACCAGGAGAAAAGGCTTGGTTCACTGCAGCAGCCTATTATCTAGAAAAAGATAACCTCACCCAAGACAAAAATGCCTCCTATCAGGTCACCCTGGTAGAACCCAATGGTAAGAAGACAGGTTTAGGCACTAAGAAAACCAATGAATTTGGTACCTTTTCCCTAGAATTACCCCTGAAAGAGAATCAACCCCTAGGTTTCTATACCGTCCAGGCCAGGGGAAGCAATGGCAGAGAAATTTCAGGTGGTTTCCGAGTAGCTGAGTTTAATCCTCCTAACTTTAAAGTTGACCTAACCCTTGCTCAAAAATTTGCTAACATGGGCGAGAAGGTGGACGCTAATGTCCAAGGAAATTATTGGTTTGGTTCAAATGTAGATGGGGGCAAGGTGGCTTATTACGTCACCCGCACCCCCGTCTACTTTACTCCAGAAGGATGGGAAGAGTTTTCCTTTGGTCAGCAGTGGTTTTGGCCCCAGGAAAGACCGCAAGTTACCAGTGATGTCCTCCAAACTAATCAAACCTTGAGTGAGTCTGGGGAAAGTAGTCTAACTATTCCGGTGACGAAAGACCTGCCCTATCCCATGACTTACCGGGTAGATTCCCAAGTTACCGATGTCTCGAATCTGTCGGTATCCGATTCTAAAACATTTACAGCTTTACCTAGCGATAAACTAATTGGATTAAAAGGGGATTGGGTGGCGGATGCCGGAAAACCATTCCCTGTAGAAGTGATTGTTACTGACCCCACCGGTAAATTAATTAAAGGACAATCAGTACGCCTGGAACTGCAAGAAATGAAATACAGCAGTGTTACCCAGGTGTTGGCAGGGAGTCAGCGAGAAAAGAATCAGGTGGAATACAAAACCGTTAAAGAGGTAACTGTCCGTTCCGGTAGTAGTCCAAAATCCATCAAGCTCACTCCCCCCTCATCCGGTTCTTATCGAATTCGCGCTAATTTGGCTAAAGCTAAAAATGACTTAGCAGCAACAGACTTACAAATTTGGGCAACCGGTGGAAACTCAGTGTACTGGGGGTCTCGCTATGATAACTCTCGTCTGGATATCAAACTAGACAAGGATAGCTATAAGCCGGGGGAAACAGCTACAGCCTTGATTCAATCTCCCTATCCTGAAGGGGAATTGTATTTTTCAGTAGTTCGGAACAATACTCTCTATCGCAAAGTAGTCAAAGTTAAAGGGGGTGCGCCAGAGATTAAGTTCAAAGTCACTCCCGAGATGGTACCTAATGCAGCAGTAGAAGCAGTAGTAGTGCGCCAAGGCAAACCCCTATCCCAAGTGGAGCCGGGGAGTGTAGAAAATCTGGTGCGGATCGGTTTTGCTCCGTTTAATACCAAGTTGGATGATAACTATCTCAAGGTAACAGAGACATTGCAGTCTAAGTCCATTGAACCTGGTGCTAAGCAAACAGTGGAATTATCATTGCAAAATTCTAAGGGTAAACCAGTAAAGGGACAGTTTACCGTGATGGTTGTCAATGAAGCCATCTTGCAACTGAGTGGCTACCAAGTACCGGATTTAGTAGAGACCGTGTATGCTCAGCAAGATATTTCCACTCGCTTCAGTGATAACCGTCCTAAGGTGGTGCTAGAAAAGCTAGCGACGCGAATGATGGACAAAGGCTGGGGCTATGGTGGAGGAGAGTCTTCTGGCGCAGCTAGTACTCGGATTCGCACGGAATTCAAACCCTTAGCCTACTACAATGGTTCACTGGTAACAGATGCCAATGGTAAAGCAAAGGTAACCTTTAAACTACCAGATAATTTAACCACTTGGCGGGTGATGGCAGTAGCAACGGATGGCAACCTACACTTTGGTAATGGCCAGGCTACCTTTATCACCACCAAGCGGCTGATGGCTAATCCAGTATTACCTCAATTTGCTCGTCCAGGCGATCGCTTTAAAGCTGGGATAGCGCTAATTAATAATACTGGGAAAACGGGAGATTTACAGATTAATGCACAACTGACCGGTGGGGTTCAGTTTGATGGTGGTAAAGGGCCTACGCTGAATCAAAAAACCTCAGCCAAGACCGGAACCAGTGGTTATCGTTTTCCGATGGTAGCCAATAACTTGGGTAAAGCTAAAGTCAAGTTTACGACTAAGCTCAATGGTAATCAAGATGGGTTTGAAGTGCCTTTAGCTGTCAAACCCGTTGACATTACTGAGCAAGTGGTGGAATCGGGAGTAACCAGGAATCAAGTAAAAATCCCAGTGAATATAGCTAGTAACGTGGTACCTGACAGCGGAGGGTTAGAGATTTCCCTGGCTAGTACTCTGATTCCTGAAATTACTGCTCCGGCTAAGCAAGTCTTGGGTAACGAAGACTTACCCTTCTTAGAACCGGTAGCAAGTAAATTAGCGATCGCATCCAATTTGGAAATACTCGGCAAACAATATGGTCAGACCTTTGCTGAGTTTAACCCTAGCCAACAAGGCACTGAGGCTATCAAACAGTTACAGAAACTCCAGCGACCAGATGGTGGCTTTGCCAGATGGCCCGGACAAAAATCCTCAGACCCCTTCGTCTCTCCCTATGCTGCTACTGCTCTAGCTCGGGCTAAAGCAGCAGGATTATCAGTAGATTCCGGGATGGTGAGCCGTCTCCAGAACTACTTGCAGAAAATATTGGCCAATCCTGGTCAGTATGATTATTGCAAGAGCGTAGTGTGTAAGAGTAAGGTGCGATTAGAAGCACTGATGGGATTAGCAGAACTCGGTCAAACCCGCAGTGACTTCCTAGGATACCTTTATGAACAGAGCAGTAACTTCGACCGGGTCACTCAGATTAAATTAGCGCGTTACTTATTACAGTTTCGTCAGTGGCGGAGCCAAGCCCAAACTCTAGTTAATCAGTTTCAGGAAAGCATCTATCAAACTGGGCGTTCAGCTCGGATAAATTTACCCCAAAGCTGGCGTTGGCTGGATTCGTCTACTACTGCACAAGCTCAAGCCTTGCGTCTATTTATTGCCCAAAACAGTTCAGCCGAGGTTCGCAGTAAACTATTACAAGGGTTATTAGAGTTACGGCGAGATGGCACTTGGCAAACTAGCTACGATAATGCCCAAGCCTTGAGTGCCTTAGTAGACTATAGTCGATTACAGCCTACACCCCCCAGCTTTGGAGCAACGGTGCAACTAGCAGGGAAAAAACTTGGCTCAGCCCAGTTCCAGGGGTATAAGAAACCTAGTCAATCGATTCAGGTTACCATGGATAACTTACCCCGAGGTCGCCATGACCTGATTGTCAAAAAATCTGGTTCAGGGACTCTACACTACTTAACCAGCTATCGTTATCGCTTACAAGGCAATCAACCCGGTCGGTTTAATGGATTACGAGTAAACAAGACCATACGTCCCGCTAATCAGGAAAAGGTGTTGCGAAAGATTGGACTGTATGCTCTCAAAGACCCATTAACAGTACCAGCCGGACAAGTGTTTGATATTGGCGTGGAGGTGATTACCGATCATCCAGTGGATCATGTGGTGATCGAAGATCTCTTACCAGCTGGGTTGGAAGCAGTGGATACTAGTTTCCAAACTGCTACTCCTTACTTCCAAGCTCAACAGGATAGCTGGCAAATAGATTATCAGAAAATTCATCGCGATCGCATTGTGGCTTATGCCGATCGATTGGAGGCTGGTGTCTATAATTTACATTATCTGGTGCGCTCAGTTACACCAGGAACCTATTTATGGCCCCCTGCCCAAGCACACCTCAACTATGCCCCAGAAGAATTTGGCAGGTCGGCTTCCTCTACGTTAGTGATTAATGATTAGTGATTAGTGATTAGTAATTAGTTAATTGTTAATTGTTAATTGTTAATTACCATTATGCCTTTGCCTTAAATTGACAAACGAGTAGTGATTGAATACCCTTTTAAAGTTGATGGTGCTAAATCCATATCCGAATCAAAAAACGAATCCCAATAAAAAACCAAATGTCCGCCCCTTGGAGGTCAAGCTAATGTTAGAGTTTAATAAATCTTCAGCTATCGACATCGAGAAAGGAAATTCGACAACAACTCATAATCATGAAACCATTGAAACCGTTGTCAAAACGGAGAATCAGGAAACTAATAAAATAGGCTTAACTCAGCCAAAATTTTGGTCTAAGCCACTGATTGGACATATCGCCTTAACTTCTGTATTGGTTTTACTGATTACTGTAGGAGTAATCTTTCTCTATTCCTTAGGTAACTACCAAACCCAAAAGTGGTTGTTACCCCCAAGAGCACCAGTTGCCTATACTGAGACCATCGCTGAGGCTGCTCCCCTTGAACAAGAAAGAATTAGTGACCAAATCCAAGAAATCCAAGCGCGAGACCAAAGGCATTTTAAAATGATGACATTCTTCTACAACAATTACTATATGTCTAAGTTAATGACCTATGGTACAGCGATTGTAGCAGGAATTTGTTTACTCTTTATTATTCGAGCAGGTTGGAATAGTACTCACCCTTATGTGATTAATATCTTCGTAGTGGTTTCAGCATCAGCTATTATGTTTGGAAATCTTCCTGGATTATTCCGGTATGAGGACAGTATTGTCAATAACAAACAGTTATACCTGAACTATGCATCTCTAAAGAATGAGGTAAATAGCTACTTGGTCACAGGTCAAGATATCCATGGTAATCCTAGAGAAATGAAGTACTTCATTAATCACATTGATCAGGAATTAAGTCGATTAAATCAACTACCAATTGGGTTTGAGAGAACTCGACTCTTAGATTATCCCAATTTATATAGCAGCTCTCAATTGGATCAGGGACTTTAGTCCTGGGTTATAGGGAGTAGGGAGTAGGGAGTAGGGAGTAGGGAGTAGGGATGCAGTTGCTGTTTCCGTGTTCAATTTAGTCTAATGATATTTTGGCTGAAATGGATTTTACTAGGTGTTATGCTAGCAGTGAGCATCCTACTCCTAAGGCAAGTCCTCTATGACCGTTGCTCAAGAATCTACTTAGGTCTGAAATATCCAGCACCAGGTAAATTGGTAGATGTGGGCGCTAAACCTTGGCCAATAGGCACGCGCGTCGCGTTCAACCAACCGGTTAATCTACCCTACACCGAACGCCAAAGGCGAACAAGCAAATAACCTTTAACCTAACAACTAACCTAACAACCGGTTAACCTTCAACTAAATAACCTTCAACCAAATAACCTTGGCCAATAGGCCAAGCGATCGCGTTCAACCTAACCACCGAAGTTACGACCCATCCCTAACCCTCTGTTGGCTTTAACCCGATCACCTCTGCCACAGCAGCAGTTGTCGGCTCAATCCCTTCTGTCAATGGGTTGTTGCTGTGTTCGATTGCAGTATCTGGATCTTTGAGACCATTACCTGTCAGTACACAAACCACGGTTGCTCCTGTGGGTACCTGGTCTTTTACTTTCAACAAACCAGCTACTGATGTAGCGCTCGCTGGTTCACAAAAAATTCCTTCTTGGGATGCCAATAACCGATAGGCATCTAAAATTTCTTGATCGGTAACGCTATTAAATGCCCCTTTACTAGCTTCTTGGGCTGCGATCGCTTTTTCCCAGCTAGCTGGGTTGCCCACCCGAATTGCGGTTGCAATGGTTTCGGGATGCTCTAGGACTTTGCCAGCGACAATCGGAGATGCTCCAGATGCTTGAAATCCCATCATTTGGGGTAAGCGATCGCATTTCCCGTGTTCATGGTACTCGCAAAATCCCATCCAGTAGGCACAAATATTGCCAGCATTCCCCACTGGTATGCACAGCCAATCAGGAGCATCACCTAAGTTGTCCACTATTTCAAACGCAGCTGTCTTTTGACCTTCTAAGCGATAAGGATTGACGGAATTGACCAAGGTCACGGGATACTTTGATGCCATTTTCCGGACAATTTTCAAGCAGTCATCAAAATTTCCCTTAATCGCTATTACTGTTGCTCCATATACCAACGCTTGGGCTAATTTCCCCAGAGCCACATAACCATCAGGAACAATCACAAATGCCCGCATTCCCCCCCGACTAGCGTAGGCTGCTGCTGATGCCGAGGTATTTCCGGTACTAGCACAGATTACCGCCTGGTCTCCTGCTTCCTTAGCTTTTGAAATCGCCATGGTCATTCCCCGGTCTTTAAAACTACCGGTAGGATTGAGACCGTCATATTTCACCAGTACCTTTACTCCTCTGCCAATAATTTTGGCAATAGTGGGCACAGGAATTAGGGGAGTATTACCTTCGAGTAAGGTTACCACTGGTGTGGAGTCAGTGACTGGCAAATAAGGACGGTAAGCCTCAACTAAGCCAGGCCAGTTGAGTGAAGTAGAAATGCCACCACTCACAGTAGACGAATCAGAAACAGACAGACTTGAAGCCACGTTTGGTTAGGGAAGTATTAAGGGTGAAGTATCAAGTGTGAAGTGTGAAGTATGAAGCATGAAGCATGAAGCATGAAGGTTATGAGATGTCAACCCTTCCATTGATTTTTATTGCTTACTCAGCAACTGGTATATTTTGCTACTTCATCCAATACGCCTTCATCCTTTACACTTCATCTTTGTCTATCTTATCTTGACTGATTCTGAATCACAGGCTTTCTGGGTTTTTCTGTGCGATGGCGTTTATCTGTGTTAAGCCGCAGTTTGGGACGTTCCACCATTCGTTCTTCGAGATCGTCACTAATGGGGGGTTGAGTTTTGTCATAGAACAATTGCAATGCTGCCGCTGCGATCGCATGAGCATCATATTCTTCTTCCAACTCCCGTACAACTGGCAAGAAAGAAGCCATCCGTTCCCCTGATAAAGCTTCCCGTAACTCTGCCTGCAGTCTTTCTAAGCGCCGGGTCTCAATTTGTGAGCGGGTCGGAATCCGGGTAACTTCCAACCGTTGCCGCACCTTGCGCTCAATCTGGTAGAGTTTACGGCGTTCAAAAGGTTGAATCAGGGTAATTGCTGTTCCTGTCTTACCAGCACGACCGGTACGACCAATGCGGTGAATGTAGCTTTCTACTTGATCTGGCAGGTCAAAATTGATCACGTGGGTGAGATGATCCACATCTAGACCACGGGCAGCAATATCGGTTGCTACTACCCAACGCACTTGATTTTTCCGGAACCGATACAATAACCGCTCCCGCTGACTCTGACTCAAATCACCGTGGTACTCATCCACACTGTGACCAGCCGCTTGTAATTGGTTCGTTAGTTCAGCAGCAGCTTTTCGTGTCCGCACAAAAATGATTGAAGCTTCTGGGTCTTCCAGTTCCAGAATCGGATGGAGAGCCCTGATTTTGGAGCAGCCACGGGGTACCATGTAAACTCGCTGTTCAATGCGCGCTGGTGCTGCTTTCGATTGCTGAACTTTAACAGTGACGGGGGATTTCAGGAACTTGCTGACTAGCTCCTGAATTGGCCGGGGCATGGTTGCTGAGAAGCAAGTAGTCTGACGCTCTTCGGGAGTCTGTTGGAGGATTTTCTTAACATCATCGATAAAGCCCATGCTTAACATTTCATCGGCTTCATCAAGTACCACCCAGCTCAGGTTTTCCAGCTTAAGGTCTCCCCGGTCTAGCAAGTCAATCACCCGTCCGGGAGTTCCTACCACAATCTGAGCGCCTTTGTACAGCATCCGAATTTGCCGCTCAATGGACTGACCACCGCAGACGGTTAGTATATGCAATCGACGGTCCTCACTGAAGTCCCGAATCGCTTGGTTAACTTGCTGGGCTAACTCTCGGGTTGGGGTTAGAATTAAGGCTTGTACGGTTCGCTTGTCCAAGTCAATGCGATCTAGCATTGGTAGGGAAAACGCTGCTGTTTTGCCAGTACCGGTTTGAGACATACCGAGTACATCATGGCCATTGAGCAGTTCAGGAATAGCTTGGGCTTGGATAGTAGTAGGTGTAGTGAAGCCGATTTTTTCGAGTTGGCTTACACAAGATTCAGACAATCCCAGGCTTTGGAAAGAAACGGTCATAAGTTATTTTTCGATTTTTCGTTGGTTAGTTGTGGTTTTTTTTCTGGTAAGTCAGAAAGTTAAGTTAGTAGTTGAACGTGTCAGGAAACATTGTCATGGCTATAAAGACAGTGAGCCATCAAGTTTGACTCACCATGGCTTTTGCCTTGAGACACCTATGATGAGATTACATGAGTAGAAAGCGGTTTAGTTTCCACCCATTTGGTGTTGATAGGCATCAACTCCGCGCGTTGCACCTTGTCTTGATGCAGTCGCGCTTTGGGTTAACCCCCCTCAGGTCGGTAATGGTGCGTTTGACCTTGGCGAATTAAATTCGCCACGGGTCGCACCTCTGCATGGCTGTCACCATCAGCTGGGGTCTGTTGCGACCTATTTAGTGTGCCTAAAAGCTTGAGAGTAGGTTCATCCCACAAGAACACGTCTTACAGACGCAATGGTTAATGCCCTAGACACAGTGTCTTGATGCAATAGCGAGTGGGGGAAACCACGGCAGTCGCTCATGGGGGGAACCCCCAAGACCGCGCTGCCTCCCCAAGACCGTAATGGTGCGCTTTCCGTTGGCGAATTAAATTCGCCACGGGTCGCACCTCTGCATCGCTTGTCAGGTTGAGGGTGGCTCCTTGTCTTGATGCAATAGCGAGTGGGGGAAACCACGGCAGTCGCTCATGGGGGGAACCCCCAAGACCGCGCTGCCTCCCCAAGACCGTAATGGTGCGTTTGACCTTGGCGAATTAAATTCGCCACGGGTCGCACCTCTGCATCGCTAGCTAGGTATTGCCCGTTGGATTCGGGTGGGGTAAATCATCCCAAATTTGACCCTCAAAGCTGAATTGATGCACCGCTCAGCTAGTTTTTACCCCCTAAGCAGGTCTTTTAAGTGTGCCGTTTACTGTGCCGTTTAGTCTGCCGTTTAGTCTGCCATTACTATGGGCGACAGAACTATGGGCGACAGACACCGGCTTTTCACAAGGCTAGACACCTTGTCTACAGCTCCATAATCTAAAAGACCTTGGATCAGGTCTGGTTCAGGATTGACCAGATTACTTCCCCTAGTGGTGGAGTGTTTAATTCCAGCCCCTAGTTAAAGCCTGTAGCTTTTTTAAGGAGGTAGTACTACAGAACCATACAAGTCGTAGACATCACTATCAGTAATTTCTACTGATACTATGGTTCCTAAAGAGGCATCACCTTGAACGTAGACCAATCCATCCACCTCAGGAGCAAACCTGGCACTACGACCAATTAATTCACCCGTTAAGGGATTTTCTTGTTCTATGAGAACATCAACTATCTTGCCCAGACAGTTTTGATTTTTTTTTAAGGAAATCGGTTGCTGAACTGCCATCAGGGCATCCCGTCTGGCATCCATCACCCCTTGGGGCAACTGATTAGGCAATTTGTATGCTGCTGTTCCCTCCTCCGCAGAAAAGGTAAACACTCCAACATGGTCACATTCATGATGCTGGACAAATTCCAGCAAGTGTTCAAAGTGCTGCTCTGTCTCGCCGGGAAACCCGACAATAAAGGTGGTTCGCAACACTGCATCAGGAAGTGCAGTTTTGAGTTGCTTGATGATAGCGTCATTTACTCGTCCCTGCCAAGGACGGTTCATGGAGCGGAGGATTTCTGGATGGGAGTGCTGTAGAGGCAAATCGAGATAAGGAAGAACATTATGAGTTTCCTGAATGGCTTTAATGACGGATGGGGTTAAACCGGTGGGATAGGCGTAGTGGATCCGAATCCAGGGGATGTCTACTTCACCTAATGCTCTCAACAGTTCTGCCAGTTTTGGTTCACTGTATATGTCTAAACCATAGTTGGTGGTGATTTGCGAAATTAAAATCAGCTCTTGAACCCCTTGAGATGCCAACTGCTCGGCTTCCGCAACAATGGATTCTATGGTACGCGATCGCTGCTTTCCCCGGAGGTGCGGAATGATACAGAAGGAACAGCGGTAATCACACCCTTCTGCCACCCGCAGGTAAGCAACCCCTTCAGAAGTTGTTCGGTAGCGTGGCGTTGTTTCGTCAGCAATGTAGCTTGGTTCAGTAGAAACCTCTTGAACGCGATCGCCTGTTTCTACTCTTTGGATTACATCTACTATTTTATGGTAGTCCCCGGTTCCCACCACTGCCACTGCCTCAGGCAACTCTTCCAGTAGTTGGCTTTGGAAGTGTTGAGCCATACAGCCGGTGATCACAATTTTTTGATTAGCTTCCGCCAGTTCTACCAGCGTCCGGACTGATTCTCGCCGCGCTTCTTCTATAAAACTACAGGTATTTACAATAACATAGTCAGCTAATTCTTCATTGGCATCAACCTGGTATCCTGCCTGAACCAGCAGACCCAGCATATGTTCGGTATCAATGCGATTTTTCTCGCAGCCCAAGTGAGATATTGCTACAGTTGGCTTTTTGCCCATTCATTCATCATCTTATATTGTACTACAGCTTAGTCACATAACCTACTGCCCAATAGCCGCACCTTACACCATTGATTGAGCTTGGTGTGATTGAGCTTGGTGTGATTGAGCTTGGTGTGATTGAGCTTGGTGTGATTGAGCTTAGTGTGATTGAGCTTGGTGTGATTGAGCTTGGTGTGATTGAGTTTGGTGTGTCAGTGATGTGCTCAACTCCTAATCTGCTCTCCTAATTTACTAGTACTGATGTTCCATGTTGATTTCACTATCAAAACCTATACACTAATTGTAAATTAAATTTTATTAAAATATTCAAAAAAAAATTAGGAAATCTAAAAATATTCCCCACAGCCAATCATGCCATCGTCGGGATCGTGACTCCAACAGACCCCCGTTGGTAATATTCCTCTATGGGGGAGCGGGGGAGCGCTACTACAGTTATTAAATCGAGTAGTGCTGATCTCGGCTGTTAAGCAATTGCGGTCGGAAAGCTCAAAGTTGACAGGACAAAGGTTAGTAAACAGCTAGAGAAAATGTTGCAGAGTCTACCAAAAACTCTTATTATTTGTTAGAATTGAATTAGGGTAACACCGACAGGGATTATTATGTAACTTAAATTAAAGCCGAAAACCAAGGGTTTAATAGTTGCGCTCTCGACCTACGGTGGAACCAAATTTTTTGGAATTTTTATGGCGCTCGCGGGATATTCCGTCAGAGAAGCGCGGAGATACCCCCTGGATGTGAAAGCATCTTGCATTGGCGGGCTAGGGTCTATCTTGGTAGACTTTGGTAGCTAAAAAGTATCGGTACAATCTACTGGTAATATATATAATCCTATTTTACCTTTGACCTAGAATAAGTACGCATCAAAAACAGATGCAGTAGTTTTACGGCTAACCTCTCTCTTGGTGCGCGTTCCCTTGGCGAGGGAACCTCGCGCCTTGTCTTGATGCAAAGCGCGAGTGGGGGTTCCCCCCAAGACCGCGCTACCTCGCTGCATCGCTGTCGCACCGCTGTTAACCTAGCACCACTAGAAATGGTCTTCAGGAATTTTGGTGCTTGCTTTGGGGATAGCACTGACCGATACAATTGGTTTGAGCGACTGGTTTTAGCAACCGGTCGAACTAAATCCCAGGTTTGATCAAAAGAGTAAGCACCATAGCTTTTCTCTTGGTGCGCGTTCGGTGTGGGCGTTGAACCTCGCGCCTTGTCGCACCGCACCATTAATGCCAGTGGTAGACCGATGCCAGAAACGGCATCCGACCCTACTCTCAATTCCCAAGTTTTCTACAGGGGGCGCTGGTCCGCTCTATCTGTACCTTTTCCTCCCCGCTCCCTGATGAGATGGGGCTTCCAAACATCCCAGGATTGTGAACTTAGAGCAAATTTTCCAGACACCGAATCCAATCATAGGAGTTGTGCATTTGCTGCCACTCCCTACTTCCCCGCGCTGGGGCGGTAGCCTGCAAGCTGTGATTGACCGAGCCGAGCAAGAGGTCACCGCCTTAGGCTCTGGTGGAGTGGATGGGGTGATTGTTGAGAATTTTTTCGACGCCCCATTTACCAAAAACCAGGTCGATCCAGCAGTAGTCAGTACCATGACGATCATAGTCCAGCGACTGATGAACCTGGTTCCCATACCAATAGGGATCAATATTTTACGCAATGATGCTCATAGTGCTTTGGCAATTGCTACTTGTGTAGGGGCTAAATTTATCCGCGTTAATGTTCTGACTGGGATTATGGCAACAGATCAGGGCTTAATTGAGGGACAGGCTCATACACTCTTGCGCTACCGTCGGGCACTGGGTAGTGATGTTAAGATTCTTGCTGATGTTCTGGTTAAACATGGACAACCTTTGGAATCACCGAATATCACCATAGCTGTACAAGAAACTATAGAGCGGGGGTTAGCTGATGGTGTGATTCTATCTGGCTGGGGAACCGGTACTCCTACTAATCCCCAAGACCTGGTGTTAGCCTCGGCGGCGGCTAAGGGCAAACCAGTGTTTATTGGCAGTGGCGCTAATTGGGAAAATATTTCCACCCTGATGCAATATGCTGATGGGGTAATTGTTTCTAGTTCCCTCAAGCGTCGTGGACAAATTGATCAACCTATTGACCCGATTCGGGTCAGTCAATTTGTGGAAGCAGTACGCAGTAGTGTGTCTGCTAAACAAGAACAAAAACCAATTGTTTGACCGTTGAAGGTTGAAGGTTGGCCGGTTGAAGGTTGGCCGGTTGAAGGTTGGCCGGTTGAAGGTTGGCCGGTTGAAGGTTGTTCGCCCTAGGCGTTCCCTTAGGGTAGGTTGTCTGTCAGAATGCAGAATGTAGAATGCAGAATGTAGAATTCTAAATTCTAAATTCTACATTCTAAATTAAAAAATGTTGTTGGCCCTTGGCGTTCCCCTAGGGTAGGTTCAAGGTTGAGCATCAACAGTATCTCACCTTGGTTTCTGTCTATTGGTTGTTTGACTTGATAACGTAGTAGTTAGAACTTTCAAGCAACCCCTATTCCTAATTATCTAGATTATGAGTGTGAGTCGCAGGCGTTCTGCCCCCTGGATTTATCGTTGGTCCCGTCAGCTGATTGCTGCGATCGCTGTCGTGGGTGCCCTGTTAACTGCTTATCTGACTGTGGTTAAACTGACAGGTGGTACTGCAGTTTGCAGCGCGGGTGCAGGTAATGCTTCTAGCTGTAATGATGTCCTTTCCAGCCCTTATGCTAGTATATTTGGTCAGCCACTAACCTTGTTTGGCTTCCTGGCATACACCAGTATGGCTACATTTGCCTTGGCTCCGTTGTTAGTCAAGGGAGACCCAAAGAAGGGACTTCGCTCAAAACTAGAAAATTGGACTTGGTTATTGCTGTTGGCAGGTGCAGCAGCTATGACAGTTTTCAGTAGCTACTTGATGTACTTGCTAGCGTTTGAGATCCAAGCAGTATGTCTATACTGCATCAGTTCAGCATTATTTGCCATTAGCCTGCTAGTCCTAACCCTTGTGGGTCGCAGTTGGGAAGATATTGGTCAAATTTTCTTTATCGGTATGATCGTGGGCATGATCACCTTGGTGGGTACCTTAGGAGTTTATGCTAATGTTGGAGAATCCGTGGCCACATCAGCAGACAATGGTGGTCCAATTCCCACAGCCTCTGGTGCGCCAAACGCAGCTATTGGTGGCTGGAAAGTTACCACAACCTCTGGTCAATCAGAAATTGATCTGGCGCGTCATTTGACTGAGGTTGGTGCTAAGAAATACGGAGCTTACTGGTGTCCACACTGCTATGAGCAGAAGCAACTGTTTGGAAAACAGGCATTCTCTCAAATAGATTATATAGAGTGTGCTCGTGATGGCAAAAATGCTCAGACAGAAGCCTGTATCGCTGCTGGAATTCAATCCTATCCTACTTGGCAAATTAATGGCGAATTACTCCCTGGTGTCCAAACTCTAGAAGAATTGGCTAATGTCACTGACTATCAAGGCTCAAGGGACTTTAAGTACTATTTGCCAGGACGATCCTAGGATTTGAAGGCAAAAGGTAAAGAGATGGAAGTATGGGGAAATGGGGAGATGGGGAGATGGGGAGATTTTGATTAAGGGTAATTATCGGTTCTGATAGTAATAAGGTAAACCAGATTTTTTCCCTGTTTCCAATTCCCGATTCCCGATTCCCGATTCCCGATTCCCGATTCCCGATTCCCGATTCCCTTGGATAATTCACAAAATCTCAATGTCGTAGTCATTGGTGGTGGAGCCGCTGGTTTTTTTGGGGCAATTACCTGTGCAACGACTCATCCCCATACCAATGTCACTCTGCTAGAAGCCTCACGCCATCCATTATCGAAGGTGCGCATCTCTGGTGGTGGACGCTGTAATGTTACTCATGCTTGCTTTGACCCAGCCCAGTTGGTGCAAGCTTACCCGAGGGGAAGCAAAGCATTGCGAGGAGCTTACACTCGCTTTCAACCGAAGGATACCATTGCTTGGTTTGGGGCTCACGGTGTTGAGCTGAAAACTGAGACGGATGGCAGGATGTTTCCGATTACTGATAGTTCTGAAACTATTGTTGATTGTCTCTTACAAGTGGCTAAGAGGGCAGGGGTGACGATTCGCACTAGTAATCCCGTTAAGTGGATCTCTCGGCAATCTTCCCAACACCCGACTCCTGACACCCCACACCAGACCCCAGGAGGATTTGAAATTGGGTTGAGGAATGGTGAGACTATAAAATGCGATCGCGTTTTGATTGCTACTGGTAGCAATCCCCTAGGCTACCGTTGGGCAAAAGCCTTAGGTCATACCATCGAAACCCCGGTTCCTTCTCTATTCACCTTTAATATCCCAGACTCTCGTTTACAGGATTTAGCTGGGGTGAGTGTTAAACAGGTCTGCCTCAAATTACCCGATGCTGGTAAAACTTTGAAGGAACAAACGGGACCATTGCTAATTACCCACTGGGGTTTAAGTGGTCCAGCGGTACTCAAGCTTTCTGCTTGGGGGGCGAGAGTGTTGCACGAACACCATTATCAAATGCCGTTGTTGGTCAATTGGCTTCCTGATTACAACCCAGACCGATTGCGTAAATTACTCCTCGATGTTAAATCCCAGTTACCTCGACGCTTCATTACTACTAGTTGTCCTATTCCTATCCCAAAGCGCCTTTGGGTGAGCTTAGTGACTAGTGTGGGAGTGGGAGCACAAAACCGTTGGGCTGAGTTATCGAAAAAAACCGTACATCAGTTAGTTCAAGAACTGACTCAAGGACGCTATTTGATTCAAGGTAAAGGAGTTTTTAAGGAAGAGTTTGTTACTTGTGGTGGTGTTAGTCTCAAACAGGTTAATTTCAAGACTATGGAAAGCCGCCAATGTCCAGGTCTTTACTTTGCTGGGGAAATTCTCGATATTGATGGAATTACCGGGGGATTTAATTTTCAGAGTGCTTGGACAACGGGTTGGTTGGGAGGTCAAGGGATTGGAAATAGTTAGGAACGAAAAGTTTGTACAACAGTTAATTGATTTGCGGTATCACTAAATTTAGAGAGCATACGCAAACCACCACTAATGTTTTGTAATGTGAGAGCTAACCTTAATCAGCGTTCTTCCAAATTCTGAACTTCTGTATTTCTATGTTATTATTACCACGGATAAATATAACATAGCAGTCAAAATATCTCCATTCCTTCTCCCAGAACTCAACCACTGAGGTTATTGTTGGTGCGATCGCTTTTTAATTACCTCAATAACAAACTAAACAAACTCAGGAAACAAATTTTTTCCGCGCTACGTGAGTAGTTTCAAAGATTGTTTCCAGACTCGACCAATCTTCCTGTTCAATCACCTCAATTATCTGGTCAAGGCGATCGCGATACCCTACAAGCGTACGCATTATCGACTCCTGATTGTAACGAGCCATCATTACTCGCAGTTCTGGATTACCACCCCCCACACGGCTAGTATCACGAAAACCAGAACTAGCTAACTGTTGGGCTAACCTCAAAACCACTGGGTCAGTCTCCTGCATACAAGCATCAATCAAACTCCCACTCACCATCACCGGTAGATGAGAAATCCATGCTACCGCTTGGTCATGGTTTTCCGGGCTTGTGATGTAAACCAATGACTTAAGCGATCGCACAATCTCCTCCACCTTCTCAAGTGCTGGTTGTGGTGTTGTCTCAATCGGGGTCAGTACATAAGGGTTTCCTACAAATAGATTCGACACCGCAGCTTCCACACCACTGTATTCCCTTCCTGACATCGGATGACCACCTACAAAATTTTCCCACAGGGGAGCTATTTCTCTAACCACTGGCATTTTGACCGAACCAATATCAGTGATTACGGTATCCTTGTAAAGATAGTTGACTAAATGCTTGACAGTAGAGGCGATCGCGGCTATTGGGGTGCAAATAAACACAACCTCTGCTGTGGCTAGGATACTTAAGTCAATACTCGCATCATCAACAATGCCGTGATCAAGTGCGAATCGACAGGTTTTTGGTTGACGAGAGACTCCCAAGACCTGATGACCTTGTGCTCTCAAGTCCAATCCCAGGGACCCACCCATCAATCCCAGTCCTACAATACCAATTTTCATTATCTCTCACCCAGATTGAGCCTATGCCATGATAAATATTAATTTTTGTTAGATTGTAATGAATGTCAGGGAAATTATCCAACAATATGCAGCAGGGGTAAGAGATTTTACAGCTGCGGATCTTACGGAACTGAACCTAAGCGGCGCTACTCTTAGTGGTGCCGACTTGAGTGAAGCTAACCTGAGTATAACTAACTTAAGTGGTGCTAACTTGAGCGGCACAAACCTCCGCCGAGCCAACTTAAACATTGCTAGACTCAGTGGTGCCAATCTCTATAAAGCCAAGTTAACACAAGCAAAGCTCAATGTCGCAAATTTGATTCGGGCTGATTTAAGAGGTGCCCAACTGATTCAGGCATCACTGATTCGTGCTGAGATGGTTCGTGGTTCCCTAAGTGGAGCAAATCTAACTGGGGCAAACCTCTCTGGTGCTGATTTACGAGAAGCCACCCTCAGACAAGCCAATCTCAGCCGCGCTACCTTCAATGAAGCCAATCTAGGGGGGGCAACCCTTAGTCAAGCCAATTTGAAGGGAGCGCACTTAAACGGAACAAATCTGCACAAAGCCGATTTCAGTGGTAGCAATCTCAAAGGGGTTGAAATCAGACAAGGAAATCTCACCTGTGCCAATTTTAGGGGAGCTGATCTCAGTGGGGCAAATCTACGCTGGGCTGATTTAAGTGGAGCAAACCTCAGTTGGGCTGATCTGAGCAACGCTAAATTAAGTGGAGCTACCTTAGTTGGGGCTGATTTGAGCAATGCCAATTTAGTTAATACCAGTTTAGTACACGCTGATCTTAGTAAGGCCAGGCTGATTAAAGCCAATTGGATTGGAGCGGATTTGACTGGTGCTACCCTGACTGGGGCAAAACTATATGCTGTTTCCCGGTTTGGTCTCAAAACCGAAGGACTGATCTGTGAATGGGTTGACTTAAGTCCCGATGGTGATCAAAGTCAAATTATCCATCTGTCTTCCGAAGCTGCCAAAACCTTTTTCAACGAGACCCTCCCAACAGTAAAGATTATCGTTGATACACCATTAGACCTCAAAGGGAATTTGGCTTTAGCCTCGATTTATAATCAGATAGCCAATGTTTCTGAAGTCCTCAATCAACCGCCCAGCATTGAGGTGGGTGTCCGCAGAACAACCATTACCTTTACGAGCAACAACGCTGACTTATTCATTATCGCTTACTTGGCCATTGTCCCCTTCAAAGATGGAGGTCAAACTCATCGCAATATTGTGACCCTATTAAATAGCCTACCCTCACGATCAATATACACTTTAAGTAATCAAAACAAACAGCAAATCAATAAATTAATTACAAATATTTGCCAAGCTATTGAGCAGATTAAACCAATTAAAACCGTTAAGTTAGCACCAGAAATTAAATCATCGGCTAACTTTTTTATTGCTCCGACTCAGACAATTATTACTAACTCTAGAGACTACTCATTAAGTATTTATTCTAATCAAGATTTTGGGAAGTATCTGATGAATCAATCAAGCTGGAGCGAGCAATCTGAAGACACTACAACACCATCAAGACCAGTATCAACCCTGCCTCCAGTGAGCCAAATTGTTGAATTTATTAAAGCCTGGGATTATTTGACCGGTTAATGGTGTAGACAACACCTAAATCTATTATAGCAATTTTTTATAGCAATTATCAGCAACGTTTGAGCGACATTGCTTATCCTTTTAAGGCAATAGGCAATAGGCAATAGGCAATAGTCAAGAGGGTTTTAAGGGAATCAGCGTCAAAAAAGACTCTACTTCATAAGTGCGATCAACCCTATCAATTAACAGAACCCAATTTTAACCAGATATCTAGCAATCCGTGTAGGAATTGTGATAATTTTTGTTCCCTACTCCCTACTCCCTACTCCCTGCTCCCTGTTCCCAGATCCGCTGTTCCCTTTGCTATCAATTACTGCTTTAGGAGTGCGTTCGCGTTCGCCTTTGGCGTGGCCTACGGCCAAGCGTCGGCTTTGCCGAATCGCTTATCTTGAACTCAGGTTAATTAGATATTTGCTTGCTCCAAATTCTAATCTGCTGATCCCAACCACCACTAACTAGGGTTTGACCATCCTGGCTCAAAGCAACAGCAACAACATAGCCCGAATGACCATTTAAGGTGCTTTTCAACTGAGCGCTCCTCATATCCCACAACTTAATGGTCTTATCCCAACTACCGCTAATCAGGGTGCTTCCATCTCTAGTCATCGTTACTGACCACACCCCATCTGTGTGACCCGTCAAGGTCCTAGTCAATTTACCAGTGTTAAGATTCCACAAGCGAATCGTGCCGTCTCCTCCACCACTGGCTAAAGTCTTCCCATCCAGACTAATCGCTACAGACGACACCGATCGAGAATGTCCCTTGAAGATACGCACTAACTTACCTGTAGCTAGATTCCACAGCCGAATAGTTGTATCTTGAGAACCACTGACTAAGGTTTTGCCATCAGGAGAGATTTCAACAGAATTCACCGAACCTAAATGTCCGGTAAGGGTATGCAACAGTTTACCCTTAGGCAGCTGCCAAATCTTAATAGTGTTGTCCCAGCTACCACTAACTAAGGTTTTGCTATCGCCACTGAAGGCTAAAGTCGCCACTGTATCTTGATGTCCAGTCAGGGTACTTAAAGGTTTACCCGTGTTAAGATTCCAGGTCTTGATCATACGGTCATCACCGCCACTGACTAAAGTTTGACCATCCGGACTAATCGCCACAGCATTCACTGCACCACCGTGACCTCGCCAGGTACGAATTAATTGACCAGTGGACAGATTCCACAGGGAGATAGTGCCATCACTATGACCACTAGCGGCCATCAATTTTTGTACTGATTTTTGTATTGATCTCCCTTGAGCAACGGTGCCAATCGCCACAGAACTCACTGAGCCAGTCCCTACTTTGAGAGTATTCGTCAACTTGTAGAAAACTGTTCCGGTCTTGGCAGACGCAGCTGTAGGAGAAACACCGACTTGAGGAGTCTTTACAGGAGTTGGCAGTTTCAGCTGAGAGCGCCAGGTTAAATAGGTGTCAATGCTAATCCCAGATGCCACAATTGTGTCAGAATCGCCCACTAATCTGACCATACCATTAATGCCAATTACCCGCCCCTGATCGTCTAATACTGGTCCACCACTCATCCCAATTCTCACCAAATTGGTATAACTCAGAGCATATCCCCTAGGAAGTTTAGAACTAGCATCCGTGAGCAGTCCTTCGCTATTAATAAACCGCCGTTGTTGAGAAGCACCTCCAGAACGGGGCCATCCAGCCACATAAACCCTTTGACCTGCACTGATTTGCTGGGAATTCCCTAACCTAGCCACTGGGTAGTTAGAGGTGCTAGTGAAAGGTAAGATCGCTAAATCTACCCCTGGCATCCGTCTGATGTAGCGGGAGTCTACAGGATAACGATTGCCATCAGGGGTTTGAATCCTGTAGATGCCAGCTTTTTGTAGCACATGAGCACTGGTCAGGATATAATATATATTTGCTTGGCGTTCAACAATTATCCCACTCCCTCCCTGTTTTGGGCCATCAATCCGGACAGTAATCTGTTGCGCAATATTTTTAGCAGCTGGTGTTGATATCACCACTGTGGGAATTGCGGCAATGATGGCGATGCTCCCAATTAAAAACCCTGGAACTAAAAACCCTGGAACTGTTTTAGATAAGATGTTCATCAAGCTTGACCGGAATCAATGGCTACGTCTCCTCTAGTTTTCCCTGTCTTGATATACCCTTTTATCTTTGAACAAGTTTCCAAAATGCTTTAGCAAATCGTTTTCCAACAATCAAATAACTTTCCGTTGTTAAGTGGACATAGTCTTGCAAAGCCAAGTCATCTGTAGTAATCATCCTCGTAGCTGGTAACTGGACTGTTTCCTGTTGCGCTTTCACGGTTTCCCAGTTCGGGAGCTTTTCTGGATCAGTAGTGGTGCCAATTTGAGCAAAAACTACTGGTAACTCAGGTTTCCCTAAGTCTTGACGGAAATCTTTTACCAAGGTAACAAATTTATCAGCCCACTGATTGGGGAAAAACGTTATCTCATCGTCTTGAGAAGGCTTTTGAGCATCTTTTTCCCCTTGAAAGAAAAGTATACCGGTGATTTCTCCCATCACAGAAGCAGCACCTACTCGCTTTAAGCAAGAGCCATAAAGGGTATCCTCACTCAGGCTTCTTTGCCACTGTTGAATGGCAGTGCCAGACTTGGCACAAGGAATCAAACCGATGATTAGCTCAGGATTGTATTTCAATAATTCAGTAGCAAACGCCATCCCCGGACCTACCCCAGCTGACTTATCTTCCGAGACTTTATCAACTTGTCCACTTGGTGAATCAATCGGTTCTTTGCCTAGATGCCAGCGGTAATCGTTTCCAAAGACAAAAACGTTGGGGTGAGTAACGGAACTAGCAGGTGTTAGCTTACCTGTTCCGGACATATTCGACTGTCCTGCCAAAATAAACAGGGACATCTTGCCTTGAAAATCTGGTGGAATCACATTGATTTCCCGAGACTCAGATTTCCGCTTAACTAAGAAGCGACTAATAATACCGTAGCGTCTGATCAACTTACCGACTGGATAATACTTCTGGAGAATAATACCAAGAAAAAGACCGATAGCTAGAACGAAAATAACTGTCCAGGTTTCCATTAATTAATTGATGCCATAATCCTCGAATAGTAAATTCAAAACATGATGTCACTGATCAGTAAGTTTCCAAAACGCTTTAGCAAATCTTTTTCCAAGAATCAAATAACTTTCCGTTGTCAAGTGGACATGGTCTTGCAAAGCCAAGTCATCTGTGGTAATCATCCCAGTAGCTGGTAACTGGACTGTTTCCTGTTGCGCTTTCACGGTTTCCCAGTTCGGGAGCTTTTCTGGATCAGTAGTGGTGCCAATTTGAGCAAAAACTACTGGTAACTCAGGTTTCCCTAGGTCTTGACGGAAATCTTTTACTAACCTAACAAATTTATCAGCCCACTGATTAGGGAAGAATCTTCGACTTGGGTAGGCTTGAGGATTAAGGGCATCACTTTCTCCCTGAAAGAATAGTAAACCTTGAATTTCTCCCATTGGTGAAGCAGCATAGGCTCGCTTTAAGCAAGAGCCATACAAAGTATCTTCACTTAGATTTTTTTGCCACTGTTGAATAGTAGTGTCCCATTTAGCACAGGGAATTAAACCAACAATCAGCTCAGGATCGTATTTGAGCAATTCAGTAGCAAATGCTATACCTGGACTGACTCCAGCTGACTTATCTTCCGAGACGTGATCAACTTGTCCACTTGGTGAATCAATCGGTTCTTTGCCTAGATGCCAGCGGTAATCGTTTCCAAAGACAAAAACTCTGGGGTGAGTAATGGAACTAGCAGGTGTCAGCTTACCACTTCCTGACATATTCGACTGTCCTGCCAAAATAAATAAGGAGATATTGCCTTGAAAATTGGCAGGAACTGGTTTGCTTTGATTATCCTTAATGGTAGAAGTGCTGAGGATACCGTAGCGTCTGAACAACTGGTCTACTTGAGCAGACTTTTGTAGTATAATACCTAAAAAAGCACCGATAAGTATACCGATAACTAGATAGGAAATTATTGACCAAGCTTTCATGATATAGCATTTTTATTTGAGATGTTAAACACTTAGGATTTTACAGTTCTCGTAGTAATGAGGTCTACAGGATTTTTTCCTTATTCCGAAGTTCCCTAGTCTGACTTTACTACTCCCTACTCCCTACTCCCTACTCCCTACTCCCTACTCCCTAAGACTTTGGAGCTCACCAAACTAATAATTGCTATCATTATCAATGACTTGTGAACTTTGTGGAAGAGATGTAGAGCGATTGACAGTTCATCACTTGATTCCTAGACAAAACACTAAGCGAAAAAAGATGAAACCTGGTCCAACGATTACTATTTGCCCTGCTTGTCATCGACAAATACATGCTTTATTCCCAAATACTCGTTTAGCTCTGGAATTGAATACCTGTGAAGCTTTGAAAAATGACCCTCAGATGCAGAAGTTTTTAGCCTGGGTCAGAAAGCAAAAGCCTGATAAGCGGGTGAGGGTTCATCGTTCTTAAGCGTTCGCGTAGCTTGACCAAAGGTCAATCGCATAAGCGCGTTTGTATCTGGGTTGTAAACACACGTATTCCATAAAAAGGCAAAAGGCAAGAGGAATCCCCCCTAACCCCCCTTAGTAAGATACTGCTGGCGAATTTAACATTTAGAAATATCAGCCTGAAGACAGCAGTCTTTATAGCCCCCCAACCCCCAATTCTGGGGGAGCATGAACTTAAAGTTACCCATCTGCTACCCTTGTGTAAACAAATATTAATTTCGCCAACGGTATCTAGTAAGGGGGGCAGGCAAGAGGGGAAAGATATACGGAGTTTTATTGGATAAAAAAATACCTCTTAGGTTTACATCTCAAATAAAAATGCTATACCTGCCATTTTTATGAAAATGATCAAAAAAATCGCTTTTTACTCTTGGTCGATGTGATTCAAACCTCGCTGGTTCATGCTTTCAAGCTGCTTGTCACCCCGTGAAAGTCTTGGCTCAGATAACTTGAAAATCCGAGATAGTCTCAATCCACACCCTTGCGCCACAATGTAACGGATTATCAGGGCGATACATCACCCGACAAGGGCCATTGACTTCTACCGTATGACCGTAAATGTTTTTAGAGCCTCGTTTTACCGTAATCACTGGATTGCGTTCCCCGGTGTTGTGATTTTGGCGAATGACTTTCTGATTAACGTGGATCACAGCCTTCGTGTAATTTGTACGCTTTGACCAATTCCGCTTTGGTCCACGAGTGCCAGGGGTGACCACTGGCATGCCATCAAACAGAGGAATCACCCAAGTTCTACCCACCTTATACGCTCCTTTGACTCTGCCCTTGCCCAGAAGGAAACGAACCCGAGTGGCAGAAACACCCAGTAATTCAGCGGCTTGTGCGGTAGAAATCATCATGAGGCAATAACCATTGCTTTAACGATACTATTATTATAACCACATTTTGGAGAAGATTCAAGGGATTAGAAAAACTATTGCATTTTCGCAAGGAGCTGGAGTGGGTGGAGTAGGTTAAGTGAGCTAAATATGTGGTGTGGGCGCTTTGAAACTATTGCATTGTCGCCATCTTAAGGAGTATCGGGGGAAGGATGGGTGGAGTGCTAGCAATAGGAGTAGTAGACTAAATAGGAGTAATGGGTTTAGTGGGTGCTGTAAAACTATTGCATTGTGGTAACAAAAAGTAGCCGGAGTGGGTGTAGTGGGTTAAGCGAGTTTAATCGGTGGTGTAGGTGTTGTAAAACTATTGCATTGTCGCCATCTCAATCAGGATCGGGCGCGGGGAGATGGGGGAAATGGGGAGACGAAATTGATCTCTAGCTGTAATTTACAGAATTGGTATAACTACAAATCAGATTTGAAACTACCCCCTGCTTCAGTCATTAATCGTAGTGGGCAGTAGGGTGGGCAGTGCCTACCAAAGCGCTTTGCAAGCTTGATTATCTGTCTGGTGCACTGCCCACCCGACATGAACCAAGCAGTAGGGTGGGCAGTGCCTACCAAAGCGCTTTGCAAGCTTGATTATCTGTCTGGTGCACTGCCCACCCGACATGAACCAAGGGTGGGCAGTGCCTACCAAAGCGCTTTGCAAGCTTGATTATCTGTCTGGTGCACTGCCCACCCGACATGAACCAAGCTTATTGATAATGGTGCAAGATTTGAGTATAATTACAAATCAGATTTGAAACTACCCCGCAGGAGCAAGAAAAAAGTACCCTCAAGGGTACTGTCTCCTGAAAATAGTGAGCCTAGGATAGATTTATTGACCGTTGACCGTTGACCGTCAATCATTCAACTTGGCATAGATATCCTCAACAACCTTTAGATCATTTGACTTAAAAAATAGAGACATGAGCGAAACCAATATTTATCAACAAATTTGGGAAAGTGACGAAAACCAATTCTCGGTTAGCACTCGCACTAGCTCCGGAGAATGGGAAGACGAAACTGCTGACATTCTATTAGATGAGCAGGTCAAAGCTAGCGGTCAACGTGAAATCGACTTAGCTACCCGACCCTTATTCTATAAAGTTAATGAAGACAAATTGTTCGATGAAACCCGCACCTATAGCAGTTTCATTAAACTCTTAGATAACTACGCCATCCGCTCTCTTGACCCAGAATTTACTCCTGAGGAAGAAGAACATGAGCAATTAGATTTTATTTCTCTGATTCTCTCTACCAAACCGATCCAACTTGCCCGAAACTATATTAACGAAGAGTTAGGTGAAAATCTTTCGGAGCAGCAATTTAGAATCAAGCTACAGCGAATCTGGTTTGAACACTACACCAATTACTACAAGGGCAAATCAACTCACTTCGCTTCTGGCTTTGAGCATGTATTTGTTGGGGAAGGAAAATACAATATCCGCTCTGGAGATAAACGAGAAACTCTTGGCACCATTTCTGGTTACCATTCATGGGTAAAATTCTACCTAGATGAAAAAAATCAGCGAGTAAATTTTCTCGGCTACAAGTATGACTTACGAGGGAATGAAGGACCGAATAATCCCAACGTTGTCACGTTACAAATGAACCAAAACGTGACTGATATGGGAGGCAATGTTATTGCTAAATTGTTCAAGAAGAAAGGGGGATTTTTTGTTGGACCAAGCCCTGAATGTGAAATCGCGATCGCAACCGTTGCCTATTATGAAAGTATCTATGGCAAAATTCGTGACAAGCGTCGAATTACTATCAATGATGCCACTTACGATTTAGTCCTCTACCGCAGTACCAATCCCAATGGTAGCCGTGGCGAGTTTATTCGTTCCTTCTTTCCCATCTTCCTGAGCAAGGATGGCACAAAAGAACCGGATATGGATCGTCCAGTAGTTGTGCCAGTAGATGATATCATCAAGAATGATGGTGCTGTGATAATCGTAGCCGCATTACCTAATCCAGAAGGCTCCGATGAAGGCGGAAGCGAATGGGTTGAGTTGAAGAATGTGACCAGTGAAGCCATTGACCTCACTGGCTGGGAGATGGCAGATAAACTAGGTCGTCCCCAACTCCTGAGTGGGATTCTTCAGCCCTTAGAAGTTAAGCGCTTCCCAATCACCCGTTTAACTCAATCCTCAATGCAGTTGAGCAATAAATCAGGATTGATCACAGTACGCGATCGCTCCTCCAACCAGATAGCAACAGTTAAATACTCTCGTGCTCGTTCTGGTCACATCTTTCAATTTAATTAGTCATCTCGAGTCAGGTTAATCACTTACTATTTAGGTTCATCGATAATTGTTAATTGTTAATTGTTAATTGTTAATTTTCAATTTCAATTTCAATTATCGATTTTCAATTGACGAAAAACCCAGAATGATAAGTATTCAACCAGACAGGATCGGACTACTTATGTACAGAGCCATCAGGCATAGTTGCGCCCTTGAGGTTAATGCCCTGGCGCTTAGCCCTCCTGATGTCAAAGTTAGCGTCCTTGAGGTTAGCCCCGCCCAGGTTAGCACCATGCAAGCGAGCACCGTTTAGGTTAGCCCCCTCTAGGTTAGCTCCCCACAGGTTAGCCCCCCTAAGGTTAGCTCTCCACAGGTTAGCCCCCTCTAGGTCGGCACCACTAAGATTCGCCCCCTCCAGCTTAGCTTGCTTGAGGTTCTTATCCTGTAGGTTGATATTTGGGAGATTGCAGCCTGGGCATTCTCCACTGCTTAGCAACTGTCTGGCTGGACTGGTGAGCCAGGCATAGGTTATAGCCGATGAAGAAGCAGCCACAAGGCTGAGGGTGGCAAGTTTTACTACTGCCTTTGTTGGTTGTATAGCCCGCAACAGTGTTTTTAGAGGAGTGACATCATTCACTACATCAATCGGCTTCAGGGCTTTTAGGGCAGTTGCTGCATCGGGATAGCGATGTTTGAGGTTAGGTGCCACCATTTTGTCGAGCCAATGAATAAACTGAGGATTTAACTTGGGCAACAGTGGTTTGAAATTAATCCGATAATTATCATCAACTAAGGTGTTGATTTCGCTAGATTTTGTCCCTGTCAGCAAGCAAATCAGGGTTGTCCCTAAGCTATACAGATCAGATGCTTTGGTCAATTGCCGATTAAACATCTGCTCTGGTGGCATAAACCCTACACTACCTTTAACAACGCTACTAAGCGTCACATCCCCACCTGCTATCCGGGCAAAACCGAAATCTACTAGATACACCTTCAAGTTGCCCTGTCTATCAACCAAAATATTTTCTGGTTTAATATCTCGATGAATCACAGGAGGTTGCCGCCGTTGCAAGTAAACCAAGACTTCCAAAACAGCGATCGCAATTTGCTTAACTTCTTCTGGTGTCCAGTGGTAATCTTCCGCGAGGGAAGGTGCTGGTTTATATTCTTGGACTAAGCAAAATCCAGTGGGAGTGTCAAAAGAATCGATATAGCGAGGAATGCTAGGATGATTGAGCTGCTGCAGGAGTTTAATTTCTCGTTCATAAGTGTCATATTCTGCCCAGCTAGTGCCTAATTGGGAAAACTGCAACTGCTTAATCACAACATTTTGCTGAGTCTCCAGTTGTGTCGCCAGGTAGGTGACTCTACCCCCAGCGTGATTTTGTCCTAACTCTTGTTTAATTTCATAGCCCTGGGGGCTAAAGTCTAGATCCTTGCTCATAGTGCTAATTTCAACTTTCCATGTTTGAGAAGCGGATATGATGACCACCGAAGAACACACATCTAATATCTATCCTGGCATATAGTTTTTATACCCAGTTGCTTTCTGTTGTAGCAAATGAGGACAAAATCGGGAGGGGGGAGAGGGGTGAAGAGTGGAAGCTTTGGGGTTGTCAACAATTGTCAGATCATCCCGCAACGGGAGTAAGGCCGATCATTACAATGGCTGATCACTGATAGCTGATTTAATATATATGATTTAATATAGCTGATTTAATATAGCTGATTGCTTACATCCGATTTCCTACCGGGTGACACTACAGCAAATCCAATTACTTCTGTAAACCACTAATTCCGGAAACACTGTTGGTTTCTTGAAAAAAACTAAATAGAAGTGATTCTGGTAGGAAAAAATTCTTTGAAAATTAATCCAAATCATTCCCTATGGGGAAAGCTCCTAAATGGGCGTTATAAAATCATTGAATCTCTAAGTGCTGGGGCATTTGGCAAAACCTATATCGCAGAGGATACCAGACAACAGGGCCATCCCCGCTATGTGATTAAGTATCTTCAGCCCAAAAGCGATGATCCTCAAAAATGGCAATTTCTTAAGCGTCTCTGGCTCAATGAAGCTCAAACCTTGATCAAACTGGGTAGCCATAACCAAATTCCTCGTCTAGTTGATTATTTTGAAGATCACCACGGATTTTACTTAGTTCAAAAGTTAATTATCGGAGAAACTCTTAGTACTGAACTGCCGATCAGCCAAAACAGTAATAAACGCTTTAGGGAAAACCAGTGCATTGAACTATTACAAGATGTTTTAGGCATCCTAGAATTTATTCACCGCCAAGGGATAATTCATAGGGACCTCAAACCCAATAACCTAATCAGACGAGGGTCAGACCGTAGGCTAGTTTTGATTGACTTTGGTGCTGCTGAGCTGATTAATTCAAAGTCAATCAAACTCCATCTGACCAAGATCCCATCGTCTGATCCATCCAGCACAATTCGTCCCTTCGCCTACATACCCCCAGAGCAACTTGCTGGTCAATCCTTTCCTAACAGTGACATTTATTCCCTAGGAATGATTGCGATTCACGCCCTCACAGGCATGACCCCAATGCAATTGGCTGACCCTGAGACTGGTGAGATTGATTGGCGAAAACATGTATCGGTTAGCGATAAAATGGCGTTTGTACTCAACCATATGGTGTCTTACAACAGCGAAGCACGCTATCAGTCAGCAACTGATGCCTTAATCGTACTTAAGACACTGATGTGTACTCAAAGTCCTGAGTTAAAAGTATCTATTGCTAAGTCTGACTCAGAACTGATAACGGAGCACTCACCACTCAGTATCAAGTTTAGTGACAATGACACTCTTGAATTAAACGTGCTAGATACTCAGTCTGACTCAATGGTTACCATTGAACACTCAGCACTGACTAGGGAGTCTAGCTCACAACAATTAAAACAGGCAACGCCATTGTCTGACTCAGGAGTCAAAAATGAGCAGAAAACACTCCTGGAAAAACACTCAAAAAGTAGTAATAACGAATCAAAATTTATTATTCAAGAATCAAAAAGTAGTAATAACGAATCAATAAATAACACTAAAGAATCAAAAAATATTAATAATAACTTAGCACTTAGCACTGATGAGCCGCCATTAGATTGGAAAGTGTATGTCCGTGAATTCGCCCTGTATAGCTGGCCAAAATTGCCACCTTTACTGAAAGGAATCGGAGTGGGAGCAGCAAGCTCCAATGCTATAGCCATTTTAATCGGACTTTATGCTTTACTGAATGCTTCTGCGTCTCGTTCTGAATTTGATATTCTACAAAAGGCAATCAAACACTATCAAGCCGGTGATTTGGAGGAAGCGATCGCACTAGCAGAATCGATTCCTAGCGATAGCCTGATCTATGAACAATCCCTAAATACGGTTCAACAGTGGCAGCAACAATGGCAAAGTGCTGAAGCTCTGTTTAAGGCTACAGAGCAAGCCTTTGATCAAGGAAGATGGTCAGATGTGCTTGAGGGATACGATAAAATGCCCTCAATTGGCTTTTGGCAAAAGAAGATGGAGCCATTAGTCAAGAAGGCAAAACCTCGCCTTGAGGCAGAAGCCCAAGGGTTATTAAAGCAAGCCTACAAACAAGCATTAGCCCAAGAGTTTACCAATGCGATCGCACTACTCGAACAAATCCATCCAGAAACCCGCACCGGTGCTAAAGTCCAACCAAAGCTGAAGGAATATCAGCAAAAGCAACAGATTCGAGCAGAGTACTTGTTACAAGAAGCCTATGAACAAGGAGGACAGGGTAACTTTATTAAAGCGCTAGTGTATTTGTCTCAAATCCCTAAAGAAACCCCCACCTACCAGAAAGCGAGAATCAAGATAGCTGAGTATTCCCGTAAGCAGCATTTAAAGGAAGAAGTGGAACGACAAGCTGCATTAGCTAGAGCAGTGTTAGAAAAACAAAGGCAATCAGGGGTTAACCAAAAACCGTTGCTCAACGTCAACGTTGAATCAAGCCGTTCCCCACTCAAGCATGGGTTACAGTGGCAAGAAGTCAACCATTAGGATATTATTGCTGACTACTGACTGTTGACTACCGACTGGCTTATATTTACTGGACTGATTATTGTTAACTATTTATTGTTGACTGTAACCTGTACTCAAAACTCCCGACACAACAGTGATTTCAAAAAAATTTGCGAAAGTACTTGCCAGACTTTGTACTTTATGATTATAATCAGTAGATGTGAAGAGCAATTGTTTGGCAATCCTCAGTAGCTCAGCGGTAGAGCGGTCGGCTGTTAACCGATTGGTCGCAAGTTCGAATCTTGCCTGGGGAGTTTAAATTTTCAATATAACACCTCCTGATAGCCTGGAAGTTATTCAAGGTCTAGAGAGTTAGCGTATCAGACTTCCCCTGAAATGCCTTGCCAGTGGATACAAGATTTTTCACTAAGGGGTGGTTCATTGTTGCTCAACCGGACGATAAGCGCGTTTGGGCATGGTAGATTATTGGGACAATCAAGTTTTATACAGGAAATAGCTTCGACCTGATCCCTGAAATTGACATAATCGTGATTTACTGGCCACTAGCCCAGAAATCACGATTAGTGATTGGTGATATCAGATGGTGATCCTTAAAGATTGAAAACTGCGCTCACCTATGCCAAGTAGGTCTGTGAACAAAAAATTCGACAAAACAAGCTAAGCAATGGGATTCCAAAGAAAATCATAAATGGAGGGCTATCTGTGCAGGGGCAGTTTCCTTTGACTACGGTAGGGGCACTTGCCTTAACTACAAGTGGACGAATTTTGATTGTGAAAACCACTAAATGGCGGGGTCAATGGGGTGTACCAGGAGGTAAAGTAGAATGGGGTGAAACCCTCGAAGAGGCACTGCTCAGAGAGTTTCGGGAAGAAGTTGGTCTAGATTTAACTCAGGTACGCTTTGGGTTGCTACAGGAAGCAGTGTTGGACTCACAGTTTGTGCGAGAAGCCCATTTCATCATGGTTAATTACTATGCCTTTTCTGCCAGAGAAACCATCACTCCCAACGAAGAAATTGAGCAATGGGTATGGGTGACTCCCCAAAAAGCTCTGGAGTATCCTCTCAATAGCTACACTCGCCTGTTAATTGAGGAGTATCTGGAAAATAAAATTTATAATCACTATGATATATAACTTTTCTCATAGCTATGAGGTACAGAGATTTTTTTTCTTATTACCTATTCCCTGCTCCGTTCGCGTTTGGCCGTAGGCCAAACGCGAACGCGCAGCGTCGGCAAAGCCTAAAGCGTGGCTCACGGCCTTAGCTACCCGATCCGCTGTTCCGGTGATCCGCTGTTTCCTAAAACCCGGAAATTTGTAGCTCACTCGTGAATAGAATTTCTATATATTATAAATTATATAATATAGTAATATTTTAACAATTAAAAATCAAATAATTTAAAAAAAATGTTACATAAAAACCAATATTTAAAATAAACTAAGAGTATCTAAAACCGCTTTAATCTTAGGAACTTCATGAGTTCTAAACAAATCGGTTTTTCCTAATGCTGCTAAGCTGTTGCGCATTTAAACTGTGATAACAGCATTGCCTTTGTTTTTTATTTTTCGTACCCATTTTATAATTAACCCTCCTTCATTTAAAAGATGATTTAACAAACATTCTAATTCTTCAATTGATTTGAAAACTCGATTGGCAATATATTCTTTTGCTGAATGCCAAACCAATTCAATTAAGTTATAATCAGGACTATACTCGGGAAGATA